>RPRB01000020.1 GCA_003818285.1 Myxococcaceae bacterium
AGTACGGCAGCCCGATGAGGAGTGCCCCGCCGACGATGTTGCCCGCGGTGACCAGCGAGAGGTTGCGGGCGAACCCTGCCCAGGAGACCAGCGCCGGATCGTGCGGCAGGAAGAGCCCGATGCCGAGCAGCGTCATGTTTGCCACGCTGTGCTCGAAGCCGGCGCCGATGAAGGCAAAGAGGCACCAGAAGATGAGCACCAGGCGCGCGGTCTCGTCCTTGGTCCGGATCCCCATCCACACCGCAAGGCAGACCAGCGCGTTGCAGAGCACGCCTCGGAAGAACAGCTCGCTGGCCGGCGCGGCCATCTTCGCGGCAACCACGCCGAGCACGAACTCCTTCGCCGGTGCCCTGCTCAGGACGCCCGAGCTCGCGGTCGCGGCGGCGAGGAGGAGCGAGCCGACCAGATTCCCCGCGAAGCTCGCGATCCAGATGCGGGCCAGCGCTCGGGCGGTGACGGTGCGCGACAGCACGCCGACGGTCATCACCAGGTTGTTCCCGGTGAACAGCTCCGAGCCGGCGAAGATGACCAGGGTGAGCGCCACTCCGAACGAGGCACCCATGACGGCGCGGGTCGCACCGGAGCCCGCGGCCTGGAGGGGCGCGCCGATGGCGAAGATGAGCACGATCCCCAGGCCCACGTAGGCGCCGGCCAGCGCCGAGAGGACCAGGTACTGCCACGGGCTCTGCCGGAGGAGTCCGGCCTTGGTCCGGGCGGCCGTGGCCACCGCGGCGATCGTTTCATGCTCCATCTTGGTCTCCGGGGCGCGGTTCGCGGTGCACGAGGATCCGCCCGCGCTCGATGCGGACCTCGTGAGTGGGGACGCGCACCGCCGGGTTGTCCAGGCATTGCCCGGTGCGCAGGTCGAAGGTCTGCTTGAAGATGGGAGAGGCGATCTTGGGGATCCCGTCCTTGTCACCGACGATCCCCCGCGAGAGCACGTTGGCCTTGCTGAAGGGGTCGAGGTTCCCGAGCGCGTAGACGGCGTCGCCGGTGCGGACGATGGCCACCTGCCGGCCGGCGATCAGCGCACAGACGCCGGTCCAGGGGACGATGTCCTCGAGGGCGCAGACGTCCTCCCACGGCGCCCCGTCGAGCTCGAGGGCGATGGCGGTCATTCGGCCTCCTGCGGAACGAGGTGGAGCTGCTTCTCCTCCCAGGTGGCGGGCCGGTGCTGGGCTCGCTGGGGAACCCGGACCAGGCTGGGGTCGGGTTCCGGGGAGTTCACGAAGGTGCGAAAGCGGGCGAGCTTGACCGGGTCCTCGATGGTCGCCTTCCACTCGCAGCGGTAGCTGTCGACGATGCGCGCCATGTCGCTTTCCAGCTCGGCGCAGATCCCGAGCGAGTCATCGATGAGCACCTGGCGCAGGTACTCGATGCCGCCCTCGAGGTTGTTGAACCACGCCGCCGTGCGCTGCAGCCGGTCGGCGGTGCGCACGTAGAACATCAGGAACCGGTCGAGGTACCGGATGAGGGTGTCCTCATCCAGGTCGGTGGCGAAGAGCTGCGCGTGCTGCGGCTTCATTCCCCCGTTGCCGCAGAGGTAGAGGTTGTAGCCCTTCTCGGTGGCGATGACCCCGAAGTCCTTGCCCTGCGCCTCGGCGCACTCGCGGGCGCAGCCGGAGACGGCGGACTTCAGCTTGTGGGGCGCGCGAAGGCCCTTGTACCGGTTCTCCAGGCGGATGGCGAAGCTGACCGAGTCCTGCACGCCGAAGCGGCACCAGGTGCTCCCCACGCACGACTTCACGGTGCGCAGCGCCTTGCCGTAGGCGTGGCCGGACTCGAAGCCGGCAGCGACGAGGTCTCGCCAGATCTGCGGCAGCTGCTCGAGCCGTGCCCCGAAGAGGTCCACCCGCTGCGCGCCGGTGATCTTCGAGTAGAGGCAATGCTTTCGGGCGATCCACCCGAGAGCGATGAGCTGGTCGGGCGTGATCTCTCCGCCGGGGACGCGTGGGACGACCGAGTAGCTCCCGTCGCGCTGGATGTTGGCCAGGAAGCGGTCGTTGGTGTCCTGAAGCCCGAGGTGGCGGTCCTCGAGGACGTGCTCGTTCCAGGTCGAGGAGAGCATCGAGGCCACGGCGGGCTTGCAGATCTCGCAGCCCGTGCCACGGCCGTGCTTGCCGATCAGCTCGTCGAAGCTGCGGACCCCGTGTACCCGGAGGAGGTGGAACAGCTCCTGTCGCGGGTGGGGAAAGTGCTCGCAGAGGTCCCTGGAGACCTTCTTCCCTGCGCGCTTCATCTCGCGGGCGAGGAGCTCGCCGAGCAATGGGACGCAGGAGCCGCAGCCGGTGCCGGCGGTCGTCGCCGCCTTGACCGCTCCGACCGAGGTCAGATCCTGACTCCGGATGGCCTTGCAGATGACGCCCTTGCCGACGTTCTGGCAGGTGCAGATGGTCGCCGCGTCGGGGAGCGCGTCCACGCCGGGCAGCGCCGCTCCCCCCTCGAGCCGGGGGAGGATCAGCTGCTCGGGCTGTGGAGGAAGGGCGGCCTTGCTCTGGGTCAACGACAGGAGCTGGCCGTAGCTCGAGGCCTCGCCGACCAGGACGCCGCCGAGGAGCCGCTGGCGGTCCGAGCTCAGGACCAGCTTCTTGTAGACGCCGGAGACCGCGTCGGAGAAGGCGACGACGCGCGCCCCGGGCAGGGTGCCGTGGGCGTCGCCGAAGCTCGCCACCTCCACGCCCATGAGCTTCAGCTTGGTGCTCATGTCGAACACGCCCAGCCGGTCGTCGCCACCAGCGAGGGTCGAGACCGCGGTCCGGGCCATCTGGTACCCGGGCCCGACAAGGCCGTAGGTGCGGCCGCGGTAGCTGGCACACTCCCCGATGGCGAGGATGTCCGGGTCGGAGGTGCGGCAACGCTCGTCGACGACGATGCCGCCGCGCTCGCCTACCTCGAGGCCGGCGTTCCGGGCCAGCTCGTCACGGGCGCTGATCCCGGCGGAGAAGACCACCATCTCGGCCGCGAGGACGCCGCCGTCGGCGAACCGGATCTCGGTGACCCGGCCGCCGCGGGAGACGATCCGGGTGGTGTTCTTGCCGGTGTGGACCGAGACGCCCAGCGCCTCGATCTTGGAGCGGAGGATCTGCGCGCCGCCCTCGTCGATCTGCATCGCCATCAGGCGAGGCGCGAACTCGACCACGTGGGTCTCCAGCCCCATGTGGGTGAGCGCGTTGGCCGCCTCGAGGCCGAGCAGGCCTCCGCCGATGACCACGCCGGTCTGGATCTGCGCGGCCCAGAGTCGGATCCGCTTGAGGTCGTCGATGGTCCGGTAGACGAAGCAGCCCCAGGCGTCGCGCCCGGGGATTGGCGGAACGAAGGGAGCCGAGCCGGTCGCCAGGACCAGCACGTCGTACGGGATGCGTCGACCTTCGGCGGAGAGTACGCGCTTGCACTGACGATCGATGACCGCGGCTCGATCGCCGAGGTGCACCGTGACGCCGGCGTCCTCGTAACGGCGCGGGCCCACGAGGGAGAGCTCGGCTGGCGACTTTCCGCCCAGGAAGTTGGTGAGGTTGACGCGGTCGTAGGCCAGCCGAGGCTCCTCGCAGAACGTGACCACGTTCCACCGCTCGCTCTCGCCACTCTCGAGGAGGAGCTCGAGGAAGCGATGCCCGACCATTCCGTTACCCACGACGACGAGCTGCTTCTTCGTCATGGGCCAACGCACACCAGCAAGTGCGGTGCCACGTCTGACGCGGCGCGTTTGTCTCGGAAGGCCCGTTCGACAACCGGATCCCGATCTTACGAAAATGTATGGACCGCCCAATAGAGCGACAAATTTGTCCTAACTGCGAGTGACGCCGAGAACGGACGAAAGAGGTGCATGGGGCGCGACGGATTCCGCTTCGCGTCCGAGCGGGGAGCCCTTTTCTATGGAAGCGACAATTTTGTCCTAATTCGACATGAATAGGACAAAAACGTAGGAGTGCATCCAGGGCCGGTGATGGCCTGAGGGGGGTGCATGGTCGGGCACGCGGTGTGTCTCCGGCGATACGGCACCGGGAACGAGCGTCGAGCGGCGCTGCGCACAGCACGTAGACTGGCGGCGTGCTCTCGCTGCTGTTCGCCACGCTCGGGCTCGTCCTTTCCAGGGCGACGGAGGACACGAATGCGGGCGACCTTCCGCTGTTCGTCGTCGAGCGGAGCCGGGTCATCTGGCCGCGAAAGTGCCAGCGCAGGGAGACCGGAGCGCCCCCGGAGATGCAGTCCCGTATCCGGAAGGAACTCGGGGAGAAGGGACTGTTCGTCGGGGACGGTCGTGTGGACGAGGTCGCGTTCGAGCCGCCGGAGTGCATGCTCGGCGAGTGTGGGAGAGGACAGTTCGCGGTACCGCTCTCGGTGAGCGAATCCGAGCGATACGGGCTTGTCATCGCGGCGGGTCGGATCGATCGCTCCGCCGTCCGTCCGCTGAGGCTGGCGAGCATCGAGGGTACCGATCCCGACGGTCTACGCCCCGGGCTCCGGCCTCCCGCGGAAGCTCCTCCTCCCTGCGGTGACCCTCCCCCAGATGCTGCGGGGTCGCCCGGGGCCGGGCAGCTGGTCACCTGTCTTGGCTACCTCGAGCGAAGCGGAGAGCTCGGAGTTCAGGTCCAGGGACGAGGACAGCTTCAGGAGAACGGCCTCGGCCGGTACGTCTCCGTTCGCTTCAGGGTGCTCGCGCGGGACGAGGGGAAGCTGGTCCCTGGCCAGTGGCACACGCAGCCGCGAGGACAGGGAACACGGTTGCCGGTCCCGGTGGCGGTGCTTCCCGGGAAGGCGAGGGACGTCCGGGTGCTGTGGCTCCGGCGAGAGGGGATCTGCTGTCCCAGCGCGTCGAGCGCATGGGTGACGGAGGTCGGCGCGCAGGCGCGGGAAGGTCTTCGACACGTCGCCGGCTTCGGGCAGCCGTGTGACTGAAGAGACCGGCGAGCGATCAACGGAGCCGCCAGCCTCGCACGAAAGCTGCGCTGTGCCGTCGCCGAGGGACGGACGTCGCGCCGTCGAGCGCCTTCAATGCTCGACGTGCGCGTCGCGCTCGCGCCACCGGGTGGGCGTCATCCCCGAGAGCAGGTGGAAGGCTCGGGTGAAGTGTGACTGGTGGGAGAAGCCGCAGCGGAGCGCGATCTCCGCCAGGCTCGCGCGACAATCCGAGAGCAGCTCCTTGGCCCGGTCCACGCGCCGGCGCAGCACGTACTGGTGGGGAGACAGCCCGGTGCGTTCCTTGAAGGTCCGGGCGAAGTGGAAGACGCTCAGGCCGGTCAGAGCAGAGAGCTCCCGCAGGGTGAGCGGCGCGTCCAGGTTTCGATCGATGTACTCGGTGATGCGCCGGAGACGGCTGAGCGGAAGGGCTCCACCTGTGGCGAGCATGTTCGAGCTGCCATAGTGGGCGAGGAGGTGGGTGGCGAGAGCGTGTCCGATCGGCGCCCCGTAGGCACCCTGAGACGCGCGCGGCATCCTGAGCACCTCTCGCAGCCCGTGGATCAGGTGGGCGAGCAGCGGATCCGAGGCCTGGGCCACGGGGACGAGCCCGGGAAGGCCCCGGCTCTTCGAGCCCTGGACCTCGCGCAGGAGTGACGGTTCGACGGTGACCACCAGCGCGTGGCCTTCATCCAGCCAGCGGACCCGGAAGCGCGTGCCGGCGGGAAAGAGGGAGATCGAGCCGGGCTGGAAGGTGTAGCGGAGGACCGTTGGATCGTCACCCCACCGCAGCTCACGGCGGTAACCGGCTCCGATGTTGAGGACGAGCATGTGGTGGATCAGGGTGGCCTCGCGCTCCTCTCCGGGCCCCCGGAGGTATTCCTCGAGCGTGAGATGGGGCCACGCGTCGCCGCTCGCGGCGACGGGCTCGGCGCCGAACGGCTCGCTACGGCCCCGCTCGTCCACCCGGACGATGCGCCGTCCGGATGAGACTGACTGCTGGACTCCGACGCTGTCCACCCTTCCCCTCGCGTCGAATCTCGAAGAAGCGCGGCATGCTGATGGCTTGCTGTGACAGATGTCAACGAAGTGCAGCGAACGGGCACGACTCTGTCTCGTGCGAGGCAGTCGAGCTGCTCCGTGACGAGTCCTCTGTCGGACCTCGCGCACCGGCGGAGCCTGGCCCGGGCCACGCTCGACCGGCTCGTGGTCGAGAGCAGTCCGAGGAAGCGAGCGATCCGGAGCCGGAGCCGACCCCCCGCGCCGCGAGCGGAAAGTCAGCCTCGACGAGCAGTGCCGCACCGCGGTGGTCGCGATGCAGGGAGAGCTCGGCGGCTCCCGGGTCCTCGACCTCGGCTCCGCTCGCTAGAGGTCGCCGAGGAGCGGCTCGGGCTCTGGCGCCGGTGGGTCCGGTGGACGAGTCCGCCGGCCCACCGACGCAGATGGCGGTGTTCAGCCGATCAGCAGGGTGAGATAAGGGACGCCTACCGCGAGCACCAGGAACGCGATCTCCAGGACGACCCGCTCGACCCGCCTCCACCCGTCGGTCTCGGTCTCCATCGGTTCAGCCGATCAGCCTAAGGGTGAGGGGGCCCAGCACGCTCAGCGCGAGCAGCAGGACCACGCTCTCCACGATGCTCTGCAGAACCCACTTCCACCCAGCGGTCTCGGTCTCCATCGCGCTCCTCCTGGAAGGTGCCGGGGCCGGGCGCACTGCACGGGGGATGCCCCCCGCGACCGCGCGGAATGCCGTGCCTGCCACATCCGCCCAGGTGCGGCGCCGGCGACACGCGCCCCGTCGACGCGTTGCGCGCGCGGCTACGGCCCGGCCCGGCGTAGCGCCTGGAGCTTGCTCCGCTGCGTGTCGGAGAGGGTGTTCCGGATCCGGATCAGCAGCGTCAGGTGGGCCCGCTTGACCTCCGTCTCCAGCTTCATCACCTCCGCGGCCTGAGCCAGGGCCTTCGCCTCGTCGACCTGCGGCGCGTCGAGCAGCCGGGACAGCTGCTGGCTCGCGGCCTGGAGCTGCCACTGGAGGCGCGGGAACTGCGCCTGCGCCCTCTCCAGCTCCTTGAGGATCGCCTCCCGCTGCCTGTCCTCCAGCCCGAGCTCCGCCTGGTGCGCCATGATCAGCTCGGGAGGAAAGAGCTTGCTCCCGATCGGGTCCGCGGCCTGGGCGGGCGGCGTCGGGGGCCCCTCGGCGGCAGCGGGGGGACCGACGGCGAGTGCGAGCGTGGCCAGGAGGTTCCGGAGAGTGCGGCGAGTCATGGAGTGCCTCGGGGAGCAGGTCGAGCCGTCCACGGATCCGCGGCGGGGTCCAGCGAGGGCAGCGACCGCAGGGTGATCAGGTCGGGAGTCTCGAGGAGGAAGTCGGTCGGGCCGACCCAGCGCGTGCCGATGGCGGGCCACGAGGTGGGCGGAGGCTCCGGCCGCGTCACCAGCCAGATGCCGGCGGCCGCCGCGGCCAGCCCGGCGGTGAGCGCGGCCCACCGCCAGGTCGATCGACGTGGGCGGGACCGCCGCCACGTCGCATCGAAGGGCGGGGTGTGCTCGGCATCCCGGCGGTGCGCCTCGGCCATCGCGGCGCGGAGGCGGGCCTCGTCGTCTCCGGAGCTCACGGCAGGTCCTCCGATCCGAGCAGCTCGAGGAGCCGGAGCTTGCCACGGTGGTAGTGGGTCCGGGCCGTTCCGGTCGACACCTCCATCACCTCCGCGGCCTGCTCCACCGTCATCTCATGGAAGAACACCAGATCGAGCACCTCCCGCTGGCGGGCGGGCAGCGTCCCCAGCGCGCGCCGGACCCGAGCTCCCTTCTCCTCGGCGGTCAGCGGGTCCACCGGCTCGGCCTCCGCTCCGGGGAGCAGCCTCCAGGGCGCCCGCGCCTCCAGCCATCGCCGCCGGCGCGCGCGAGCGGCCACGTTCCGCACCACCGCAAAGAGCCAGGTCTTGAAGGTGGAGCGGCCGTCGAACCGGGCGCGACCTTCGAGGATCGAAAGGTACACGGACTGGAGAACCTCCTCGGCCTCGGCGGTGTTCCAGCGCGTGCAGGCCAGGGCCCAGGCGAAGCTCGCCGGATGGAGCGCAGCGATCTGCTGCTCGAGTTCGGCCGGTGCCACGCGTCGGGCCCATGGCGCACGCTAGCGCAGGGGTTCGCTGAACGCGCACGCGGCCGGATCGCCCTCGGACGCGACGCCGCCGTCCGCCGACATCCCCTCGGCGTACACCCGGCCGAAGTCGGCGTCCCAGCATTCGGTGATCCGCGCGCCGTCTCCGGCCTCGCCGCCGCTCAGCTCCACGTCCGCGCGCCCGGCGCCCGTGGGGTCCCACCGCGAGCCCACCTTGCCTGCCTCGGGCGTTTCGGGTTCTCCGGCGAGGTTGGCCTCGGCGTCGAAGACGAGGGAGCCTGAGCCGTCAGCCAGCATCGTCGAGACGATCTCCGCGGTCGTGCTCGGCTCCGAGCCGACGTGGACATCTCCCAGAGCGACCCGGACCTGGCGCCCGACCGGGACCACGCCCCAGCCGGCGACGAGCTGCCCCTCCGCCGGCGCCGCGACCGGGTCGAGACGGTGCACGAGATCGAGGTCCAGGGCGAAGGTCCCCTCACTCGGGCCTCCGGGGCCGGCCCCGGTCGACCCGCCCTGGAGGAAGGGCTCGAAGTCCGAGTCCTGGCCGGACCGGGGGCGCAGCTCGAGCACGAACCGATGAGAGCCGGGAGCGACGCGGGTGACGAGGAGCCGCGCGGCCACGGGTGAGAGTGGCTCGCTGAAGGGGCCCCACACCGCCGAGTCGGCGCTGACCGCAGCCGGAGGCGTGCGGGAGATGTGGCCCAGCATGTCGAGCGCCCCGCCGACGATGCCGTTCACCTGGGCCGTCATCTGGCGGGTGAGGACGTAGAGGCTGGCGGTCTCACCGAGCGCGGGCGCCGAGCTCGCGGAGAGCGCCGCCGGGGCACGGGCCGTGGGCGCGGTGACCTCGAGCGTCTGGCGCGACGGAAGCGCGGTCAGGAAGGAGTCGTTCGACGCCGGCCCGGCGCCGCATCCCGCGCACACCCCGAGGGTGACGAAGAGACCTCTCCACATGGGAACCTCCCGGGCGGTGAACGTCGTGCCCGGAGGCTTGGTTGCTCGAGGGGCGCCCGCATATGACGCGCGAGCAGCGGGGGGAACCCTCCCGCGGGGTTGACGAATCCGGAAGGCTCCCAACTTTTCTGACTCGAGGAGGCGTTCAGATGCCAGGTCGCAAGCACAGCACCGCTCGCAGCGGTGGGAAGGCCACGAAGAATCCGAAGCAGTACCGGGCCCTGCGCCGCAAGGGGATGCCCAAGGCGCGGGCGGCAAAGATCACCAACGCCGGGAAGAAGGCGAGCCGCAAGGGCGGCCGACGCTCGAAGAGCCGCTGAGGGTGCTGCGATGGCGTCGGCGCCGTCTGTTCGGCCTGAGGCGTCCCCCGTCAGGCCCAGGAGAGGTCGTGCTTCGAGAGCGGCAGCGAGCGTACCCGCTTGCCGGTCGCGGCGAAGATCGCGTTGGTCACGGCCGGGATCGCCGGCGGGAGCGCGGGCTCGCCGAGCCCGGTGGGCGAGAAGTCCGTCTTCCGGAAGTGGACCTCGACCGGGATGGACTGGTTGATGCGCAGGAGCGGGTACTGGTGGAAGTTGCTCTGCACGGCCCGGCCCTTCTCGAAGGTCATCTCCTGGCCGAGGGCCTCGGAGATCCCGTCGAGCACCGCGCCCTGGATCTGGTTCTCGGCGTTGGTCGGATTGATCACGGTGCTGCCGATATCGCCGGCGACCCAGACCTTCTCGATCGTCAGCTCGCCCTTCTTGCTGACCGTGACCTGGGCGACCTCGGCGAAGTGGCCGCGGTGGCTGAAGTAGAAGGCCACGCCCATTCCGCTTCCGCGGGCGAGCTTCTTCTTTCCCCACCCTGACTTCTCGGCGACCAGGTCGAGGACGCCCAGCATCCGCGCCGGGTCGAGCGCCGGCGAAGGCGGCGTTCCGGGCTTCGCGGTGGGCGGTGGACCCGGCGGCGGCGAGGGTGTCACCGAGAGGAGGGCACGGTGGAACTCCAGCGGGTCCTTGGCCGTGGCGTGGGCCACCTCGTCGAGGAAGCTCTGGAACGCGAAGCACAGCGCATTGCTGCGTGGTGCCCGCAGTGCACCGGTGGGAACGCCGAGCGGCATCACCGAGGCGTCGAGCGCGAGGTCCGACAGGAACCGCGCCGGGAACTCGGCGGGGCCCATCGCCGCCGAGGGGGCGAAGTCCTTCTCGGTTCCGAAGCTGATGAAGTGGTCGCGGAAGCAGGTCAGCTTCCCGCTCGCGTCCAGCCCGGCGGTGAAGGAGTGGTAGCCACCGGGGCGAAAGAAGTCGTGCGCGAAGTCGTCCTCTCGCGTCCAGACGAGCTTCACCGGCACGCCGGCCTCCCGCGCGATCCACCCGGCCTCGACCATGTAGTCGTTGTTGAGTCGCCGCCCGAAACCTCCGCCGGCACGGATCAGGTGGATGGTGATGTCGTCCTCCTTGATGCCCATCACCTTCGCGACCATCTCGCGCCCATCCTCGGGCGTCTGGGTGGGAGCCCAGAAGGTGATCTTCCCGTTTGCGAAGTGCGCCGTGCAGTTCTGGGGCTCGAGCTGCGCGTGGGACAGGAATGGGTACCTGTACTCGGCGGTGACCACCTTCGCCGCCTTCGAGAGCGCGGCCTTCACGTCCCCGTCCTTGCGGATGGAGCGGTGGGGCGGCTCCTTGAACAGGGCCGCGGCCCGGGTGTCGAACGCGGCGGTGCCCTGCTTCGCGGTCTCGCCCTCGTCCCAGGTCACCTCCAGAGCGCGCCGCGCGGTCTGTGCCTGCCAGAAGCTGTCGGCGACGATGGCCACGCCGCCGAGGAGCCCCTCGAGGTCACTGCCGCCCTCGACGGCGAACGCCTTGTGGACGCCCGGCATCCCTCGGATCCGGTCCAGGTTCGCCGACTTCACCTTTCCCGCGAACACCGGGCACTTGACGAAGGTGGCGAACTTCATCCCCGGCACGGTCACGTCGATGCCGAAGATGGGCTTGCCGGTGACGATCGCGTGGTTGTCGACCCCCGGAACCGACGTGCCGATGATGGTGAACTGCGAGGGGTCCTTCAGCTTCACCGTCGCGAGATCCGGCGGGGCGACCGTCGCGGCGGTGGCGGCCAGCTTCCCGTAGCCGATCGAGCGCCCGGTCTTCCCGTGCAGCACCTTGCCCTTCGAGGTGGTGAGCTCGGACTCGGGGACCTTCCAGGTCTTCGCCGCGGCTGCGACGAGCATCGCCCGGCCGGCCGCGCCCACCCGCCGCATCGGCAGCCAGTTGTTGTGCGTGGCGGCGCTCCCGCCCGACCACTGGTTCTCGTAGCGCTTGCTGTCGAAGTCGACCTGCTCGACGCGGACCTGCTTCCACTCCACGTCGAGCTCGTCGGCGATCAGCATCGGGAGCATGGTCTTCACGCCCTGGCCGATCTCCGGATTCTTGGAGGCGATGGTGACGACGCCGTCCGGCTGGATGCGGATGAAGGCGTTGAGGACCGGAGCCGGCGCGGGGCGGGCCTTGGTCGCGGCCTCGACGGGCTCCCAGAAGCTGGAGAGGAGGACGCCGCCCCCGGCGAGGGCCGAGGCGCGGAGGAACGCGCGTCGCGAGAGCTCGGTGCTCACTTGCCGCTCCCGGTGGCTGCCGAGGCCGTGGCCTTGCCCAGCTCGGTGGCGCGGTGAATCGCGCGCCGGATCCGGAGGTAGGTCGCGCAGCGGCAGATATTCCCCGCCATCGCGCCGTCGATGTCATCGTCGGTGGGGTTCGGCGTCTTCGCCAGCAGGGCTGCCGCGGACATGATCTGCCCGGCCTGGCAGTACCCGCACTGGGGGACGTCGAGCTCCTCCCAGGCACGCTGGAGCGGGTGGCTCCCGTCCCGGGAGAGTCCCTCGATGGTGGTGATGTTCCCGTTGCCCACCGAGGAGACGGGTGTGATGCAGGACCGGCGGGCAACGCCGTCGACGAGCACGGTGCAGGCGCCACACTGAGCGATGCCGCAGCCGAACTTGGTCCCCTTCAGGTCCAGTCCGTCCCGGAGGGCCCAGAGGAGGGGCATGTCCTCCGCGGCCTCCACCGTCCGCGTCTGTCCGTTGACCTTGAGCTTGTATTTCACGGAGAGCCTTCCCTTCAGCCGACCAATGCGGTTCTTCCGCGACTATTCCCGCGAGGCAAGGCGGTGCAGCGAACGGGCTCGTGAGTCCGCTGGCCGGCCGACACCTGGCAGCCGGGGCGCCGGGCAGTCGGTCTCGTGACATTCGCGTGCGACCCGGCGGGTGCCGTCCCCTCGGTGCGATTGCGGATCCTCGCTCGGAGTGCCAGCTGAGCGACTCCACGGGGGAACCGGGAAGCGTCGCCCGCCCTCCGCCTCCGCCGCCGTAGGGTCCTGGCTCAGGATCGCGGGCCTGGGTCGATCTTCCAGCCGCAGGCCCGTGCACGCGCGAGGAGGAGCTCGCGCTCGCGTACGTTCTGGGCGAGGGAAGCGGCGCGCTCGAACTCGATCCCCGCTTCCTCCCTCCGTCCGAGCTTCTCCAGCAAGTCGGCGCGCACGCTGGGCAGCAGGTGGTACTCGCGCAGCGCCGGCTCGCCGCTGAGGATCTCGACCAGCTCGAGCGCCTGGGCAGGCCCGAAGGCCATCGAGACGGCCACGGCCCGATTGAGCTCGACCACGGGCGAGCCGGTGATCTCCACCAGCGCGTCGTAGAGGGCGACGATCCGTTTCCAGTCGGTCTCCTCCGCCGTCCGCGCGTGGGCGTGACACGCGGCGATCGCGGCCTGGAGCGTGTACGGACCGAGCGGTCTGGCGAGCGCCTCGGCACGGGCCAGCGCGGCGAGCCCACGACGCACGAGGAGCTGGTCCCAGCGAGATCGATCCTGGTCGAACAGGCGGATGGCCTCTCCGCTCGGCCCCACGCGGGCGCGCAACCGCGAGGCCTGGACCTCCATCAGCGCGACGAGCCCGTGGACCTCGGCCTCGCCGGGGACGAGCTCGGCGAGGATGCGCCCGAGCCGGAGCGCGTCATCACACAGGTCGTGGCGGACGAGGTCGTCGCCCCGGGTGGCGGCGTAGCCCTCGTTGAAGACCAGGTAGACGACCTCGAGGACCGAGGCCAGCCGCGCGGTGAGGTCCTCGCCGCGGGGGACCTCGAACGGCACCTTCGCCTCGGCGAGGGTTCGCTTCGCGCGGACGATGCGCTGGGCGATGGTGGGCTCCGGGACCAGGAATGCCCGGGCGATCTCCTCGGTGGTGAGCCCTCCCAGGAGCCGCAGGGTGAGCGCCACGCGGGCCTCGGTCGAAAGGACCGGGTGGCAGGCGACGAGGATGAGCCGGAGGAGGTCATCACCGACGTCCTCGTCGATCGCCGACTCCAGATCCGGGCGGACCGGCAGCTCGCCAGCCGCATCGGAAGCGATCTCGGTGTGGGAGCGCTCCAGCATCTGCTTCCTTCGGAGGTGGTCCAGGGCACGGTTCTTCGCCGTCGCCATGAGCCATGCGCCCGGGTTGTCGGGGATGCCTGCTTCGGGCCACCGCTCGAGCGCCGTCATCAGCGCCTCCTGCGCGAGATCCTCTGCCAGGCCGACGTCGCGGACCATGCGGACCAGCCCACCGAGGAGACGGGCGGACTCGATCCGCCAGACCGCCTCGATCGCCTTGCGCGTGGCCAGCTCGCTCATCGGCGTTCCTTGCCCGGCTTGCCTCGGCGGGCGTTCTCCGCGATCCGCGCCTTCACCACCTTCCTCACCAGCGTGTCCGGGAGCGGTCGGTCCGGCTGGAAGCGGATGGTGCCCTTGCTGGTGTCGAAGCCGGAGAGCGCGTCGGCGAGCTCGGCCACGATGCTTCCGCTCAGCGTATAGAGCGCGCAGTGGCGCGAGCTCGCACCGAAGCCCACGAGGTCATGCCCGTCCAGCCGGAAGGTCGGGATCCCGTAGTTGATGGTCTCCTCGGCCGTCGGCGCAATCGACCGGATCGTCCGCCGGAGCCGTTCGAGCGCCGCTCGCTGCCCGGTGCTCACGCCAGCGAGATAGTCGTCGACGCTGGTCGCTTTCGCCCGCATCCGGGATTCACGACTTCCGCGACTTCTGCTGCCGCTCGATCTCGGTACGCAGCGCATCTTCCTGCGCGCGGAGCTCGGGCGTGAACTCCTTCCCGAAGTCGTCGGCCTCGAAGATCGGCCGGATCTCGAGCTCGGCGGCCTCCTCTCCAGGCATCGGATCGGGGCAGCGGCGGGCCCACTCCAGCGCCTCGTCGATCGACTTCACCTGCCAGAGCCAGAAGCCCGCGACGAGCTCCTTGGTCTCGGTGAAGGGGCCGTCGATGACGGTCCTCTTGCCGCCCGAAAAGCGCACCCGCTTCCCCTTGCTGCTGGGGTGGAGCCCTTCGGCGGCCAGCAGGATCCCGGCCTTGACCAGCTCCTCGTTGAACTTGCCCATCTCCGCGAGCATCTTCTGGAGCTTCTCGGTGGGGAGAGTGCCCGCCTCGGAGCTCTTCGTCGCCTTGACAATCACCAGGACTCGCATTGCCGTTCTCCTGTCAATTCGAGAGGTCGAGCCGGCCAGGACCGGCCGGGATCGCCTCTTCAAACCTGGCGACGAACCGGACCGGTGAGGATCGACACGGCCCCGACCTTTCACGAAAGCCATGGCGATTCAACCGCTTGGCAGCAGGCTGGCCTGGAGAAACACGGGGCGGTCGAGCTCGCTCATCGGCGTTCCTTGCCCGGCTTGCCGCGGCGGGCGTTCTCCGCGCTCCGCGCCTTCACGAGCTGGTCGCCTTCGCCCGCATCCCGGGTTCACCTCGACGCCGCCGGCCCGCGGTCGAGCCGGCGACGTGGGTTTCGCTCACGACTTTCGCGACTTCTGCTGCCGCTCGATCTCGGCACGCAGCGCATCTTCCTGCGCGCGGAGCTCGGGCGTGTACTCCTTGCCGAAGTCGTCGGCCTCGAAGAGAGGACGGATCTCGAGCTCCGACTCCTCTCCGGGCATCGGATCGGGGCAGCGGCGGGCCCACGCCAGCGCCTCGTCGATCGACTTCACCTGCCAGAGCCAGAAGCCCGCGACGAGCTCCTTGGTCTCGGTGAAGGGGCCGTCGATGACGGTCTTCTTTCCGCCCGAGAAGCGCACCCGCTTGCCCTTGCTGCTGGGGTGGAGCCCTTCACCGGCCAGCATGATCCCGGCCTTGACCAGCTCCTCGTTGAACTTGCCCATGTCGGCGAGGAGCTTCTCGCTGGGGAGAGCGCCCGCCTCGGAGTTCTTCGTCGCCTTGACAATCACCATCACGCGCATTGCCGTTCTCCTGTCAATTCGAGAGGTCGAGCCGGCCAGGACCGGCCGGGATCGCCTCTTCAAACCTGGCGACGAACCGGACCGGCGAGGATCGACACGGCCCGGACCTTTCACGAAAGCCATGGCAATTCAACCGCTTGGCAGCAGGCCGGCACGGCGAAGCATGGGGCGGCCGAGCGTGTCTCCCCCTGGAAGGCCCGGGCGTCTGTTGTGCCCGCGACGGCGCGCGGGGGCGCACGGCGCTCTCCCGGCATTGGACGCGGCCGGCGACTTGCCGCTGACGGATGCCCGCTCGACCTTCGGGAAGGCAACTTCTCCGGGGACGACCGATGGACCCTCGACTGCACTACTTCCACTGCGACGACCTCCAGCGGTTTCCGGAGATCGGTGAGAACCGCGGCGACCTCGCGAAGAAGTTCTTCGACTGGTACGGGGCGGTCTTCGCCGACGGAGCCCTGAGCGCCCGGGAGAAGTCGCTCATCGCCCTGGCCGTCGCGCACGCCGTGCAGTGCCCGTACTGCATCGAGGCCTACAGCACGGACGCGCTCCGGCAGGGAGCAGATCTCGACCAGATGACCGAGGCGGTGCACGTCGCCGCGGCGATCCGCGGCGGATCCTCCCTGATGCATGGGGTCCAGATGAGGAACCACGCGGAGAGACTGGGGATGTGATGGCCCGGGGCACGCTTCCCAGCCTCGCCGCCCGTGGCGCGCCGCTGTCCTCTCCGGCGGCGCAGCTGGCCAGGCTGAGAGCGGTCCCGATTGACCGGGAGTTTCCGGAGGCGCTGACTCGAGCTGGACGTTGGCCGCTGAGGCCCTCCCGGCTGGAGATCCTCCAGATCAACGTGGGGAAGGTCTGCAACCAGACCTGCCGCCACTGTCACGTCGATGCGGGTCCGGACCGCACCGAGAGCATGTCGCGCGAGACGATGGAACAATGCCTCCGCGCCCTCGCCGGAACCGAGATCGCCACGGTGGACCTCACCGGCGGCGCTCCGGAGCTCAATCCGCATTTCCGCTGGCTGGTCGAGGAGCTCCGGGGCCTCGGGCTCCACGTCATGGATCGGTGCAACCTGACGGTGCTCCAGACCGCCCCTCACCGGGACCTGGTCGACTTCTTCGCCCGGCACCGCGTGGAGGTGGTGGCCTCGTTGCCCCATGTCCGCGCGCTGGGGACGGACCGCCAGCGAGGGGAGGGCGTGTACGAGGCGTCGATCGCCGCGCTGAAGCGGCTGAACGCGGTGGGGTACGGGGACGGGCGGAGCGGTCTTCGCCTCGTTCTGGTGACCAATCCGGTGGGCGCGTTCCTCCCCGGAAACCAGGCGTCGCTGGAGGCGGAGTGGAAGCGCGAGCTCTTCCGCGTGCACGGCATCCGGTTCGATGCGCTGTACACGCTCGCCAATCTCCCCATCAGCAGATTCCTCGAGTGGCTGGAGACTTCCGGGAATCTGGAGAGCTACCTCCAGCACCTGGTGCAGGCCTTCAACCCGGCCACGGTCCCCGGCCTGATGTGCCGGAACACTCTCTCGGTTGGCTGGGACGGACGACTCTACGACTGCGACTTCAACCAGATGCTCGAGCTGGGGGTCGACTCGCCCGTCGGTCACATCGCCCGGTTCGATCTGGCGGCGCTCGAGCAGCGAGAGGTCCGCGTGGCCCGACACTGCTTCGGCTGCACCGCGGGCGCCGGCTCGTCGTGCGGGGGCGCGGTCACGTGACTTCGCCGGACGCGAGCGGGGTGGTCTGCGTCTTCGCCAAGCCGCCCCGGCCCGGCGAGGTGAAGACGCGGCTCGCGGCGGAGATCGGAGCCGGCGCGGCCGCGCGGCTGGCGACGGCCTTTCTCGAGGACACGCTCGTCTCTCTCCGGAGGCTTCCGCTCCGGGTGGTGCTCGCGAGCACCGAGCGGGGCGTCTCCTCGCCTCTGGCGGACGAGTGGTGGACCCAGGGCGACGGCGAGCTCGGTGAGCGGCTGGAGCGGATGCTCCGCCGGGCGCTCGGCCACGCTCCGTGGGCGGCGGCGATCGGCGCGGACTCGCCCGGGTTCCCTCTCGCGGCGATCGAGGAGGCGGAGTCGATGCTGCGGTCGGTCGACGTTGCCCTCGGACCTGCGGACGACGGCGGCTTCTACCTGATCGCCACCCGCCGATGCCCGCTGGAGATGTTCGCCGGCGTGACCTGGAGCGAGCCGGACACCCTGCTCCAGGTCGAGCGGAGGCTCCGGACCCTGGGGCTGTCCACCGCGCGGGTCGCCCGCTGGTTCGACGTGGACACGCTGGAGTCTCTGCGGCGGCTGCTCGGGCTCGTGGCCAGGGGAGAGGTGACGGCCGCGGCGACGGCGCAGGCCACTGCCGGGTGGGCGCCATGAAGCCGCGGAAGCGAAGCGGGAAGCTCCCTCTCGACAAGCGCCCGTTCCGGGTGCTGCTCGTCGCTGGCTCGGATCGACGGCAATACAACTGCCCGGGCGTGGACTCGAAGGCGCGAGCGCTGATGCTCCGCATGGCCGATCGGCTTCCCGACGAGTGGGAGGTGGATGTCGAGGATCTGGGCAACGTCTACGGGCGCCCGCGGATCCAGAGCTGCAACGCCTGCGTCTCGACCTCCATGGCGCTCTGCGTGTGGCCCTGCAACTGCTACCGCAAGGACGACCGCGCGGAGCCGGACCTCATGTGGAACCTGGACCTGTATGCGCGGCTGGACCTCGCGGACGCCTGGGCCTTCATCGCTCCGGTGAACTGGTACGCCCCGACCAGCAATCTGAAGCTGATGTTCGATCGCCTGGTCTGCATGAATGGAGGCAATCCGCGCGAGGAGCTGATCGACCACAAGGACCCGGAGAAGGCGATGGCGCTGGAGTCCTCGCCGGAGTGGGAGTCGCTCTCCCTCAACCACCTGGAAGGCCGGACGGCAGCCTTCTTCGGTTACGGCGATGGCGGGGCGGACGAGCTGGATTCCTCGGGGCGCCCGAGGAAGCTCCGCCACCCCGAATGGTTCGATCCGGAGGAGGAGCCGTTCGATGACGAGCGGCAGGCCTTCGCGCCCCTGGTCTGGCAGTGTCGGTTCAGCGGCGTCGAGGTGCCGGAC
Organism: Myxococcaceae bacterium; assembly: GCA_003818285.1. Classification (GTDB taxonomy): domain Bacteria; phylum Myxococcota; class Myxococcia; order Myxococcales; family Myxococcaceae; genus RPRB01. The sequence goes on from RPRB01000020.1 coordinate 18,297, forward strand.
GCGCTCTGGCGTCACGAGACGTTCGGGGAGGGGAAGCCATACCGCGAGAACCAAGCGGAGCATCTGATGGCCGAGGCGCGGGTGCTGGAGGCGTTCGACGCCTGGACGGCGGCCTTCGCGTCCCATGTGAGGGGCAAGGGGAAGGTCCCGCCCGGTCGCTTCCGCGCCTACGGGTATGACCCGCCGCCGTACCGCTGGAACGAGCTGAAGCTCGCGATCCGGGACGTCCGGATGAGGCTGGGCGTGCCCCGGAAGGGCTCGTCGCCCGCGATCCAGCAGCGGCGAGGTCTGAACCGGGACCGAACTCTCCGGCCGAAGAAGAGCGAGAGGAAGCGGCAGGGGTGAGGCTCTCGGCGATCATCCCGACCTGGCAGGAGGAGGCACGGATCGGCCGCGCCGTCGCCGGGGCTCGTGCGATCGCGGACGAGGTGGTGGTCTCCGACGGTGGAAGCACGGATCGCACCGCCGCCATCGCTCGCGCCGAGGGCGCCCTGGTGCTCCAGGAGGGACGGGGGCGAGGACAGCAGCTGATGGCCGGGGCTGCTCGCGCGTCCGGGGACGTGCTCCTCTTCCTGCACGCGGACACGGTGCTCCCCCCTGAGGCAAGGGCAGCGGTGGAGCGGGCGCTCCAGGATCCGGGCGTCTCCGGAGGCAACTTCTTCCTCCGGTTCGAGCCGCGAGACGCGCCGGTGGGGAGGCTGTTCACCTGGCTCTACGATCTCCGGTGCCGGCTGCTCCGCATCTACTACGGGGATTCGCCGCTCTTCGTCCGGACCGCGGTGTACTGGCGCCTGGGCGGATTCCCTGCGCAGCCGCTCTTCGAGGACTACGCCTTCATCCGCCGGCTCGAGGGCTCGGGCGGGACGGTGTACGTGCGCGACGTCGAGGCCGTCACCTCCGGGCGTCGCTACGAGAATCACGTCCTGCGGACGCTGGGAACGTGGGTGATCCTCCAGACGCTGTACTCGCTCGGCGCCTCGCCCGCGCGGCTCGCCCGCTGGTACGTCGATGCGCGCTGATCTGCGGAGGATTGCCCGGAGCCTCCCCTGGGCGCTGCCCATCGGCTTCCTGCTCGCGGAGCGGCGCTGGCCCCTCCGGCCCGTCGACCGCGATGCGCGGCGGCTCCGGACGAACGCGGTGCTCGGGCTGCTCGGGGCGCTGACCGAGGTCCTGCTCGATGTACCCCTGTCCCGGTGGACGGCGCGGCGCTCCGAACGGCGGCGCTGGGGACTGTCCCGATTGCCGCGCGGGCCCTGGCGCACCCTCGCCGGCGTCCTCTGGCTCGACTGGACCCTGTACCTCTGGCACCGGGCGACACACCGGCACCCCGGGCTGTGGCGCCTCCACCTGCCGCACCACCTCGATCCCGCGATGGACGTCACGACGGCCTGGCGGTTTCACGTCGCCGAGCTGCTGGCCTCGTTGCCGTTCCGGGTCGCGCAGGTGGCGAGCGCGGGAGTGCCCGGGGAGGCGCTCCGGCTGTGGCAACGCTTGCTGGTGCTCTCCATCTCGTTTCACCACTCCAACCTCCGCCTGCCGGACCCGATGGAGCATGTCCTCAGCCTGGTGGTGATGACTCCGCGTCTCCACGGAATCCACCATTCGGTGGACCCGGAGCTGCGGAACTCGAACTGGTCCAGCGGCCTGACTCTCTGGGACCGGCTGCACCGGACGTACCGCACGGAGCCGCGGCTCGTCATCCGGCTGGGTGTGGAGGGAGTGCCTCCAGCCCGGGAGCTGGGAGCGTCGTTGGTCGCTCCGCTGTCGGAGTCGAGCTGAGAAGAGGCGGTTCCGGGAACCGCGGTCGCGGTGAGGGCGTGTCTCAACCGGGTCAGGGCGTCCGTCGCGCCGCGTGGACCCGCCCGCGAGGCTTCGTGCCTTTGAACGCTCCGACCAGCGTGCTGGCCTTCAGCTGCTGGATTCTCTGGTGAGAGAGGCCGAGGAGTTCACCGGTATCGCGAACACTGAGCTTCATCCGGTCGAGGAGCTCGGAGATCGCGGTATCAGTTGCCTTGAAGAAACGGAGCTTTTCGCGCTCGAGACGTCCACGGGAGAGCGCCAGGCTGCGGATCGCACGCCGGACCGGTGAGGGGAGGCGGACGTCATCGACGAGGGCAGCACGGCGCGCAGTGAGGTCGGAGCCGAGGGCGAGTCCCAGCGCCTGGCGGATACGTCGGCGAGCCTCGGCGAGCGTCCGACCCTGGGTGAGGGCGGCGGGTACTTCCTTCACCCGGGCCACCCACCATCCGGTCTCGTCGCGCTCGAAGATGACGGTGAACCGCTTCATCGGTGCAGCCAGCCCCTTCCGAGGCAGGGTTCGAGTTCCCGCTCGATGGCCCGGAGCGTGCCGGGACGGAGGTCTTCCCCGGCGTGCACGGGTACCACTGTCTGACATCTTCCGCATCGGACCACCGCGTGAGAGCCCCGCCGACGGAGCTCGATACAGCCCAGACGACCCCCTGTCAACCGCACTAGACAGAACGCGATCGGACCCCGATGTCGCCGGGCAGTTTCCGATGCCGGACGGGTCGCAGGGCCTGCCAGCCTCGTCGGGCTCGGCGGCACCGCCACGACTTCCGCTCGTGGCCGTCCGCCGAGAGCGCTACCTGTGCTCCGGACCGTAGGGCCGAGCGTGGCGGAGGCGCGCCGGTGAGTCCATGCCGGCAGCCCCGTCCACATCCCGGACGCGCCAACGCCTGCGCGGCCGGTGACACCCCGAGCGTCCTGCGGAGCATTCACGACGGCCCGGGCCCACACTGAGTAACCGTCCACGAACACCAAGGAGGTTCGCGATGTCGTACGCGGAACTGGCACTGGGAGCGAGCAACGTGCTCCTCGGCAGTGCCGTCGGAGCTGGAATGAACCAGTCGATCCTCGTGATGCCTCGCTGGTTCTCGTCGCCCCCCGAATCGCTGCCGGAGGCCGCCGAGAGTACGCGCTCGCTGCGGGCCTTCTGGACGCCGCTCACGGCTGGGTCTGCCGTGGCGCTCGGGTCGGCGTGGGCGCTGAACCGGAATGACCCGCGGCGCCGTCAGCTGCTCTCGGTCGCGGGTGGACTCTTCGCCGTGACCTGGGCGGCGACGGCGGCGTACTTCGTCCCGGAGCTATTGCGGCTCATTCGCTCGGGCCACCAGCTCGGAGCCGAGGAGGTGGCGCGCCGGGGCAGGAGGTGGCGGAACCTCAACTGGGCGCGTCTGGCCGTCCTGGCGGGCGTCTCGGTGCTCGGGGCTGCAGCGGCGGAGAGGCGTCCTGCTCCCAGGATCCGTCGTCTCCTGCATCACTGAGCGCCCTCCGAAAGCGGGAGCGCCCATGTCAAGTTCACTTGACTTCGAGGTGTCAAACACCTCGTTACGGGGGCTGGTCTGGTCCGTTCCGCTCGAACTGGCCTGGTGACCGGACCAGACCCGCGGGCAGATCCACCGATGGCGTTCCTGCGCGCGGCCGCTGCCGGGGTGCTCGTCGTTGTCCCCGCTCTCGGTGGATGCAGATCGGTGGACCCGGCCGGCCACCGCGCGGAGGCCCCGAAGGTGGCCGGCGCCCGGGACTTCGACTTCGAGGTCGGGTCCTGGCGCGTCCACCACCGGACGCTGAAGAAGCTCCCCGACGGCGGACAGGAATGGATCGAGTTCGAGGGAACGAGCAGCAACCATCAGATCATGGATGGTCTGGCGAACATCGAGGACAACGTCTTCCACACCGCGGGTGGCGTGAGACGGGGCGTGGCGCTTCGCTCGTTCGATCCGAAGACCGGCCAGTGGGCCATCTGGTGGCTCGACGAGCGCTATCCCCTGGGCCCGGGCGAGCCGCCGGTCATTGGCCGTTTCCAGAACGGCACCGGGACGTTCTATTCCGACGACGTCATCGACGGAGCGAAGATCCGGACCCGGTACATCTGGGGTCACATCACGCCGACCTCCGCTCGCTGGGAGCAGGCCACGTCGCGCGATTCGGGGCAGACCTGGGAAACGAACTGGATCATGCAGTTCGAGCGCACGCGGTGAGCTCCCGGGGCGGCACCGCGGGGCTGACAGTCCGCGGAAGAGCGCCTTTCACGGCGGTTCCGGGCGTGTAGGGTCCGGAATCATGCTCGCATCCGCCGTTCCGCTCCTGGTGACCGTTCTCGCGGGGGCCTCCCCCGTCCAGGCTCTGAGCGGGCGCTATCTCGAGGGTCTCTTCCACGCCCGTCCCCACCTCGCGACGTACATGGGAGTGCACAAGGAGGACGGCCGCCTGATGGACCTGGATCCTCCTGCCATCACGCACCGGATCCGGCAGCTGAACGCGCTAGCCGCGGAGGTCAAGGCGCTCGATCTCACCAAGGCTTCCACCGACGATCGAGCGGACGCGCGGATTCTCTCGGATGGGATCGCGCTCGAGCTCCTGTACCTGGAGGAGATTCGCGATTGGGCGTGGGACGCGCGTCTCGACGACTCGTTCCCCTTCTACGATCCCCGGGAGTACATCGCCTCGCGCCTGGGTGAACTCATTCACGGGACGTTCGCCCCCGAGGCCCAGCGGGTGAAGTGGGTGGCCGCGCAGCTGCAGGCGCTGCCGCATCACCTCTCGATGAAGCAGTCCTCGCTGGTGACCCCCGAGCCCGTACGCCTCGCGCAGGCGGTGAAGGACAACGCGGGCCGGATCACCTTCTTCAACACCGAGCTGAAGGCCTTCACCGCGAAGCACCCCGACGCGGAGAAGGCACGCGTCGCCGCGGTCGCGGCGCTCGAGTCCTACCAGCAGTTCCTCTCCTCCTTCCCCGCGGCGAAGGCCACCCGTGACTGGCGGCTCGGCAAGGAGCTCTACGACCGGAAGTTCCCGCTGGGCCTGCAGACGGACATGACGCCGGCGCAGCTGCTGAAAGCGGCCGAGGAGGCCTTCGAGGCCGAGCGGCGGAGCCTCTACGCCAGCGCCCGGGGCCTCTTCCTGGAGCTCTGGCCGAACGAGCCGGCGCCCGCGGAGAACGCGGCCGGAGCGGTCCAGGCGCAGGTCATCCGGCGCGTGATCGATGAGCTCAGCAAGAATCACCCGCCGGCGGACCGGTTCGTCCAGGCGCACGCGGAGAAGCTCGCGAGTCTGCGGACGTTCATCACGCAGAAGAAGCTGTTGAAGTTGCCTCCGGCCGACACCCTTCGAGTCTTGCCCGAGCCCGAGTACAAGCGCGGCGCGGTCGGTGCCGAGTACCTCGCGCCCGGCATGCTGGACACGTCCGCCAAGTGGCACGGCACCTTCTACGTGGACCCGGTCGATCCCAGCTGGCCGCCCGAGAAGGTGGAGAGCTACCTGCGGGCGAACAACTGGTACGGCATCACCCTGACCTCGGCTCACGAGGCGTACCCGGGGCACCACACGCAAGCCTGGTATGCGCGCCAGCGTCCGAACCCGCTCCGGAGCACGCTCTGGAGCGGGGCGTTCGCCGAGGGGTGGGCGGTCTACGGGACGCGGCTGTTGATCCGGGAGGGGCTCGGGGGAAAGGAGAACGCCCGGTACGCATTGAACGAGGCGAGGAACGGGATGATCGTCGCCACGAACGCCATCCTCGACATCAAGCTCCAGCGCGGGGAGATGACCGACGAGGAGGCGCTGCGCTTCATGGAGGAGGAGGGCTTCCAGGAGAAGGCGCTGGCGGAGCGGAAGCTGCTCCGGGCAAAGCTCGACTCCACCCAGCTGTGCCAGTACTTCCTGGGCTTCAGCGAGGTCGATGCGCTCGAGCGCGACGTGAAGGCGCGCGGAAAGTTCGACCAGCGGGCGTTCAACCAGGAGCTCATCGGCCACGGGACCGTGCCGGTGAAGATCCTCTGGACCTTCTTCGGCCTCGACGGTACGGCGAAGTCGCCAACGAAAGGGGCGTCTCCCGGCCACTGAGCTCGACCCGTCTCCCGGACCTGGAGAGTGGGCGGGCTCGTGCGGTGGGGCGGCCGGCCAGTCAGGCCCGTGGCGCCGTGCGTCGGAGTTGCTCGGACGGCGTGCGGCCTGGCTCACACCGACAGATCGGGGGAGGCACCGGCGGGTCGGGGAAAGCACCGGTGGGTCGCGGCTGATCACCGAACTCGCGAAGCGGCGAAGCGCAAGTATCAACTGGGCTGATGTGCCCGGTCCTGCGATCCGGGGGCCCTCGATCTCTCCGCGCGGAGGAGTAATGTCCGGCCCCCCAAGCTCTCTGATTGTGCGGCGAAGGGCCCGTGGGTCTCGGCCCAGCCCCAAGGAGGAACGTGATGACGACTGAAGCGAAGTGCCCCATTGACCACATCGCTGGCGCTGGGAGATCGAACAAGGACTGGTGGCCGAACGCGCTGCACGTCGATCTCCTGAACCAGCATGGCAACAGGTCCAACCCGATGGGGAAGGACTTCAACTACGCGAAGGAGTTCAAGAGCATCGACTACAAGGCTCTGAAGAAGGACGTCGCGGCAGTGATGACCGACTCGAAGCCCTGGTGGCCGGCGGACTTCGGTCACTACGGGCCGTTGATGATTCGCATGGCCTGGCACGCCGCGGGCACGTACCGGATCGGCGACGGCCGTGGTGGTGGCGGCAGGGGCCAGCAGCGCTTCGCGCCGCTCAACAGCTGGCCGGACAACGGGAACCTGGACAAGGCGCGTCGTCTGCTCTGGCCGGTGAAGCAGAAGTATGGCCGCAAGCTCTCCTGGGCGGATCTGATGATCCTCGCCGGAAACGTGGCCCTGGAGACGATGGGCTTCAAGACCTTCGGCTTCGGTGGCGGCCGCGAGGACGTCTGGGAGCCGGACCTCGACGTCAACTGGGGCGCCGAGACGGAATGGCTGGGGGACAAGAGGTACTCGGGAGTGCGGGACCTCGCGGGCCCCTTCGGTGCCGTGCAGATGGGTCTGATCTACGTCAATCCGGAAGGTCCGAACGGCAATCCGGATCCGGTCAAGGCGGCCGTCGACATCCGCGAGACCTTCCGCCGCATGGCGATGAACGACGAGGAGACGGTGGCGCTGATCGCCGGCGGCCACACCTTCGGCAAGACCCACGGCGCAGGCCCCAAGGAGAACGTGGGGGTCGATCCGGAGGGTGGTGACATCGAGGACCAGGGCATCGGCTGGAGGAACCGATTCCGCACCGGCTATGCCGGTGACGCGATCACCAGCGGCCTCGAGCTCACCTGGACCACCACGCCGACGAAGTGGGGCTCCGACTTCTTCAAGCACCTGTTCGGCTACGAGTGGGAGCTGACCAAGAGCCCGGCCGGTGCACACCAGTGGAAGCCGAAGGGTGGCGCGGGCGCCGGCACGGTTCCGGATGCCCACGACAAGTCGAAGAAGATCGCTCCGAACATGTTGACCACCGATCTCTCCCTCCGGTTCGACCCGGTCTACGAGAAGATCTCGCGGCGCTTCATGGAGCATCCGGATCAGTTCGCCGACGCGTTCGCCCGTGCGTGGTTCAAGCTCACCCACCGCGACATGGGCCCGCGGGTGCGCTACCTCGGCCCGGAGGTTCCGAAGGAGGAGCTCATCTGGCAGGACCCGGTTCCCGCCCTCGACCACAAGCTGATCGATGACAAGGACATCACCGCGCTCAAGAAGGAGATCCTCGGCAAGGGCCTGTCCATCTCGCAGCTGGTGTCCACCGCCTGGGCGTCGGCGGCCACCTTCCGTGGCTCCGACAAGCGTGGCGGCGCGAACGGTGCCCGCATCCGTCTGGCTCCCCAGAAGGACTGGGAGATCAACCATCCCAAGGAGCTGGCGAAGGTCCTGAAGACCTACGAGGGCATCCAGAAGGAGTTCAACGGCTCGGCGAAGGGCGGCAAGAAGGTCTCGCTGGCCGACCTGATCGTGCTGGGCGGCTGCGCGGCCGTCGAGCAGGCGGCGAAGAACGCTGGAGTCAAGGTGACGGTGCCCTTCACGCCGGGGCGCACGGACGCGTCGCAGGAGCAGACGGACGTCGAGGCCTTCTCGGTGCTCGAGCCGTTCGCGGACGGCTTCCGCAACTACCAGAAGGCAAAGGCGCCGGTGTCGACCGAGGAGCTCCTGATCGACAGGGCGCAGCTGCTGACGCTCACCGCGCCGGAGATGACGGCGCTCGTGGGCGGAATGCGGGTGCTGAACACCAACGCCCGCCCGTCGAAGCATGGCGTCTTCACCAAGAAGAAGGACGCGCTGACCAACGACTTCTTCGTGAACCTGCTCGACATGGACACGGAGTGGAAGCCGACGTCGGATGCGAAGGACGTGTTCGAGGGCCGCGATCGCAAGACGGGTGACGTGAAGTGGACCGGCACCCGGGCCGATCTCGTCTTCGGTTCGCACTCCGTGCTCCGGGCGCTGTCGGAGGTGTACGGGAGCGCGGATGCCCAGGAGAAGTTCGTCCACGACTTCGTGGCGGCCTGGGACAAGGTGATGAACCTGGATCGCTTCGACGTGCGGTGATCGTTTGAAGGTCCGTTCACGCTCGGTTCCCGCCGGGCGTGAACGTTCCCCGTCAAGGCGTCAGATTCGTGACGGCCTTGCCCTGCGCGAGGTGACCCGGGGACTGTGACAAGCCTCGGCGCCTGGCTGGCTTCCGCCCTGCCGAACGACCTCAGCCGATACCGAGGCCGGTGATCTTCTCGCTGAGCGCCCACAGACGCTCCGCCAGCGCCGGGTCCATCGCCCACGGCCTCACGCCGTGCGTCTCCTCCGAGTCCGCGGGCACGGGCTCGGCGATGTTGCAGTTCTCGCAGTAGACGCCGCCGAGTCCGTCGAGCTGCCCGCTGACGGCAGCCCAGACCGTTGTTGCGGCGCCTTGCTCGACCGTCTTCATCATGCTCCGGGCCCGCGCTGAGAAGAATTCAATCTCCTCCGGAGTCATGAACTTCGCCAGCCCGGTGAGGATGCCGCCGGGATGCACCGAAAAGGCCTTCACGCCGCGGGCGTTGGCCGCGATCGCGAACAGCGCGTTCGCCGACTTCGACTGACCGTAGCCGATCCAGCGGTCGTACGGCTTCCGCTCGAAGTTCCAGTCGTCGAAGTCCATCGGCGCACGACGGTGCCCAACCGAGGACAGCGAGATGATCCGGGGTGCCTGCGCCTTTCGGAGGGCGGGCCAGAGCCTCACCGTCAGCTCGAAATGGCCGACGTGGTTCGTCGCGAACTGCGACTCGATGTTGCGTGCGACGCGGGTCAGCGGAGGCGCCATGATGCCGGCGTTGTTGATGAGGAGGTCGAGCGGCTCGCCGCGCTTCAGGAAGCGTTCCCCGAACGCGGCCACCGAGGTGGGCTCGGTGAGCTCCACCGGCTCGATGGTCGCGAGCGTCCCCACGGCGGCTCGTGCCTTCTCGACATCGCGGGCGGGAACGATGACCTGGGCTCCCGCCGAGGAGAGGGCGCGGGTGGTCTCCAGGCCGATCCCGGCGGAGCCCCCGGTGACGATGGCCGTTCTCCCGCGCAGGTCGTGGCCGCGGATGACCTCGCCAGCAGTGGAGGAGGCGTTGAAGTCGGACGGGATGGGAGCCTGGGGAGTCGGCATGCGGCTCTCCATAGCGCCGCCGGCTTCCAAAGAGCGAGGTAGTCGCCCTCCCGGATTCGGTGTCGCTCAGTTCCTTCCCGCGGGGCAGCCGAGATAGGCGTGTTCCTCGAGGATGCCCTCGCGCGCCTCCCAGTCCCCGAAGGGGCACCAGCCCTGGTGGTCGGCGGAACGGGGTCCGAGCGCGACGTGGTGGACCTCATGCGGCAGGACGCTCAGCGAGCCCTGGTACAGGTCGATGACCCGGCTGTCCCAGAAGGTCTCGCCGGCGAAGAAGCTGCCCGGCCGGGCTCCCTCGGTGGGACGGTCGGCCACGACGCGCACGGTCCAGTCCCGAAGCGCGGCGACGTCCTCCCAGCGCGACTCGTAGGCCCGGAGGTACTCGGTGAGGATGCTCGCCAGCCGGTCGCAGCTCGTCCCCCCGGCGACCACACCCGGCTCCGCGCCCAGCCGGATTCCCTGGAAGCTGCACCAGTCGGCAATCTCCCGCGGCGGCGCAATGCCGTTGCTCTCGCTCCGGGGTCCACAGGCGAGCGCGAAGGCGACCGTGGAAACGGCGGTGAGGGTCCTCCAGGGCACGGGGGATGTCGGAGCAGCCTTCATGCCGACGAAGGGTGAGGTCGTCTCCCTCGGATCCTCCGAGCGGGTCTCACACACGGGACGGGTCGGAGTTACGGTGCCGTGTCCTGCGTGACCCGCTTCGCGAACGGAGCCATGTTGCTGTGGGCTCGCCGAGGGCCCGACCTCCCGAACGACTCCGGGCCCCGGTGCCGGCTCGTGCCCTGGCCAACGCGGGCCTATTCTCCGGCGGCCGACCCTCCTCGGACGAGGGTCACGGAGGGATGTCGATGAGAGCGCTCGCTGTCCTGCTGTTTCTTTCGCAGCCGGCTCTTGCGGCCGAGGCGGCCGCGAAGCCCGTCACCCTGAAGAGCAGTCTGCTCGAACAGCTCCGCATCACGCACGACCAGCAGGACTGGTTCGTTCCGGTGAAACCGGCGCTCGACGGAGTCACTGCGGCCCAGGCGAGCTGGAAGCCGCAGGGGGGAGACCATTCCATCGGGCAGCTCGCGAACCACTTGCTGTTCTGGAACTCGCAGTACCTGGCCAAGTTCAAGCGGGTGGCTCCTGCGAAGTTCGACGGCAACAACGACGAGACGTTCAATGCGTTCGACCAGGCGCGGTGGGATGAGGTCCGGGAGAAGCTCGATCGAGTCCTGAGCGAGCTGGAGAAGCTGGTCGCTGGCGCGGACGACAAGACGCTCCAATCCTGGGCCCCGACGCTCGGCAGGATCGCGACCCACAACGCCTACCACACGGGGCAGATCATCGTTCTGCGCAAGATGCAGGGAGCCTGGGATCCAGCGAAGGGCGTCAAGTAAGCCTCGACAATGGCCACCTACGCCTTCATTCACGGTGCCGGCGACGTCGGCTGGTACTGGCACCTGGTCGAGGCGGAGCTCCGCAAGCGCGGGCACGAAGCGATCTCGATGGATCTCCCGGTCGAGGACGATTCCGCCGGCCTGCTGGAATATGCGCAGGTGGTCGTCACTGCCATCGGCGACCGCCGGAATCCGCTGGTCGTGGCCCAGTCGTTCGGCGGTTACGTCGCACCGATCGTGTGTGACCGGGTCGCGGCGCGCCTCGTGGTTCTCATCGCAGGCATGGTCCCATCGCCGGGCGAATCAGCGCAGGAGATGCTCACGAATACCGGGTACAGGCCCGAGCAGCAGAGGGATCGCAGCGAGATCGAAACCTTTTATCACGACGTTCCGCCGGCCCTGGCGCGGGAGGCGATGGTGCGGGGCCGGCGCCAGTCGGAAACGCCGGGCAAGCAGCCCTGGCCGCTTGCCGCATGGCCCAAGGTGCCGACGCGATTCCTGCTTTGTCGCAACGATCGGCTGTTCCCGCCGGCGTGGCTCCGCGACGTGGTACGCGACCGCCTCGGCATCACGCCCGATGAGATCGACAGTGGCCACACGCCGGCCCTCAGCCGGCCGCTGGAGCTGGCCCAACGACTGGAGGCCTACCGAGCCGCGCTGTCGGCTCGCTGAGCCACCCACGTGTCCCCTCGGATCTCCATCCCCGAGCTGTCGTTCGTGGTCCTGATCGGCCCGTCCGGGTGCGGGAAGTCCACCTTCGCGCGCCGGCGTTTCAAGCCGACCGAGATCCTCAGCTCGGACGTGTACCGCGGGTTGGTCTCGGACGACGAGAACGAGCAGACGGTGACCGAGGACGCGTTCGACGCGCTGTACTACGTGGCGCGGAAGCGGCTCGCCCGAGGCCTGCTCACGGTGCTCGACGCGACCAACGTGCAGCCCGAGTCGCGGAAGAAGGCGGTGGCGGTGGCACGCGAATTCGATCGCCTTCCCATCGCCATTGTCTTCGACCTCCCTGAGCAGGTCTGCAACGAGCGAAACCGATCGCGGACCGACCGGGACTGGAACCCCTATCTCGCGAGCACGCAGCGCCAGCAGTTCCTGCGGGGGATGAAGGACCTCCAGAAGGAGGGCTTCAGGGAAGTCTACCGGCTGAGCTCGGTCGAGGAGGTGGACGCGGCGACGGTGGTCCGCGAGCCCTCGCCCTAGGTTTTCAAACGCCGCGCGGCGTGTCCTTGCGCTCCCAGCGGTGGAACGGGTCCGGTCCCTTGGCCCGGTCGACCTCGGTCGCACTGACCGCGGCCTCGAGCACTCCCCTGGTTGGAGGCGGCTTGGAGAGCGCTGCCCGGACATCTCCTTCGAAGCGGACCTTCCCGGTCGCCACCTCGCGGAGCGCGACCACCGCCGACTTGTTGCGCTGGGTCTGGACGAGGGGGGTGGCCCCGGAGGCGAGCTGCCGGGCGCGGCGCGTGGCAAGGATGCAGAGGGCGAAGCGGTTGTCGACGAACTCGACACAGTCCTCGACGGTGATGCGGGCCATGGAAACCTCGGAGCGGACGGATGGGGCCAGACCGTCCTGCGGGTCCGAAGCGTCCTCGAGGCTTCAGGTGCAGGCGCGTGACGGCGGCGCGTCCCTGACGTATCAGGGTGGCCGAGCAGCAGCAACCCGGGGACCCCGAGAATCGCGGAAGATTCGCTTTTGGGCCGCCTGCCTGCTAGACGTGATTCATCGCGAGGGCTTCCTTGCGACCTCCCGCGCCGCGCTGGTGCGTGTGTTCTCGTCCAGCCGGTCCCCCTGCTCGACAGAAGGTAGTTCTCAGACGTGTCCACAGAGCCAGTCTCTGCCTCCGATTTCCATGCTCTCGGTCTGTCCGCCGCCGCGCTCCGCGCGGTGAGCGCGGCCGGGTTTTCCTCTCCCACGCCCATCCAGAGCCGGGCCATCCCGCCGGCGCTGGCCGGGTCCGACGTCATCGGGTGCGCCGCCACCGGGACCGGAAAGACCGCGGCGTACCTCCTCCCGGTGCTCGAGCGGCTGGCCGGAAAGACCGGCACCCGGGCGCTGGTGCTCGCGCCCACGCGCGAGCTCGCAGTGCAGATTGCCCAGGCGGTCGACCTGCTCGGCCGCGAGGCCCGGATGCGCGCCGCGGTGGTGATCGGCGGTGTGGCGCAGGAAGGTCAGCGCAAGGCCCTGCGTGAACGCCGGGCGATCCTCATCGCAACGCCAGGACGTCTGGTCGATCACCTCGACTCGGGAACCGCGCGGCTCGACGACATCGAGATGCTGGTCCTCGACGAGGCGGACCGGATGCTGGACATGGGGTTCGCTCCCCAGCTCCGGCGGGTGATGGCGCGCCTTCCGGCGAAGCGCCAGTCCCTGCTCTTCTCCGCCACGATGGCGGGCGAGGTCGCCGAGTTCGCGCGAAAGCACCTCCGGTCGCCGGTGCGAGTGGAGGTGGCCCGATCCGGCACCACTGCTTCGCGGGCGACGCAGCTCGCGTATCGGGTGGGGCAGACCGAGAAGAGCGCGCTGCTCGAGTCGCTCCTCCGCAGCTCCGAGGACAGCACGCTGGTCTTCGTCCGGACCCGTCGCCGGGCGGACAAGGTGGCCCGGGCGCTCGAGCGGACGGGGCACGGCGTGGACCGGCTGCACTCGGACCGCTCGCAGGCCCAGCGGCAGCGGGCGCTGGAGAGCTTTCGCCGCGGGCAGGTGCGCGTGCTGGTGGCGACCGACATCGCGGCGCGCGGCATCGACGTGGCCGACATCGGGCACGTCGTGAACTACGACCTGCCGCACGTTCCGGAGGATTACGTCCACCGCATCGGCCGGACCGCGCGCGCGGCGGCGAGCGGAAGGGCGTCGAGCTTCATCGCACCCGAGGATGCGCCGCTGCTGCAGGCGATCGAACGGTTCACCCGCGCCCGCGTGCCCGAGGGACAGGTCCCACGAGGCGACGCGGCGTTCCAGGCCAGCGTCGAGGTGAGCGTCGCGCGCCAGCGGGATCCTGGTCCCCGGCAGTCGGGTCATGGCGTGTCGTCGCGTCCTCCGGGCGAGCAGCCAGGGCGTCATGCGCGGACCCACGGCCACGGGCGCGGCGCGGTCTTCTCGGGAGGATCGTCGCGGAACAGGGCGCAGCGTCGTCCTGCCGCGGCCAGCCGCTGGCAGTAGCTTGTGTGGAAGGGCGGGACCTGTCAGGTTGTAGTCGGCCGCGCACACCTTGGCGCCGCCTGAACGCTGGCCATGCTGATGCAAACGACCGCTCCGCTGATCTACCACGGGAGGATCTGCCGGCGTCACCGCTGCGCGGACCGTCTGGTGGAGACGCACGAGTGCCTGGAGTGCGTCGGCCCGGCGCGCCTGCGACAGATGGAGGAGCGGTCCGAGCGGGAGGCCCAGGAGCGGCGGGTGCACCGGGTGCTGCACGAGATGAGCGACGGCGGGAAGACCGCGATCCAGCTCGTCCACACCACCGGGCTCTCCATGACGCAGCTCCGGCCGCTGCTCGAGGAGCTCGTCTCCTCGGGAAAGGTCGCCTTCGGCCAGGAGCGGCTCGGCCATCACGGTCGGTGGCTCTGGTCGCTGGTTCCTCCCGAGAGACAGCGCAGGGCGTCGTGTCGCTGAACACGCTGTCCATCGAGATCGGGGGCAGCTCGCGAGCGTGCCTGCATGTCCGCCAGCATCACCCCGGGGCGCCGGAGCGGATGCTCCCCTGCGCCTGGCCGGACTGCGAGATGGGCGTGGGCGAGGACCGGCTCTCGCTCTGCAGACGGAACCGGGCGCCTCCTCTGTTGCTCGAGCGGCGCTCGGTGTTCTTCGCCACGGTGGAGCAGGTCTTTATCTGGCACCCCTGCGTGAGCCAGGCCCAGGGGTAGCTCCACCCGCGCTTCGCGGCGCGCGAGCGAAGTGCTGCGGTGTCCGGCGGAATCCCGTCACACTTGTCACTCCCATCCCTCGCTGCCCGTGGGTAGGTATCTCACGAGAGCGAGGAGACAGAGCCCATGACGAAGCACAGGACCGGGACACGGGAAGAGTGGCTTGCAGCACGGCTCGAGCTGCTCCAGGCGGAGAAGGAGCTCACGCGGCGCAGTGACGAGCTGGCGCAGCGACGGCAGGGGCTGCCGTGGGTCCGGGTCACCAAGGAGTACCGATTCGAGACGGAGGAGGGGAGCGCCTCGCTGAAGGATCTCTTCCAGGGACGCTCGCAGCTCCTCGTCTACCATTTCATGTTCGGGCCCGAGTACACGGGCGGGTGTCCGTCGTGCTCGGCGATCGCCGATGGGTTCAACGGCATTTCCGTCCACCTGGCCAACCACGACGTCATGCTGACGGCAGTGTCGCGGGCGCCGCTGGCGAAGCTGCAGGCGTACAAGCGGCGGCTGGGGTGGACCTTCCCCTGGGCGTCCTCGTTCGGCGGTGACTTCAACGACGACTTCAACGTCCGGGTCACCGAGCAGCAACAGCGCGAGGGTGGAGCCGAATACAACTACCGGCGGGAGAGCGCATGGCAGCCCGTCGACAGCAAGGGGCCTGTCGCCGAGCTGGCGGCGACGACCGGAACCGACGCGGCCACATACACGCGCGAGAGGCCGGGCGTGAGCGCGTTCGTGCTCGAGAACGGCGTCGTCCACCACACCTACTCCGCGTACGCGCGCGGACTCGACGGTCTCTGGGGCATGTACCAGTGGCTCGACCGCGCGCCGAGGGGGCGGAACGAGCAGGGCGTCTGGTGGCGGCGGCACGATGAGTACGGCGCACGCTGACGGACATTCGAACCCGAGGGAGCAATGGCTCGGCGATCGCGCGGAGCGAACGTGCTCTATTCTCGCCGCTCGAGCGCTTCGGCGAGATCGCGCGCCTCATGAGGATTAGTACTCGGCCTTGGACGAAAAGTACGACTGCACGACCTGTGGTGCCTGCTGCTATGGAAAGCGCGAGTACGTGCAGGTCTTCGCCGATGACGCCGCGAGGCTGGGCGCGGCACGAACTGCCGAGCTGGTGGCCCCGGCGGTCGGTGAGATCCCGGCGAGCGTCGGCCGAGAGTCCGAGCCGAAGCGCTTCATGAAGATGACCCACGGTCACTGCATCGCGTTGCGCACCGACGTACCGAACCGATTCCTCTGTGCCGTTTACGAAGATCGACCCGTGCTGTGCCGCGCGTTCAAGCCCGGCAGTGCCCCATGCCTCGAGGCTCGGGCCCGCATGAAGGTCCTTTCGTCAGCGGCGAGCCGTCGGTAAGGCCGTCCCTCTCCACTTCCAACGTATGCCAGACACGGGGTCTTGCAGGAAACCCCAGGTCACGCCGCACAGTCATCGGCCATGACAGAGCACGCGGTGGTGATCGCTGGAGGAGGTCCGACGGGGCTGATGCTGGCGGGCGAGCTGGCGTTGGCGCGGGTAGACGTCGTCATCGTCGAGCGGCGCGAACGCCAGGACCTCGGCGGCTCGCGCGCACGCGGCCTGCACTCACGCACGATCGAGGTGCTTGATCAGCGGAGCATCGCCGATCGCCCGAGTTTGCCACTCCGCTACGCCGGCTGGATGTTCACGTTCCGGTGGAAGGTGTTCTCCGGGTCCCACGTCGCCTTGATGCGCGCCAGCCGCGCGTACTTCTCCGCGCCGTACGCTGCCTTCACCCGGTCCTCGTCGCTGTCGACCAAGAAGTTCACGTAGCATCCCGAGCCCCGTGCGTGGGGTCGCATGGCGCTCCAGAAGGTCCGCACCCACTCACGGTCGGCCTGGTAGAGCTCGGGGGTAGGCGCGTGGGCCCCGATGTTGAACACGAAGCTTTTGACCCTGGTGCCGCCAAAGGCGGAATCGCCGTCGGAAACGTTCAAGTAGGCGCCGTCGAGCGAGAACGTCGGGCAAAACGACAGCGGCGAGACCTTCTTTGGTGCGTGCTCGCCGATGACCTCGATGACGCCGTCGGAGAGCTCGTCGAGGTAGAGCGCCTTCTCATAGGCGAGCGTCCCCCAGGTGGCGCTGTCGTTGAACATCTGCTGCAGGGCGACGAACGGGATCGGCGTCACCAGCTCGAACAGCGGCGGCACCGCCTCCCGGATCGGCGCAACGACCCGCGCATGCTCCTCGGGAGACCGGAAGCTCGCCACCACGAGCGCGTGCCCGGTCCGACCCTGGTGCTCGGGTGGGACGAACGGCGCGGGCGGCGCGCTCAGGGCCACTCCGAGAAAGGAGCTCGCGTACGGCGGCAGCCTGTCGACGTAGTCGCGCGCGAAGCGCAGGGCGTCGGTGCCACGATCGAGGCCGAAGAAGAAGAGGCCCAGGTTCACCAGCGGACCCACCGGGTGAAGGGCGAATTCGAAGGAGGTGACGACGCCGTAGTTCCCGCCTCCGCCTCGCAGCGCCCAGAAGAGATCGGGGTTCTCCTCCCTGGACGCGCGGACGATCCGTGAGTCGGCGGTGACCACCTCGGCAGAGATGAGGTTGTCGCACGAGAGCCCGGCCAGCTTGGTGAGCCAGCCGACGCCACCCCCCAGGGTGAGCCCTGCGATGCCGGTGTGGCTGATGAAGCCACCGGGCGTCGCCAGCCCGTGCTGCTGCGTCGCCGCGTCGACGTCGGCCCAGGTCGCGCCGCCGCCGCACACGGCGCGCCGCCGGTCGGAGTCGACCTCGACGCCATTCATGCCGCCGAGGTGAATCATGAGACCGCCGTCGCAAACGGCGTGCCCGGCGTAATTGTGCCCACCGCCGCGGACGGCGATCTCGAGGCCGCTGCGACGGCCGAAGGCGATGGCGTCGGCGACCTCCGAGGCCGTGGTGCAGGCTGCGATGACTGCCGGCTTGCGATCGAACACGCCGTTCCAGACTGCGCGCGAGCGATCGTAGTCGGGGTGACCCGGCTTCATCGCCCGACCGGTGAAGCTGGCGAGAAAGGTCCGCGTTTCCGATTCGGTTGATGCCATGGCGCCTCCACGCAGCAATCAGGCGATGGCGTCGCGTAGCCGAATGCCGCCCGGATTGACAACCCAGACGCTGGTCCGAGGCGCGCGGGCCGCTCACCGACCAAGCACGATATCGATCCCCGCCAGCACCAGCTCCAGCTGCTTGGCCGAGACCCGACCGACCCGCTCGGTGAGAAGCGAACGATCGATCGTGACGATCTGGGAAACGTTGGCGACCGAGTCCTTTGGCAGTCCGGTGCGTCTCGACGGAAGGAAGACGTTGCCTGGAGCATCTCGCCACCGGAGATTGCTCGTCAGCGGCACGCAGACAACCGTCGCGAGCCGGCTCCGATTCAGCGCATCCCCTTGCACGACCAGGACTGGACGGCGAAAACCTGGTCCCGAGCCCACGGGACCCGGGAGATCTGCCCAGCAGACGTCGCCCTGGGACGTCACCATTCCGTGCGTTCGAGGATCCGCCGGCTGGCCTCGGCCAGCGGTGGCTCCGGCGCGGTCTCGATCTGGTCGGCGATCCGATTCATCGCCTCGGTGATTGCTTCGGAATCGTGGCGCGCCACGTACTCCGCCAGGGCCTCGCGATAGAGCTCGCTCCGGGACTTCTTGAGCCGACGGGCGAGCCGCTCCGCTTCCTCGAAGATCTCGTCAGGGAGGGAGATCGCCGTCTTCATACCCAAAGTATAACCACCCCTCTCGGACGCGGCAAGCGGACGGACAGCTCAAGGGCGGTTGCCTCAAGCGGCGGCTTGCCCGGTTGGGCTCGAGGACCCGATGCCCCCAGCCATCGAGTCCGGCGCCCTCGAGACAGCGACCATGTCGTAGCCGCCGGCGCGGATCGCGACGTTCGCGTCCATGTCCGGCGGGTGCTCCTCGCCGCCCAGCGTGGCGACGGCTTCCAGTGCCGCGGCAAGCTGAAGGAGTTCCAGCCGCTCTGGCGCTCGCGGTCGGCCTCGGCGCAACCTCACGGCGTTCGGAAAGCCGGGAAGCCCGTAGGCAGCCTGCACCGCCTCCACTGCCCAGGTTGGCTCCAGCTCGAAGGTGACACAGGTCGAGTCGATCTTTCGCGCCGCCGAGATCCGTCCCCCGCCCAGAGCAGCGGCGAGACGGGCCACGGAACCGGGACGGTCGTAGAGCTCGAGCCCGCACTGCTCCTCGTCGGATCCGAGGACCGCCGCCTCCCTGACCCGCTCGCGATGGCCCTCCCGCAGCTCCACCTGGAAGGCGTCCCGGGACGTGAAGTGACCCCATGGCCCTGCCTCCCAGAAGCGAGCGCACGCTTGCAGGAAGGCGGCGATGATGCCCGGGCCATGCACAGCCTCGGGTGCGCTGACGAAGGCCCAGGCGTAGACCGCGCGTGGAACGAGGGCCTCGGGCGGAAGGGGAGCGATCTCGATTCCCTCCGCGGCAACGTCCGCGAGCCCAGGTTCGCACCGAAGATTGTCCGGCCCGAGTCCCTTGGTCAGGTCGGCGACCGCCGCCCGGAGGTCCTGTGCGATCAGCGGCTCGGAGAAGCCACCCTGCTCGTCGACACCGGCGAGAACATACGAAGCGCGCCCGAGGAGCCTCAGCGGACCGAGATGGAAGAGATGAAGCATTCCGGAGCGCAGTGCGAGTCTCGTACCAGCACCCACCAGGGTGGGCCACCGCGTGCCCCGTCCCCGGCTCCGGACTTCCAGGTCGCCAGCGATGGACTCAGCGGCTCGCCACCCTGCCGGTGCTACGGGACCCAGCCGGGCAGCTCCGATGCCTGCCTGATCCAGCTCGCCACGAGCTCCTCGTCGAGCGGGTCGTCCGCGCGGATATCGAAGTAGCGCGTGTCCTTCTGCTTGGACTCGCCGGGAGGGGCAGGGCGCAGCGCGGTGCCGCGGAAGAAGGTCACCTTCACGTAGTGGGTGAAGACGTGGAACGACAGGAACCAGCCCTAGCCCTCGACGCCATAGAAGGGCGAGTTCCACTTCACGGCCTTGCGCACGTTGGGCACGGTGCGCACGACGAGCGCGTCGAGGCGGCGCCCGAGGTCGCGTTTCCAGCCCGGCATGGCCGCGATGTACGCCTGCACGGGGGCGTCGCCGTCGGCCTTCGGAATCTGAGGGTTGCCGCCTGCGAGGAGGGCCGGCTTCGTCTTGGGCTTGGCCATGCTGGGACTCTGCGTCCTGCCTGCCGCCCTGCCAAACGCTCAACCAGAAGGTTGACGATTGCCCTGACCGGGTCTACATTCAACCCTATGGTTGACGGTTCGTCCGGTATTGGCACCGTGTTTCACGCGCTCGCGCACGATGCGCGACGGGACATGCTCGGCCGGCTCGCGTCCGGCGAGCTCACGGTGGGCGAACTCGCCGAGCCGCTGGCGATGTCGCTCGCGGCAGCGTCCAAGCACGTGAAGGTCCTGGAAGGGGCGGGGCTGATACACCGCACCGTCGAAGGTCGCCGTCACGTTTGCCGGCTGGAGGCTGCCCCGCTCGCATCAGCCGCGGGCTGGCTGCGGTTCTACGAGCGCTTCTGGGGCGAGCGCCTGGACGCCCTCGAGACCCTTCTCCATCCCGGCCCGAAGAAGAAGAAGAGGTAGAGCCCATGACCCAGAAGACCAGGTTCCCCGCCGTTCGCTTGCAGCGCACCATCCCCGCTCCAGCTCACGCGGTGTACCGCGCATGGCTCGAACCCGACCTGGTTCGGCAGTGGATGGCACCGGGAAGTCTGGGGGTGGAGCGCGTCGACATCGACGAACGCGTGGGCGGTCGCTACAGCGTCTGGCAGACGGCCTCGGGCGCGAGCGCCGGCGGTTTCGAATGCGAGATCCTCGAGCTGGTCCCCGACGAGCGCATCGTCTTTCGGTGGGGCTTCGTGGGTCCCCGGAGAGCCGAAGGTCCGGTCTTCGATTCCCGATTGACCATCACGCTCCGCGAGGTCGATCGAGGGTCCACGCTGCTCACGCTCGTCCACGAGCGGCTCGATGAGCTTGCCCGGGCGATGCCGGATGTCGCCGACAAGGTGCAGCTGGGCTGGGAGCTGGTTCTCGAGAAGCTGGGCGCTTTGATCGCGCGGCCCGGCACGGAGCTGCATCCCTGAGTGCCCGAGCGCGACCTCAAACGAAGGAGACCCGATGCGCAAAGTCATCGCCTGCGAGTGGACGAGCCTCGATGGTGTCGTGCAGGCGCCGGTCTACCGGGACGAGGATCCATCCGGCGGCTTCAGGCACGGCGGGTGGCACGCGCGCTACTTCGATGCAGCTTCGATGAGGTGGGTGGTCGAGAACGTGACCCAGGCGGGGGGGTTCTTGCTCGGCCGCCGGACGTACGACACGCAGGAGGACCGGATCAATCATCAACCGGAACTCGTCGACAAGGTCGTGAGCCATGAGTGCGTGGAGCAGCTCGGTGCTCCCGATGGTGAGGAGATCCCCGCCAGGCGCGCCGGCCGGCATCAGTCCGCTGGCGTTCTTCGGAGCGTATTGCCTGCTGATAGGGGTCCTCATCCTCCGCTCAACGTTCCTGCCCGGTTTCCTGGGTCTGCTGATGATGTTTGGTGGGCTCGGGTGGCTGACGTTCCTGTCGCCGGCGCTCGCGGGCCATCTGAAGCCCTTCAATTTCATTCCGGGGATCATCGGCGAGCTCGTGCTCACCGTGTGGTTGCTCGTGAAGGGCGTGGACGTCGAGCGCTGGCGGGCCCAGGCCAGCGGGCCGGGGCCTCACCGGTGAGTTCTCGATAGCCGCACTCACATCGAATAGCTTGCCCCAATGGCTTCCTCAGATTCGCAGCATGCGACGCTGCTCCACGGTCTTGCGCTGGTGCATCGAGCCCTCCGACGGTGCCTGGAAACAATCATCCGGGTGTCGGCACAGCCCATTCCGGAAAGCGACCGCTTGGACTTCACCGAATTCACGGGGCGCTTCACGAAATTTCTCCATACCCATCACGACGGTGAGGAAGAGGTCATCTTTCCGGCGCTCCGGCAGCGGGTGAGCGGGCGGCCATGCCTGATCAGGTTGCGCACGTCGCAGAGTGGAAAGCGGACCACGAGAAACTGCTCCTTCGTCTTCGGGAGCTTGAAGCGGGGTGCGCTTCCTTTCGAGCCGGAAAACCTCAGGAGACCCTGGCGAAGGCCGCCGTGGACGTGCGGAGCATCCTTCTTCCCCACCTGGACGCGGAAGAGGCTGCCCTCAGCGAGCCAGTTCTTCAGAAGATGATGACCGGAGAGCAGGCAGCGGCAGTCTCTGAGGCAGCGTCGAAGCATGGCCAGCGCCACGGCGGCGCGACGGTGATGATGACCTACCTCCACGGGCTGACGGACGAAGAGCAGAGCCACTTTTCGACTCTGCCTTGGTTCGTGCGTCGGGTACTGATTCGACGGATTTGGTCCCGCGGGTTTCGAGGCTGCTTGAAATACGCCCACAACCCCTCGATCGCGTTGTGAGCAGCGAAGCGGGCATGGGGGCTCACCGGTTGGGTCAGGCGGCAAACTGGAGAGGCCTCGAGTGACGCCGCCAGAAGCTGCGCCCGTTCGAGTGTGTCATCGACCGTAGGCCTTCAGCGGACTCGCGCCGCCCCCCGAACACCGGGTCTCAGCGCCGACGGGCGGCGTCGACCTCGACCAGGACGTAGCGTCCGGGAGGGAGCTGCTGGAGCGCCTCCGGCAGATGCTCCCCGTCCCAGGACCGAGTGATCCCTACCGCGCCCTGGTTCGCAGTGACCTCAAGCCTTCGCGAATGTCCTCCGACAGGGCCTGGGGCTGCTCCCAGGCGGCGAAGTGTCCGCCCTTGTCGCGCTTCCGGTAGTACGTGAGCTTGGGGTACGCCCGCTCGACCCAGCTCCGCGGGGCCTGGTAGAGCTCGTCTGGGAAGGCGCTCACCGCGACCGGGATCGCGACGCCCTTCGGAACGAGGAAGGCGAGCTTGTTCTCCCAGTAGAGGCGAGCCGCGGAGATCGAGGTGTTGGTCAGCCAGTAGAGCGTGATGTTGTCGAGGACGTCGTCCCGGGTCAGGCCCTCGGACCGGCCGTCGAAGACGCGGGCGATGAGCTCGTAGCTCCGATCGTCGTGGTCGATCATGAAGGCCGCAAGGCCGACCGGTGAGTCGGCGAGTCCGGTCAACGTCTGCGGACGCGTCCCCATCATGATCGCGTAGCCCAGGTGCTTGCCGAACACGTTGAGCTGCTCCCACGCGTGTCGTTCATCCGCGGGGAGTCCGGCTGGCGGGGGCTCGCCGCCGAAGAGCGCCGCCTTGTAGACCTCCGCCGGGACCGCGCCGGGGAAGTTGGTGTGAATGCCGAGCAGCTCCGGGGCGGCCTGGGCACCCAGCATGTCCGTGACGATCGCGCCCCAGTCACCCCCTTGCGCCACGAACTGCGTGTATCCCAGGCGCTTCATGAGCACGGCCCAGGCACGTGCGATGCGCACCGGTTCCCAGCCAGTGCTGCCCGGCTTGCCCGAGAACCCGTGGCCGGGCATCGACGGAACCACCAGGTCGAAGGCGTCCGAGGCGCTTGCCCCATGCGCCGTCGGATTGGTCAGCGGATCGATGATCTTCAGCTGCTCGGTGATCGAGCCTGGCCAGCCGTGGGTGACGATGAGCGGCAAGGCATTCTCGTGCTTCGAACGAACGTGGATGAAATGAATGTCGAGCCCATCGATCTCGGTGACGAAGTGCGGAAGGGCTTTCAGTTTGGCCTCGCACCGGCGCCAGTCGTACTCGGTGGCCCAGTAGTGCGCGAGCTTCTGGATCGTGGCCTGCTGCACGCCTTGCGAGAGATCTGGGACCGTCTCCCGTTCGGGCCAGCGTGTCGCCTTGATCCGCCTGCGCAGCTCGGCGAGTTCCTCTTCCGGAAAAACAGGAACCTCGAACGGACGAACGGCGGCCTCGTCACTGCTCACTGGAGTCATGGGGCTTGGACCTCCCTCGGAACCGAGAAGACCTGGTGAGTCGGTGCCGGCGTGGCGGTTACGCCCGGTCTGTTTCAGGCGCAAGACGGCTGGGTGTCACGGTTCGGTGTGTGACAGCGCAGTTCGGACGGCCCCAGCGGTGGCCCGGCATTGCGCCGGCTGGGGCTCGGGTGTTCGCCCGTCCCTCCGCACGGGCTCCAGCCGGCGCTCGGTGGCGGGCGTCTCGGTGAGCAGGGACGGGTCGAACCAGTGCTCGGTCCCGTTCGGGCTCACGACCCGGGCGCGGATCTCGGGCCGGGTGCTGGTCCACGGCCCATGTACTCGGATCGCCGCGTCTCCGTGCTGATCGAGAGCCATGCCTCGTGGCCACCTGATCACTTCACTCTCCGCACAGCCAGCTCCCTGGCCGCGTCGACGAAGAGCCGCAGCGGTCCCGAGCGCTGGGCTCGGGTGGGGAAGTAGAGGAAGAAGCCGGGCACGGTAGGCGCGTAAGCCTCGAGCACCACCTTCAGCCGCCCGGTGCGCAGATGCTCACGCACCTCCGGTTCGAAGGCGTACATGAGCCCGGCGCCTGATTCAGCCTGGGACACCATCACCTGGCTGTCGTTGGTGACCACGCCGCCGCGCACCGGTACCCGCCACGTCCTGCGGCCCCGTTCCAGCTCCCAGGCGTAGAGCGTCCCCGTGGACTGCGAGCGGAAGGTGATGCACTCGTGCCGCAAGAGGTCCTCGGGCTTCCTGGGCGTGCCGTGACGCTCGAGGTAGCTGGGGGCGCCCACCACGACGAAGCGGAAGGCGTCGGTGATGCGCACCTGCACCATGTCGCGCTCTATGGCCTCGGTCAGGCGCACGCCAGCGTCGTAACTCTCCGCGACGATGTCCACGAAGCGATCCTCGATGACGACCTCGACCTCTACCCGCGGGTGGCGCGCGCGAAAGGTTGGGAGCACCGGGGTGATGACGAAGGGCACCGCCATCCGTGGGGCCGACAACCGCACCCGCCCCACCGCCTCGCCGGGTTGGACTGAAACGTTGGAGAGGGCTGCCAACGCTTGGCCCAGCCCAGGGCCTGCTTCCTCCAGGAGGCGCCTTCCCGCATCCGTCAGCGACACACTGCGGGTCGTGCGGTTCAGCAGCACGACCCGTAGCCGCTCCTCGAGCTGCCGCACTGCCTGGCTGACCGCCGCCCGGGAGACGCCTGAGTCCCGCGCCGCGCCGCTGAAACTGCGCATGCGCGCCACCGCCAGGAAGACTTGAAGCTGGGCCAGAGGAGTCGTCTTCATCGCGCTGGTCGCTCCTGGTTCATTGTCAATTGGCGCTTAACAACCCATTTCCATCCGGCTGTCTAGTCCTCCCTGATGCCGGGCCGTATTGATCGTGAGTCGGCGAATCACACGCCCTCGACACGTTTCGGGGGAACGGAGAGGCATCATGAGAGACAGGGTTTGGACTCGAGAAAGGGCAGCTCTCAGCCGCCGCGACTTCTTCGCTGATGTTGCCCTCCTCGGCGCGGCATTGGCCGTCGGGTCCTCTTGTGCAGCCTCGCATCGGCCCAATGGGGGCAACAGCTCGAACGACACGGTCCGCGCAAGGAGAAACGAGATGAAGGGCCGAAAACTCGGGAGGCTCGAGGTCTCAGAGCTGGGTGCCGGATGCATGAGCATCAGTGCCAACTACGGCCCCCCCGCGGACCGAGCGCAGGGCATCAACGTCATTCGTACGGCCTACGAGAAAGGCGTCACGTTCTTCGATACAGCCGAAGTCTACGGGCCCTTCACGAACGAAGATCTCGTCGGAGAGGCGCTCGCACCCTTCCGCGACAGGGTCGCCATCGCCACCAAGTTCGGCTTCGACCTCGAAGCAGGTGGTCTCAACAGCCGGCCCGAGCACATCAAGAAGGTCGTCGAGGCCTCACTCAAGCGGCTCAAGACCGACCGCATCGACCTCTACTACCAGCACCGCGTCGATCCGAACGTGCCCATCCAAGACGTCGCGGGTGCGATCAAGGAGCTCATCGCGCAAGGGAAGGTCTTGCATTTCGGCCTCTCCGAGGCGAGCGCGCGAACCATCCGGCGAGCACATGCCGTTCAACCCGTTGCAGCCGTTCAGACCGAATACTCCATCATGAACAGAGATCCAGAGCGCAACGGCGTGCTCGCTGCCTGTGAAGAGCTTGGCATCGGCTTCGTTTCGTGGGGCCCGCTAGGCATGGGTTATCTGACCGGGAAAGTCCGCGCGAGTACGAAGCTCGACCCGAAGACGGATCTCAGAGCAGGGTTCGATCGCTTCAAGCCAGAAAACCTGGCAGCCAATGAGCCGCTGATTGCTCTGCTCGAGCGAGTTGCCGAGAGAAAGGGTGCGACGCCCGCTCAGATCTCGCTCGCGTGGCTGCTTACGCAAGAGCCGTGGATTGTTCCGATCCCGGGGACACGACGCATGGACCACCTCGAAGAGAACTTGGGAGCCATCCACGTTCAGCTGACCCCCACGGATCTTCGCGAGATCGACGCTGCTCTCTCCACCATCCAGGTGCACGGTGGCCGGATGAACGAGGAGCAAATGAAGGTAGTCGACCAAACGTAAGCGAAGCCAGAAGGAGTCACATCGTCATGAAGCACATCTCACTCGGCGGCCTCGATGTCTCGCGCATCGGACTCGGCACCATGTCGATGTCCGGCTACTACAACATCGGCGAAGGCAGCGATGCCGAGTCGATCCGCGCCATCCACCGGGCGCTGGAACTCGGCGTCACGCACCTCGACACAGCCGAGATCTACGGTCCCTTCAGCAACGAGGAGCTGGTCGGCCGGGCCACCAAGGGCCGCCGCGACCAGGTGGTGCTGGCGACGAAGTTCGGCCTGGTCTCGCACTCCGGCGGTGGCCCCGGCGTCCTCGACAGCAGCCCGGCGAACATCCGAGCCGCTGTCGAGGGCTCCTTGAAGCGGCTCGGCACCGACCACATCGACCTGTACTACCAGCACCGGGTAGACCCGAAGACCCCCATCGAGGAGACCGTCGGCGCGCTGGCCAGGCTGGTCGCCGAGGGCAAGGTGCGCCACATCGGCCTGTCCGAGGCTGGCCCGGCGACGATTCGCCGCGCCCACGCCGTGCACCCGGTGGCTGCGCTGCAGACCGAGTATTCCCTGTGGACACGTGACCCGGAGGCCGAACTGCTGCCCTTGCTCCGCGCACTGGGCATCGGCTTCGTTCCCTACTCGCCGCTTGGACACGGCTTCCTCACGGGCAAGATCCGCTCGCCGGACGATCTCGCTGCCAACGACTGGCGCAAGACCAACCCTCGCTTCCTAGGAGAGAACTTCCAGCGCAATCTGCGC
>RPRB01000021.1 GCA_003818285.1 Myxococcaceae bacterium
CTACGGCGAGGCCGGTGCGCGCGTTCCGCCGCGACAGTGGGTCCGGGCCGGCGCGCTGGGCTACGCGCTGGGGCTGGTGCTGCCGATGGGGCGGGGCGCCGGGGAGGCCGCGCGCGCCGTCCTGCTCGCCCGGAGCACCGGCGGGGCGCGGGCGGCGGTGGCCGCGGTGCAGATGCAGGGCGTCGTGCTCCTCTCGACCACGGTCATCACCGTGCCGGTGCTGGTCGCGACGACGGCGCTGCTCGGCCCGGGCGCGGCGGCGGGCCTCCTCCTGGCCAATGGGCTGGTGGCCGGAGGCATCGGCCTGAGCATCCTGCTGGTCCGTGAGCGGGCCAGGCTGGGGCGGCTCTTCGGAGGTCTGGTGAAGCGGCTGGAGAGCTTCGGGCTGGCCTTCGACGCCGTGCCGGGCGCCTCCCGGGGGGACCTCGCGCGCTCGCTGGGCTGGGAGTCCCTGGGGCGGGTGGCCCAGGTGGTCCAGTGCGGAGTGGCGCTGGCCGCCATCGGCGAGCACACCGAGCTCGGGCGGGTGCTGGTCACCCGCGGTGCGCTCATCCTCGGGAGCGCCGTGGGCGACTTCATTCCCGGACAGCTCGGAGCGACCGAGGCGATGATGGTGGTGGGGGCCGGCGCGCTCGGGCTGACCGCGGCCTCGGCGGCGACCCTGGCCCTGCTCATCCATGCGGCGCAGATCCTCCTCGGGCTCCTCTGCGCCGGTCTCACCGTCGCGCTGCCGGGCCAGCAGGAACGTCCGCGGCTTCCGGTGGAGGACGCGCCGTGAGCTCCGCGGCATGCCGGTGATTCCCCCGGTCGTCGCCGGCGCGGCGCGCCTGGGTTTCGTGCTCCCCGACTGGCTCGCCGGGCGGTCGCGGCGCGAGGAAGAGCTCCGCACGCTCGACGCGCTGGTGGAGGCGGGCTGCACCGCCTTCGACCTCGCCGCCTCCTACCAGCTCGGCGGGACCGAGCGGCTGTTCGGACGGTGGATGGCCTCCCGGGGCCTCCGGGACCGGCTCTTCCTCATCGGCAAGGGCGGACATCCCTACCCGGGAGTGCGCCCGAACCGGCTGACGGCAGACGCGCTCTCTGCCGACCTCCACGCGAGCCTCCGGCGGCTGCGGATCGAGCGGCTCGACCTGTACCTCCTCCACCGCGACTTCCCGGCCGCCCCGCTCGAGCCGATGGTCCGGACGCTCGGCGCCGCGCTCCGGGAGGGGAAGATCCGCGCCTGGGGCGTGTCGAACTGGAGCGTGGAGCGGATCGAGGCCATCCAGGCCGCGGCCCGCCAGGAAGGCCTCCCGGCCATGGCCGCCAGCAGCCCCCACTTCTCGCTGGTCGACTGGGCCCGGCCGCCCTGGACGGGCTCGGTGAGCATCGCCGGCCCGGCCGGGCGGGGGGCACGGAGCTTCCATGCGCGGACGGGGCTTCCGGTGCTGGCCTGGTCTCCGCTCGGAGCGGGCTTCCTCACCTCGGAAGAGAGCCGCGGCTGCTACGGCAGCCCGGCCAACGCCGCCCGGCGCGAGCGGGCGCGGGCCCTCGCGCGGGACCGGGGCTGGTCGGTGGCCCAGGTGGCGCTGGCCTACCTCTTCTCCCAGCCCTTCCCCGTGTCGGCGGTGGTGGCGGCGAGCACCGCGGCGAAGATGCGGGAGAACCTCGCAGCGGCCGGCCTCCGGCTGACGGCGCGCGAGGTCGAGGCGCTCGAGGCCTGAAGTAGAAGGGAGCCATGGAGGTCCTCCACCGAGCCGAGGAGTGGGACGCCATCGTCGTCGGGTCGGGCGCGACGGGCGGAACCGCGGCCTGGAAGCTCACCCGCGCCGGCCTCCGGGTTCTGGTGCTCGAGGCGGGAACTCCGGTCACCCGGCGCCGTGACCACGGCTCGTTCGCGAGCAACGCGGCGAGGCAGCTCTGGCGCCACCTCGTCTCCCACCGGCAGGACGTGCAGAAGAGCCACCCCACCTGGTGGGCCACCAACCCCGATTTCTTCGTGGACGACGTGGACAACCCGTACTCCACGCCGCCGGACCGGCCGTTCCGGTGGATCCGCTCGCGCCGGGTGGGGGGCCGCTCCTTGGTCTGGGACGCGGTCACTCCGCGATTCTCGGACTTCGACTTCAAGGCGGCGAGCCGGGACGGCTTCGGCCCGGACTGGCCGCTCACCCACGCCGAGCTGGCGCCGCACTATGCCGAGCTGGAGCGCCTCCTCCGCGTGCACGGGTCGCGGGAGGGGCTGCCCCAGCTCCCGGACGGCGATTTCCTCGAGCCGAGGCCGATGACGCCGGCGGAGCGCCTGTTCAAGGAGCGGGTGGAGCGGGTGTTCCCCGAGCGGCGGGTGATCATCTCCCGCGGGCTCTTCGCCCGCCGGCCTCCGGAGAAGGGCGAGGCGCTGTCTCGCATCTCCAGCCCCGCCACCACGCTCCGGGCCGCGCAGGAGACCGGTCGTCTCACGCTTCGAAGCGGGGCGGTGGTGGCCCAGGTGCTGGTCGGCGCGGACGGGAGGCGGGCGACGGGGGTGGCGGTGGTGGACGCGGTGACCGGGCGGACCGAGGAGGTGCGGGCGAGGCTGGTCTTCCTCTGTGCGTCGACGCTGGAGAGCGTCCGCATCCTGATGAACTCGCGCAGCGCGGCGCACCCCGAAGGCATCGGCGCCTCCTCCGGCGTGCTCGGGCGCTACGTGATGGACCACAGCGCGGGCAACGTCTACTTCTACCTCCCGGACGTGCCGGACACCGGTGGGCCGTTCGAGCTGCTGGGCAGCGACAGCATCATGATTCCGCGCTACCAGAACCTCGGGGAGCGCCGGGAGCCGTACCTGCGCGGCTTCGGGCTCTGGGGTGGGATCCAGCGGCTTCCGGTGCCGAACTTCCTCCGCAAGCACAAGGACGTGGCCTTCGGGTTCCTCTGCGCCCGCTCGGAGACGCTGCCCCACCGCGACAACCGCATCGAGATCGACCCCTCGCTGAAGGACCGCTGGGGCATCCCCGCCGCGCACATCGTCTGCGAGTGGAAGGAGGAGGACCTCCGGCTGGCGCGGGCGGCACGCGCAGCGGCGCGGGAGATCGTCGAGGCGGGCGGTGGCGTCTGCGCCGAGGTGACCGAGCTGTTTCACACCCCCTTCGTCACCGGGCACATCCGGAAGATGCAGAAGGAGTGGACGCTCTCCACGCCCGGCATGTTCGTCCACGAGGTCGGCGGCGCAAGGATGGGAACCGACCCCAGGGACTCGGTGGTGGACCCTTCCTGCCGTACCTGGGACGTGCCGAACCTCCTCGTCAGCGACGGGGCCTGCTGGCCCACCTCCGGCTGGCAGAACCCGACGCTCACCGAGATGGCGGTCACCGCGCGTGCCTGCGCTCACGCCGTCGAGCAGCTCCGCCAGGGGCCCTAGAGCCGGGCGGCACCCGAGAGCGGCGGTGACCCCGAAGGAGCCCGCTCATCGCTCACCGTGGACGAGCGCACGCGCGGGCCCGGCACGAGGATCCAGACCGCCCAGGCCATCACCAGCGCATTCCTCAGGAGGAAGAGCACCCCCATGAGGGGATGCGGCCCTTGACCCAGCAGCCCGAAGAAGAAGTGCTGGTTGAGCTGGGTCAGCAGCATGGCCCCGCCGAGGAGAAGGACCGCCGTGCGCCGCCGGCTGCCGGTGTCGAGCACCGACACCAGCGCCCCGACCGGCAGGAACCACGCGAGGTACTGCGCGCTGAACACCTTTCCGAGCGCCATGCTTGCCGCGAGCGTGGCGCAGGCCGCGCGCACCAGGACCTCGCCTGAGATCCGCTCGCCGTCCGGGCCGCGCAGCGCCTCGCGGGTCTGAACCACGCTCCAGGCGAGGATGGCCGCGGCCGCCAGGAGCGGCAGGACGCCGGCGAGGGGGAGGAGGAAGCGGTCCGCCGGCCCCACCACGTTGTCGGAGCCGTACGTTGCGACCCGCCACGCCGACGCCGGATCGAAGAAGCGCCCGATGGTGAGCAGCGCCGCCCCGGTGCTCTCCACCTCGAGTGGGCGCTGCCCGTGGTACTGCACGAGGTCCAGCAGGTGCTCGCCCGTCAGGAGAAAGGGAACTCCCACTGCCACCGCGACGAGACCCGAGACCAGGGCCGTGACCGACAGCTCCCGCCAGCGCCGCAGAGCGCCCCAGTAAACCAGGGCCACGGGGAGGACCAGCACCGGAACGACCTTGGTCACCAGCCCCACCCCGAGCGCGAGCCCGGAGAGCACCGGCCTGCGCCGGAGGCAGCCGTCGAGGAACAGGCAGAGCGAGAGCGAGACAACGGCATCGAACCGCCGCACCGCGACCGTTCCGAGCGCCAGCGCGAGGAGCGTCGCCACCGCGACCGGCGAGGGTTCGGTCTGGGGACGCAGCACACGGCCGATGCGGATGGCGGCCAGCAGCGCCGCGGTCAGCAGCAGCGCCATCAAGAGCGAGAACACCAGGCGGTAGCCGTCGAGCTCGAGGCCGAGCAGCGCGGGCGGAAGCGCGAGGAGGAAGAATCCCGGGGGGTACTCGACGGAGAAGTCCCGGTAGGGGAGGAGCGGCCGGTCCGGGTGCCGGGGAGGGGTCTGCGCCGGGTCGTCGGGATCCGATCCCGTCGCGCTGTCCGGCTGAGGGCCGGTCCAGCCCTCGAACGGGCGCACGTAGAACGACTGGTAGGGACGCCCCAGCGTGGCGTTGGAGTACGCCAGGTACCGGCTGATGTCGCTGTCGTCGGTGCCCGCGCCCCGCAGCGCCGCGAGCGCGAAGGCCAGGGTGCGGGGGTAGTCACCCTGGGCCAGTAGCCCATCGCTCCACCGGGCTCCGGCGTGCGAGGCACAGCTGTTCCAGAGACCGAAGGTGAGCACGACCCAGGCGACCCACGGCCAGCGGGCGCCGGTGGTGGTCGGCGCCGGGGACGGCTCGTCAGGGGCGGGTGGGTGTAGGCGCTCCGGAGAGGGCAGGCTCATCACTCGGTCGTGGGACGCATCGTCGCTCGCGGCCTTCGGGGGCGTGCGCGAGCACTGGAGTACCCGGAGGCGGAACGGCAGCGCAAGGCGCTCGGTCGGGGCGGCGTTGACGCTGGCCGCCAGGCGAGGTCAGAGTGGAACGATGCCCGAGGCCCCCGGGAGAATCGAAGGATGAGCCGCGGGCCCGCGCGGGCCGGGCGCAGCGCACCACGGCCCTTCTCCGCACCCTCGTGAACCAACCCTCCGGCACGGAGTCCTCTCCCTCCGAGCTCGCGGTCCCCCCATCCGCGACGCGACCCGAGACCCCCGATGCGGAGCCGGCCCGGAAGGCCGCTCCCCGGTACGGGCGGCGCGCGGCGCTGGTCATCGTCGTCGCCGGCGTCTTCTACGCGCTCCTGGCCCGCGTCGCCCTGCAGGGTTACCCGTACTCCGGGGACGAGTACTCGACGGTGCTCCAGGCCGAGGGGTTCGCGCGCGGAGCGCTCAAGGCGCGGGCCCCACCGTTCGCGGACTGGGCCCGGGTCGATCACGTGATCATCGACGAGTTCGTCCGCAGCAAGTATCCGCCGGGCACGGCCGCGCTCCTGGCCCCGGGCGTTCGCGCCGGGGTCCCGTGGCTGGTGACCCCGCTCGAGGCGATGCTGACACTGGTCGCGTTCTGGTTCGCTTCCCGGGTGGTGTTCGACGAGCGGCGCGCCTTCCTCGCCGTGGCGTTCCTGGCGACGATGCCGCTCTTCGCCTACCAGGCGGCCACCTTCCTCTCCCACGTCCCGACCCTGCTCTTCGGCGCGCTGGCGATGCTGGCGGTGGCCCGGTGGGGGCGGTCCCGGCGAGACGGATGGCTCGTGCTCTTCGGATTCTCGGTCGGGTGCGTGTTCCTCATCCGGCCGGTGGACGCGGCTCTCCTCGGCCTTTCGCTGATCGCCTTTCCCAGCCTGCGGGCGCTGGTGATCGCGGGCGCGAGCGCGATGCCCTTCGTGGGGCTCCAGCTCTGGTACAACGCGCTCCAGTACGGGTCCCCCTTCACCGACGGGTACGCGGCGGGCAAGCCGGGCTTCGTCGCCATCTACGGCGAGAGTGGCGCGACGGCCAACATCAGCCTGCGGCACCTCTTCTCGCCGCTCCAGATTTTTCACCACCTGGCCGAGCTGGAGACGTTCTTCTTCCAGTGGACCGTCCCCGGGGCGGCGCTCCTGGCCTGCCTCGGATGGGTGGCGCTCCGACGGGAGCAGGCGGCGGGCGATGGCCGGACGGCGTCCCTCCAGCGCTTCTTCGGGGTGATGATGGTGCTGTTCCTGGCGGGCCTGCTCCTGACCTTCAACGAGCCCGACGACAGCCCTCGCCCGCGCTACCTCTCGATGGTGCTCCTCCCGGTCGCCTTCCTCGCCGCGGCCGGCTGGGATGGCGCCGCGTCGTTCGTGCAGCGGCAGCTCGGACGGCGCACCAGCTGGGTGATCGGGGTGGCGATGTGGATCGCCCCGCTGTTCCTGATGGCCTCGTACCTCGAGCACCGCATCCCCGAGGTGAAGGTGCACACCGGGCTGTCCGAGGAGCTGGCGCGAGAAGGGGTGCGCTCCGGAGTGGTGATCCTCCGGGCGGAATGGCCCACCCGCTACGCGCGTAACGGGATGTTCTTCGACCGTTCGCCGCTCCTCTTGTCCCTGCCGGCGAAGGTCCCTGCCGCCGAGGTGGCGGCGCGCTTCCCCGGGCAGCCGGTGTACGAGGCGTTCGAGCCGCACGGCGCGAATCCCTGGAAGCATCCCTGGGTCATCCGGCGCGTGCAGTGAGTCCCGGGCAGGCGCCGGGGCGGGTACCGGAGGGCCGGCGGCCGGAGAAACACCGGCGATCGGCGGCCGGATGCATTAGGAGGGGACCGTGGCCCCGTTCGTCGACAGCTCCGATCCGCGTGAAACCGAAGCGCTCCTCCCCCGGGACTGGTTCTGGGGCGTGACCAACCACGCGGGCGCCCCTCGCTGATGTCCGCGGCGTCCATCGCGAGCTTCTCCGGGCGTAGCGTGCTGGTGACCGGGGGTGCCGGCTTCGTCGGCAGCCACGTCGCCGACCGGCTCCTGTCGCAGGGAGCCGAGGTCTCCATCCTCGACAACTTCTCCACCGGCTGGCATCAGTTCGTGCCCGCCGGCGCCCGCCTCGTCGAGGGGGACCTGCTGGATCCGGGGGCGGTGCGGCGCGCGCTGGAGGGCTGCGAGTTCGTGTTCCACCTCGCGGCCAACGCCGACGTGAAGGACAACCTCCTCCAGCCGCGGAAGTGCATCGAGCAGAACGTGGTGGGCACTCAGAACCTGCTCGAGGGCATGCGCGCGGCTGGAGTTCGAGGGGTGGCTTTTGCTTCCACCGGCGCGGTGTACGGCGAGGCAACGGTGGTACCCACCCCCGAGCACGCGCCCTTCCCCGTGCAGACGTCGATCTACGGCACCTCCAAGCTGGCCGCCGAGGGGCTCCTCACCTCCTATGCGCTGGGCTACGGCTTCCGGGTGTGGATCTTCCGCTTCGTGTCGCTCCTCGGCCCTCGGTACACGCACGGCCACGTCATTGACTTCTGGCGCCGGCTGAGGCGCGACCCGACGCGGCTCGATGTGCTCGGCAACGGCCGGCAGAAGAAGAGCTACCTCCACGTCGGCGACTGCGTGTCCGGCATGCTGGTGGCGATCGGAGGGTCGGGCGAGCCGATCAACGTCTTCAACCTCGGGCACCACGAGTGGGTCGAGGTCGACGAGAGCATCGCGGTCATCACCGCCACCCTGGGAGTGAAGCCCCGCATCGTGTACGCCGGCGGTGAGCGCGGCTGGGTGGGGGACTCGCCGCGTGTGCTCCTCGACGCGGCACGCCTGCGTGCGCTCGGCTGGGCTCCGACGCGGAGCATCCCGGAGAGCATCGTCGAGACGCTCGCCTTCCTGGAGGCCAGCCCCTTCGTCAATGACCGGCAGATCCCTCCGGAGGGCCTGCCCCGATGACCGGAACGAACGGCTCCGTGCGCTCGTTCCAGTTCAGGCCCACCCCGGCGGTACGGGCCGCGCGGGCCCATAACCGGTTCGTGGACTGTCCGGCCTGCCAGGCCGACCGGCCGAGCTACCTCTTCCATCGCGCCGGAGTCCGGTTCGTGCGCTGCACGGCCTGCGGCGCGGTGTACGTGAACCCCACCCGCGACCGCCCGTTCAACGACCTGGACATCGAGCGCATCCAGACCTTCTCCCATCCCCGCGACCGGGCGCTGATGTCCGAGGACTTCGAGCGCCTGCTCCGGCGGGTGGAGGAAGATCATCGGCGCATCCTCGGAGCGCCCCTGCGGCGCACGCTTCTCCTCGGGCGATACCTGCCGGAGTTCGCCCGGGTGCCGTCGGCGGAGCGGCTCGGCCTGGAGGTCGCCGCGTTCGACGACGCGCGCTTCACCCGCGTGGCCCTCGATTCCGACCTGGAGTGGACCGCCCCGTCCCTGGCGCGCGGGCCACAGGTGGTCATCCTCGCCGAGCTGCTGGAGAGCCTCGCCGATCCGCACGCTGTGCTCTCGCACCTCGTCGCGGCGTTGCCCCCCGAGACCCTGTTCGTGGTCACCTACACCAACGCCGACTCGATCCCGGCGCGCCTCATGCGGAGGCACTGGTCGCAGCTGTTCGACCACAAGTCGGCCTTCTTCAGCACCGGCAACCTCACCGCGCTGGCGGCCCGCTCGGGGCTGCTCCTCAAGACCCAGTATCCGCTGCCCGTGAAGCGCACTGCCCGCTACGTCGGCGACATCCTCTCCCGCGCCGTGGAGCGGCCGGCACTGTCCGCGGTGCTGAACGCGACGCCGCTCGGGGACGTGGAGGTGCCGGTGCGCGCCGGTAATCGCGTGGTGGTGTTCGGCCGCCGCACGGGCGAGGCGGCGGCCCGCGAGAAGCTGTCGATCGTGATGCCGGTCTACAACGAGGCCCGTTACGCGGCCGAGGTCATCGACGCGGTGCTCGCCAAGCCGCTGAAGATCGACCGCGAGCTGATCATCGTGGAGAGCAACTCCACCGACGGGACGCGGGCCATCGTCCGGAGCTACCAGGGCCGCCCTGGGGTTCGGGTGGTGCTCGAGGACCGGCCGCGCGGCAAGGGGCACGCGGTGCGGACGGGCCTGGCCCACGTCACCGGAACCATCGTGCTCATCCAGGACGCCGACTTCGAGTACGACATCGACGACTACGACGCGCTCCTCGAGCCGTTGCTCCAGCACCAGGCCACCTTCGTGCTCGGCTCGCGCAGCCTCGGCCTGGACGACTGGAAGGTCCGCAGGTACGACGCGACGCCGGTGCGGGGGATGATGCTGAACTACGCCCAGCTGGTGTTCGCCCGGACCTACAGCGCGCTCTACCAGCAACGCGTGACGGACGTGAACACCATGTTCAAGGTGTTCCGCGCCGAGTGCCTCGATGGACTGGATCTCAAGTCCAACGGCTTCGAGCTGGACATCGAGCTCGCCTGCAAGCTGGCGAGGAACGGCCACTCTCCGATGGAGGTGCCGGTCAACTACGTGGCGCGCGGCTTCGCCGAGGGCAAGAAGATCCGGTTCTGGCGCGACGCCGTGCCGTCGTACGCGTCGCTGTTCTGGCACCGCTTCTGAGCGTCAGCCGAGGTCCTTCAAGGCGATCTCGGTCCCGCGGCGGCGCCCATCCGCGCCGCAGCGCGCACAACTGCTTGTCTTCTGCCCCGCCTCACCCGGGCCGGTGCCTCGATGCGGCGGACGTGGCCGGGGCCGTCGGTCACGGTCCGAGCACGGTGTCGAAGACCACCGCCGCCCGCGGCCCGCCCCGATCCTCCAGCGTTACGGGACGGATGAGCCGCCGGTCCTCGAGGATCGGGTCCTTCCTCCAGTTCTGGTCCGGGTCCCCAGCGAACGCCGGATCGGTCGCGAAGTAGAGCTGGGTGACGAGCACCTTCCGGCCCGGTGCGCTGACCCGGTAATGGATGTGCTGGGCGACGCGCTCGGGGTAGTGACCGGGCATGACGGTGAGGAAGCGGTAGCTCCCGTCGGAGCCAGCAACGACGCTCGCCCGGTACCGGTAGCCCACGAGATCGTAGATTCCTCGCCCGTCAGCATGCCAGACCTCGAGGACGGCGCCGGACAGCGGCTTCCCGGCTGGGTCGAGCACCTTCCCGCTCACCACGAGCGGCAGCCCTGACTCACCTTGCGCGACGAGTGTGGTCGCGGGCGGTGCGCCCCGCTTGTAGTACGGGCCCAGCCCGCTCTCGGGCGTGAGGGGCAGGGAAGTCGGAGACGCGCCGAGCGCCGGGCCGGCGACGACCGCCGCGCCCAGGGTGAGACCGGCTTCGACCAGCTCGCGGCGGGTGAGAGACACGGGTCGGCGAGCCTAGTGGCCGCGCGAGTGCGAGGAACAGTCTCGACGTCTCCTGAGCTCGGTCCCCGAGCGGGTGCCCTCGCGATCCCCGGTGCCGAGCTCGGCTGGAGAGCGTGCGAGTGATTGCTATTGCCTCTGAGCGTTGACTCCCGCCTGGTGCCCGGCGGTCAGCCGCGGGTCAGCACGATATGGGTCGCCTTCTCGCTGGGCACGTGCTCGGTGACCCGGAACCCGAGGCGCGGGAGGTCCAGGCCGGCCAGGAGGTTCTCGCCGTTCCCGAGCAACACCGGCGAGTAGGCGAGGTGCATGAGATCCACCAGGCCGGCCTCGAGGTACTGCCGGATGGTGGCGACCCCTCCGCCCAGCCGGACGTCGCGCGGTCCGGCCGCCTCGCGGGCGCGGGCGAGCGCCTCCTCGATCCCGCCGGTGACGAAGTGGAAGGTCGTCCCGCCCTTCATCGTCAGCTCACGGCGCGGATGGTGGGTGAGCACGAACACCGGCACGTGGTACGGCGGCTCGTCGCCCCACCATCCCTTCCAGGACTCGTCGGGCCAGGGTCCGCGGACGGGACCGAACATGTTTCGCCCGAGGATCCACGCTCCGAGGTTCTCGAAGCCTCGGGCGGCGAAGCCGTCGTCCACGCCCGTGGTCCCACCCTGTCGCCCGAACGTCTGCTGGAAGGTCCGGGTGGGGACGAACCAGGCATGCAGGGCCTCACCGCCCACCCCGAGCGGATTCTGCAGATCCTGAGCGGGGCCGGCTCCGAAGCCGTCGAGCGAGAGAGCGAATGCGTGGACGCGGAGGCGAGACATGGGACTCCTCGGGAAGGCCGGCGAGGACGCCTGCCGTATCGAAAGCTTGGACGGCCGGACGCAGCTGAACTCATCGGAGGCGGCGGGTCAGGCTGGCTCGAGCGTCATTCCCACCTTTTGACAGACGGCGTCGAACGACGCCTTCCGCTGGAAGAAGCTGGTGTGGAGGTCCAGCCCAGGCAGCACGGCGCTCATCTCCGCCACCGCGCCGGGGCCGCCCACGAGCTTCAGCAGGAGACGCGCACAGTCCGTGGCGCACTCGGTCTGGTTCCAGCTGGCCCAGAGGAGCGACTGCTTCACCGCCGGCGTGGGATGCGCCTCCGCGAGCCGCAGAGCCCGGGCGAGCCCGTCGGCTCGACGATTCAGGACCCTCAGCTCCCGGGTGAGCACCGGCTCGAGATCGGCCAGCGCGCCGCGAGCGTGGAGCGCCTCGGCCGCCGCGAGCCTGACGTCGACCGAGAGGTGGTGGCGCGAGGCCTCGTCCACCGCCGCGCGGGCCTTCGGGTGGTCGATCTGGGCGAGCCCGTCGACGGTGGGGCCGCTCATCCCGTCGCGGAGCATGAGGTCGATGAGCTGCACGACCTCGTCGTCCGCGAGCTCACCCACCGCATCGAGCGGGCCGCGCGGCGAGCTGCCCCGGCGCTTCCGGCCCTTCGCGGTGCGCCTCGGCTCGAGCAGGGTGATGGTCCCGGTCGGGAGATCGATCTCCGGCCTGCACCCGGCCGCCTTCTGTCGGACGACCTCGCGCGCCACGTGCTCGAAGATCTCCTCCTGGCGCCCCGCGGCCCAGGGACAGAGGCGATCCCAGTGAGCCGCGCCCGGCCCGTTGATGATCGCCAGGGCCAGGGAGATCGCGAACTCCCAGTCGAACGAGGCGGTGTGCAGCCCCTCCCGGTAGATGATGGTTCCGGCCCGGCCTCCGTCGCTGATCTCCACCCGGGGCATGGCTCTCACCCGAGCCGCAGCCGCGGCGCGCGCTCGTTCGAGCCTCGCAGCGACCCGAGCCGCGTCCGCTCCAGCGCGTCCCGGTAGAGGAGCTCGCCATGCGCGGGCACGCGCAGGGATCCGACCGCGAGCTCGACCGGGGAGGTCACGGCCGCGCAGGATTGGCCGCGGGGACGTGCGATGCAAGACGCATGAGATGGCATGCTCCGTCCCGGAGGTGCCCATGCCCATCAGCTGCGTACACCTCGCGCCCCTCGAGGCGGAGCTGGAGCGGAGGGGAGTGAAGATCGGCGAGCCGACGCCCAGCCCCTACGGACCCGAGTGGGGTCTCTGGTCGGAGGTGAACTGCACTTTCGATGCGGGCGCGCTCCGGAAACGGCTCGGACTCCCCGACTTCATCCGCTTCGAGGAATACGACGGCCGCATCGCTGGAAGCGACGCGACCTTCTACTGCCCGCGTTGCCGCCGGGCGCTCATGGGCCGGCACCCGGCGTACGCCGGACCAACCACGCCGCGCCTGAGCTGACCGACTCCCGGGGCCGATGTCGACGCCGGCCCACCCGGCGAGCATCGCCCGGGCAAGGGGGGCCCGGTGAACCTCGCGCGCGCCGGGTTCGCCCCCTCCGCGGTCAGTGGCGGCCGAACCCGCCCGGGTGCGCACCGCGCATGCCTCCGGAACGAGCGCCGGAGAACCCGCCGGGACGCGCCGCGGAGAATCCGCGCGGTGGGGAGACGGGCCGGGAGCGCACGACGCCCGACGGGCCGGGGCGCGCGAAGCTACCCGGGCGGGGCGGGCTCACGACGACGCCGGGCCGGGAAGTGAACACGTGGGGAGCGGGCCGGACCACCGGATGCGGCGCGGGGCCGTACCAGCCGGGATGACCCCAGTCGCGACCCGCCCAGACCGGGCCACCGCGGAAGCCATACCAGCGCCCGTAGCCACGTCCGTACCAGGGGTAGCGCGCCGAGCCGTACACGCCGAAGTAAGGCCGAGGGCCGATGCCCCAGACCCACGGCGCGACCACCCAGCGCCAGCCGTAGGCGGCAACGTAGAGGTACATGTCCGGGTACGCGTCGGCGGCCAGGTACGTGTACGAGGCTGCATACGGCATCCAGACCCAGCCGTACTGAGCGGTGTAGACCCATTGCCCGCTCGCCGGCGCCGGAGCGGCGGCCACGGACGGGGGCGGGAGCTCCTCGTCCGGAGGCGAGACGTCCTGATTCGTGGCCGGCGGAGCCGTGGACCCGCCCGGGGGCAGCGCGCCGTATGTATCACCGGACTCCGGGGGGAGCGGAGCCTGCGGCGCGCTGCTGGACGGCGGGGGCGGAGTCGCTGGCGGAGGAGGTGGAACGGCCTGGGGCTGCGGGGCGGGTGGCTGGTCCACCGGTGGCGTGGTTGACACGACCTGGGCACCGGCCACGAGCGGGCCCAGCAACAGCGCTGCGGCAAGAAGTCTCTTCATCGTTGCATCCTCAACCACTTGGACGCGGCCGCCGGGGCCGCGATTCAAGCGCCCGGACGGTGGGTGAGCATCGGACCGGACCAAAGCTCGGGATTTCAGGCGGTTCGCTGCTTGCGCGCGGCGGCAGGCCACCTGGCGGGTTAGCTTGTCGCCGCCCATGCTCTCCGCCCTGCTGAGCCTGACCGTCCTCGCTGCGCCAGCGGCTGCCTCTCCCGCCGCCAGCAAGCCTCCCCCGTCCGGCATCGTCTTCCTCGAGGACGACTACCGGAGCGCCCTGGCGAAGGCGAAGGCGGAGAAGAAGCCGCTGTTCCTCGACAGCTGGGCCACCTGGTGTCACTCCTGCCTGTCGATGCGCTCGTTCGTCTTCCCGGACGCGGGCCTGCGCCCGGTGAAGGACGCGGTGGTCTGGCTCGCGGTCGAGACCGAGGCGGAGAAGAACCGGGAGGTGGTGGAGAAGTTCCCCGCCGACGGGTTGCCGACGTTCCTGATGATCGATCCGGACACCGAGCAGGTCATCGGGCGGTGGCTGGGGACCTCCTCGGTGAACGAGATGCGGCACTTCGTCCAGGAGACCGCCGCGTCCTGGCAGGCGGCACGCAAGGGCGGAAAGGTCTCCGAGGCCGCCCGTGCCGAGCAGGAAGGGCATGCTGCACAGCAGAAGAAGGATCACGCCGCCGCTGCAGCCGCCTACCGCCGCGCGGTGAGCCTCTCCACCCCGACCGACCCCCTGCGTCCCGAGCGAATCAACCTCCTCCTCTCGGCGCTCGCCGCGACGCGCACCCCCGAGGCGCTGAAGGAATGCGTCGCGCTGGCCGGAGCCGAGCTGCCCCGGATCAAGGCCACACCCACCGGCGCGGAGCTGGCCGACTCGGCCGCCACCTGCGCGGCGAAGGCGGGCGACAACCCCGAGGCCAAGGCGTTGCTCGCGGCCGGGCTGAAGCGGCTGAACGAGCTCGCCGCGGACCCGAAGGCGGCGCTGTCCGCGGACGACCGGAGCTCGATCTACGCCTCCGTGGCGGACCACCTCGACGAGCTGAAGCGGCACGACGAGGCGGTGGCCGCGATGCGGAAGCGCGCGGCGGTCCTCGAATCGGCCGCGGCCAAGGCGCCTGACGTGGCGACCGCGGCGACGTTCGACGCGCACCGGACCGAGACCTACCTGTACCTGGGCGAGCCGGCCAAGGCGGAGAAGCTGCTCGCCGCGCGGGAGAAGGAGATGCCCGGCGACTACAACCCCCCCGCGCGCCTCGCCCGGGTCCTCCTGGAGCAGAAGCGGGCCCCCGAGGCCGAGGCGGCGGTGAACCGCGCGCTGGCGCTGATGACGCAGGGTCCCCGCAAGGTGGGCATCCTCGGGCTGAAGGCGCGCATCCTCGAGGCGCAGGGGAAGGATCGGGCTCCCGTGCTCCAGGAGCAGCTCTCGCTGCTGCGAAGCTTGCCGGCCAGCCAGCGCAACCCAGAGACCGAGCAGAAGGTCGAGGCCGAGCTGAAGGCGCTCGGCAGCGGCCCCCACGCAGCGCGCTAGCTAGCCTGCTGCGGCGATTGCGACCTCAGCCAGCGCCGCAGCCGACCCGCGGCTCCGGCACGCCGGTATCTCCAGGTCAGACGCCTGGAAGCGAGGCCGCAGGGTCCCCGCTGCCGGCTGTGCCCCGCGATCTCGCGGCCACTTCCGGCCCCCGCGCCTCGAACGTTGGTAGAATCGAGTCGATGGTGGTCGCGATCCTGGGGTTCGGGCGTTTCGGGAGAGCCCTGGGCTCGCTTCTCGGGGACGCAGGAGTTCCGTACCGTGCGCTCGATCCGCGGGCCGGCGTGCCCGTGGCCGCGCGGGCCAACACGCTGCCCGAGCTCGTCTCCGGCGCCAGCTTCGTGGTGCTCGCCGTCCCGGTCCCGCGAACCCGCGAGGCGCTCGAGTCGCTGAAACCGCACCTCGGGCCCGAGCAGATCGTCCTCGACGTGGGAAGCGTGAAGGTGCACCCGTACGCGGACCTCGAAGCCGTGCTGGCGGACGCCATCCCCTGGGTCGCGACCCATCCTCTGTTCGGCCCTGTGAGCCTGGCCCTCGCCGAGCGGCCTCTTCGCGTCGTGGTCTGCCCATCCCCACACCATCCGGAGGCGGCGACTCAGGTGGCGGAGCTCTGGCGGCGCATTGGCTGCGAGGTCATCGAGCAGACGCCCGCGCGTCACGACCGACTGATGGCCCACACCCACGCCCTCACCTTCTTCGTCGCCAAGGGCATGCTCGACGCCGGCGCGGGCATGGAGGTGCCGTTTGCCCCGCCCTCGTTCCAGGCGATCTCCCGCACCATCGAGACGGTGCGCTCCGACGCGGGTCACCTCTTCACCGCGATCCAGCGCGAGAACCCATTCGCGCCGGAGGCACGACACCAGCTGCTCCAGGCGCTCACGGAGATCGATCGGGCGCTCGATGAGGCCCCGGCCGAGGTGGGGCCTGAATCGGCCCGCTTCGCGATCCCCGATCTCGGGACGCGCTCGCCGCAGCTCCAGGAGGCGCGCGAGCTCATCGACGACCTGGACCGCGAGCTGATGGCCCTCTTCGCCCGGCGGGCCGCGCTGGCGCAGCGGGCCGGCAGAGCCAAGGCGCACCTCGGGCAGCCCATCGTGGATCCGGAACGGGAGGCCCGCCTTCTCGCCGAGCGGCGCACCTGGGCCGAGGCGCTGCACCTCGACCCCGAGGACATCGAGGAGCTGTTCCGGGCCGTCCTCCGCTTTTCCCGCCGCTCTCAGCGTGAGCCGGTCGAAGGGATGCCGTCCTCCTAGCCCGTGGCGGCGACCTTGCCAGGCGGGGCGGGGGGCACCGGGGTGAGCCAGCGGTCCCGGCCCGGCAGCTGCCCACGCACCGCGGCGAGATAGGCCCCCTGGAGCTTCCGGGTCAGGGGCCCCATGCGCCCGGTCCCGATGGTGCGGAAGTCGATCTCCCGGAGCGCCACCACCTCCGCCGCCGTTCCGCAGACGAACACCTCGTCGGCCCCGTAGAGCGCGTCGCGGGAGATGGGCTGCTTCACCACCTCGTGACCCATCTCGCGGGCCAGCTGGATGATCGAGTCGCGGGTAAGGCCCTCCAGCACTGTCGCGTCGGGAGGCGTGAGGAGCACCCCCTCCTTGACCAGGAAGATGTTCTCCCCGGTGCACTCCGCCACCAGCCCCTGGGCATCGAGCATGATCGCCTCCTCGAAGCCCAGGCGCAGCGACTCGGTCTTCGCCAGCACCGAGTTGGGGTAGTTCCCGGTGATCTTCGCCTTGGTCATCATCACGTTCGGATGGTGACGGGTGAAGGACGAGACGTTTGCCCGTACGCCGTTCTCCATCGCCTCGGCGCCGAGGTACGCCTTCCACTCCCACACCGCGATCCCGAAGTACGGCTTGCCCGCATCGACGGTGAGGTTCCAGCCGCCCTCGGCGAGCCAGATCAGGGGGCGCACGTAACACTCTTCGTGGCCGCTGGCGCGGATGGTCTCCTGGCACGCCTCGACCAGCTCGTGCACGCCGTAGGGCAGCTCGCGCCAGCCCAGGATCCGCGCCGAGCTCAGCAGTCGGGCCATGTGTTCCGGAAGCCGGAACACCGCCGGGCCCCGGGGGGTGCGATAGCAGCGGATTCCCTCGAACACTCCCATCCCGTAGTGCAGCGCCGGCGTGAGGAAGTCGATTTTCGCCTCCGCCGCCGGCACCAGCTTGCCGTTCAGCCACATCGGCGGTCTCTGCGCCTTCTTGGTGTCCACGTGGTCTCCCCGGGTCAGTGCGAGCCCGGCTCGCTCGAGTCCTTTCGCGCGTCGCGGATCCAGCTCATGGTCTCGCGCAGCCTCCGGCCCACCTCCTCGATGGGATGGGCCTTGCCCTCCTCGCGCAGCCGGTCGAAGTGGGGTCGCCCGGCCTGGTTCTCGAGGATCCACTCCCTCGCGAAGGCGCCGGTCTGGATCTCGCGGAGGATGCGCTTCATCTCCGCGCGGGTGGTGTCGGTGACGATCCGCGGGCCACGGCTGTAGTCGCCGTACTCGGCGGTGTCGCTGATCGAGTGGCGCATCCAGCCGAGGCCGCCCTCGTACATCATGTCCACGATGAGCTTCAGCTCGTGCAGGCACTCGAAGTACGCGCTCTCTGGTTGGTACCCGGCCTGGACCAGGGTGTCGTAGCCGGCCTGGACCAGGGCGGTCAGTCCACCGCAGAGCACCGCCTGCTCCCCGAAGAGGTCGGTCTCGGTCTCCTCCCGGAAGGTGGTCTCCAGGACTCCGCAGCGTGCGCTGCCCAGCGCCCGGGCGTAGGACAGGCCGAGCGTCCTCGCCTGGCC
Organism: Myxococcaceae bacterium; assembly: GCA_003818285.1. GTDB lineage: Bacteria > Myxococcota > Myxococcia > Myxococcales > Myxococcaceae > RPRB01. The sequence continues at coordinate 17,792 of RPRB01000021.1, forward strand.
CGATGCGTCGCGGTGCACGGCGATGAGCGACGGCGTTCCCTGACCCTGCTGGTAGAGCCGGCGGACCATGTGCCCCGGGGCCTTCGGGGCGATCAGGATGACGTCCACTTCCGGCGGCGGCCGGATCTGTCCGTAGTGAATGTTGAAGCCGTGGGCGAAGAAGAGCGCCTTGCCTCGTCCGAGCCCGGGGGCGATCTCCTCCTCGTAGATCTTCCGCTGCTTCTCGTCCGGGGTCAGGACCATCACCACGTCGGCCTCGCGCGTGGCGTCGGCGACCGACATGACTCGCAGTCCGGCGTCCTGGGCCTTCCGGGCCGACTTGCTCCCGGCGTGCAGCCCGACCCGAACGTCCACCCCGGAGTCCCGGAGATTCAGCGCGTGGGCGTGGCCCTGGCTTCCGTAGCCGATGACCGCGACCTTGCGTTTCTGGATGAGCTCGAGTGGGGCGTCCTTCTCATAATAGAGCGTGGCCATTCACTGCTCCCTTGGGGTTGAGGTGATGGGGGGGAGGGTGATCGCGCCCTCCGCCGCCGAGGTGACGAGCGCCGCGTACTTGGCGAAGACGCCCGAGGCGTAGCGTGGGGTCGGTGGTCTCCAGGCGCGCAGCCGGGCGTCGATCTCTTCCGCGGGCAGCTCGAGCCGGAGCGAGCGCTCGTTGACGTCGATGACCACCATGGCGCCCTCGCGGACCGCGGCGATGGGTCCGCCCGCGGCGGCCTCGGGGGCCACGTGCCCCACCATCACCCCGCGGGTGGCGCCGCTGAACCGCCCGGCAGTGATCAGCGCCACCTGCTCGCCGAGGCCCTGTCCGACCAGCGCCGCGGTGACGCCCAGCATCTCCCGCATGCCCGGGCCGCCGCGGGGGCCTTCGTAGCGGATGACCACCACGTCGCCCGAGCGGATCTGTCCGGCCCGCACCGCGGCGAAGGCGTCCTCCTCGCGCTCGAACACCCGCGCCGGGCCGCGGTGGTACGGCCGCTCGTGGCCGGCCATCTTCACCACGCAGCCGTCGGGCGCGAGGTTCCCGTGGAGGATGACCAGGCCTCCGGTGGGGCTCACCGGCTCGGAGAGCGGGCGTACCACCTGCTGCCCCGGCGTCTCCTGCGCTCCGGCTGCATGATCGGACCAGCGGCGCCCGTCCGCGGTGAGGGCTTCCCCGTCGAGCTTTCCGGCCTGTAGGAGTCGCTGCACGAGGAGCGGCACGCCGCCGGCCCGATCAATGTCCACTGCCACGTAACGTCCTCCGGGCTTGAGATCCGCCAGCAGCGGCGTGCGCCGGCTGACCCGGTCGAAGTCGTCGATCGACAGCGGGATGCGCGCCTCGCGGGCGAGCGCCAGAAGATGCAGCACCGCGTTGGTCGAGCCGCCGGTGGCGGCCACCGCGGCGATCGCGTTCTCGAACGAGGCCCGGGTCAGCCGCTGGAGCGGACGGCTGCCCTCCCGGAGCAGCTGGACGGCGAGCGCGCCCGCGGCGCGGGTGGCCGCGTCCTTCCGCGGGTCCTCGGCGGGGATGGTGGCGTAGCCCACCGGAGACAGCCCCAGCACCTCCAGCGCCAGGGCCATGGTGTTTGCGGTGTACTGACCGCCGCAGGCGCCGCTGCCGGGACAGGCCGAGGCCTCCAGCTCCTCGAGCTGCGCGGCCGACATCCGGCCCGCGGCGTGGGCGCCCACGCCCTCGAACACGTCCTGGATGGTGACATCGCGGCCCTCGAAGCGGCCGGGGCGGATGGAGCCTCCGTAGAGCACCAGCGACGGCACGTCGAGCCGGAGCAGCGCCATGGCCGCCGCGGGGATGGTCTTGTCGCAGCCGACCAGCGCCACCATTCCGTCGAAGAGGTGACCCCGGCCGACCAGCTCGATCGAGTCGGCGATGACCTCGCGGCTGACCAGCGAGGCCTTCATCCCCTCCGTACCCATGGTGACGCCGTCGCTGATGGCGATGGTGTCGAACTCCATCGGGGTGGCGCCCGCGGCGCGGATGCCCTGCTTCGCCTGCTCCGCCAGCCGGCGCAGGTGGAAGTTGCAGGGCATGGTCTCGGTCCAGGTGCTGGCCACGCCGATCAGCGGGCGCGCCAGGTCCTCCCGGCTGAAGCCGATGCCCCGGAGCATCGACCGGGCCGGAGCGCGGTCGAGCCCCTCGGTGAGGGCGCGGCTCTTGTGGCGTGGATCGAAGGTCATCCCCGCTCCTCCAGCAGCGACCCCGGCCTCGATCTCGAGGAGGCCGCCCGCCGGAGCGCGCGAAGCACCGCGCTGCCGGCTTCTCGCGTGGTGGCTGGTTGCCATCCCGGTCCGGCCACGTCCTCGGTCAGGACGCCCTCCTCGACCGCGGCGCTCACCGCTGCCTCGACCGCCGAGGCCGCTTCGGGCAGGGCGAGCGAGTGACGGAGCAGCATCGCCGCGCTGAGGATCGCCCCGTAAGGATTGGCCAGGCCGCGCCCGGCGAGGGCCGGCGCCGAGCCGTGGATCGGCTCGTAGAGGCCGCGCGGCCCCTCCCCCAGCGAGGCCGAGGGGAGCATCCCGATGGAGCCGCCGAGCACCGCCGCCTCGTCGGTGAGCACGTCGCCGAACAGGTTCTCGGTGACGATGACGTCGAAGGACTTCGGCGCGCGGACGAGGAGCATCGCGCAGCTGTCCACCAGCTGGTGCTCGAGATAGACGTCGGGGAACTCGGTCTGCACCACCCGGGTGGCGACCTCGCGCCACAGGCGCGAGGTCTCCAGGACATTCGCCTTGTCCACCGAGGTGAGCTTCCGCCGGCGCGCCCGCGCGTAGCCGGCCGCCACGCGCACCACCCGCTCGATCTCCGCGACCGTGTACGAGCAGACGTCCTCGGCGCGGTCGACCTCGCGCCGCTTGGCGCCGAAGTAGATGCCGCCGGTCAGCTCCCGCACCACCAGGAGGTCCAGCCCGCGGAGGAGCTCGGGCCGGAGCGGCGAGCTGGAGATGATCTGCGGATGGATGGTGACCGGACGGAGGTTGGCGAAGAGCCCGAGCTGTTGCCGGAGCGCCAGGAGGCCCTGCTCCGGGCGCACCTTCGCTTCCGGCGGCCACTGGGGCCCGCCCACCGCACCGAGCAGCACCGCGTCCGCGGAACGACAGAGGGCGAGCGTCTCGTCGGGGAGCGGCGATCCGGTCTGGTCGATCGCGCAGCCGCCGATGAGGGCCTGGCCCAGCTCGACCCTCGCCCCGTGCAGCGTGGCGGCCTCCACCATCGCGCGCGCGGCGAGCTCGGTCACCTCGGGGCCGATCCCGTCGCCGCCGAGCACCGCGACCAGGCGACTCATGGCTCCTCCTCGCGACGGCGAGCCCGCTCGTGGGCAGTGATCGCGGCGGACCGCGCCAGCAGGAAGCCGAGCTCGTCGATGCCGTCGAGCAAGCAGCGGCGGGCGAACGGGTCGATCGAGAACCGAGCCCGCATGCCGGGCGCCCGAACCTCCTGCGCCTGGAGATCCACGGTCACCTCCGTGAAGGGGTTCGCCAGCAGCGCGCGGTGCGCCTGCTCGTCCACCACCGCCGGGACCAGCCCGTTCTTCACGGCGTTGTTCCGGAAAATGTCGGCGATGGACGCGCTGATCACCGCGCGGAAGCCGTGGTCCACCAGCGCCCACGGGGCGTGCTCCCGCGAGCTGCCGCAGCCGAAGTTGGCGCCGGCGACGAGAATGCACGCCCCCTCGGCTCGCGGGTCGTTGAGCGGGAACTCCGCCACCGGGGCCCCGGTCGCGTCGTAGCGCCAGCCGGAGAAGAGCCACTTCCCGAGGCCCTCCCGCGTGGTCCCCTTGAGGAACCGGGCGGGGATGATCTGGTCGGTGTCGACGTCTCTCCGGGGCAGCACCACCGCCCGGGAGGTGAAGGTGCGGAACGGCTCCATCACCGTCCCTCCTCGGCGCGGGCGTCCACGAGCCCGCGCGGATCGGCCAGCGCGCCGGCGACCGCGGCGGCCGCGGCAGTGAGCGGGCTGGCCAGGAAGGTCCGGGCGCCCGGCCCCTGCCGACCCTCGAAGTTGCGGTTGGAGGTGCTGACCGCCGACTGGCCGGGCGGCACCTGGTCCCCGTTCATCCCGATGCACATCGAGCAGCCCGGCTCCCGCCACTCGGCGCCCGCCTCGAGGAACACGCGGTGAAGGCCTTCCGCCTCCGCAGCACGCTTGACCTCGCGCGAGCCGGGCACCACCAGCGTCCGGACCCGCGGTGCCACCCGGCGCCCGCGGAGAACCGAGGCCGCCGCCCGGAGATCCGAGAGCCGGCCGTTGGTGCAGGAGCCGATGAACACCACGTCGATGGGGTGTCCCTGCAGCGGCTGCCCCGGGCGCAGTCCCATGTACCGGAGGGCCGACTCGAGGCCCCGGCGCGCGGCGGGCTCCTGCTCGCGCTCCGGGTCCGGCACTCGCCCGGTGATCGGCGCGGACATCCCCGGGTTGGTCCCGAAGGTGACGGTGGGCTCGAGCGCGGAGGCGTCTATCTCGACGGTCGCGTCGAACGGAGCAGCCTCGTCGCTCCGGAGAATGCGCCAGCGGGCGAGCGCGGACTCCCAGGCCCGCCCCCTCGGCGCGCGCGGGCGGCCGTGCAGGTACTCGAAGGTCGTGTCGTCGGGCGCCACCAATCCTGCCCGCGCGCCGGCCTCGATGGACATGTTGCAGAGGGTCATCCGCGCCTCCATGGAGAGCGCCCGGATCGCCTCGCCCGAGTACTCCAGGACGTGCCCCGTGCCGCCGGACACGCCCAGGCGAGAGATGATCGCGAGAACGAGGTCCTTGGCGGTGACGCAGGCCCCGAGCCGGCCGGCCACCCGGACCTCCATCGTTCTCGGTCGCCGCTGCAGGAGACACTGCGTGGCGAGCACGTGAGCGACCTCGCTGGTCCCGATGCCGAAGGCGAGTGCGCCGAACGCCCCGTGGGTGCTGGTGTGGCTATCGCCGCAGACGATGGTCCGGCCCGGCTGCGTCAGACCGAGCTCCGGGCCGATGACGTGGACGATGCCCTGGTGCTCGGTGCCGAGCGGGTGCAGCTCCACCCGAAAGTCGCGGCAGTCCTGCTCCAGCGTGTCCAGCTGGACGCGGCACTCGGGGTCGGTGATCACCATCTCGCCCGCCTCTCCCGCCGGAGTGGTGGGCGTGGAGTGATCCATCGTGGCGAGCGTCAGGTCCGGACGTCGCACCCGGAGACCGCGCTCGCGGAGCAGGGCGAAAGCCTGCGGAGAGGTGACCTCGTGGACCAGGTGCAGGTCCACGAACAGCACCGCGGGCGTCTCCGCGGTCTCCGGCTGGACCAGGTGCCTCTCCCAGATCCGGTCGAACAGGGTTCGGAGTGGGGCTTCAGACCGCTCCACAGGTCATCTCCGGCACCGCGGGGCTCCGGCGCGGCAGCCGTCCGGCGGCGATGTGGTTGACCACCTCGAGGTAGGCCTCCGCGCTGGCGACCACGATGTCGGTGTTCACCCCCCGCCCGCGGAAGCGTCGTCCGTCCGACTCGACGTCCACCGTGGCCTCGCCCTGAGCGTCCTCACCGGCGCTGACGCTGGCGATCTGCAGACTCCGGAGCTTGGCGTTGACTCCGGTGATCCGTTCGATGCACTTGAAGACCGCGTCCACCGGGCCGTCACCGGTGGCGGCCTCCTCCTGCGCCCGGCCTCCCCGACGCTGCAGCCGCACCGCGGCGCTCGGCGGGGTGCCGGTGCCGGACGCGGCGGTGAGGCTGACCAGGGTCCAGCTCGCCGCCGCGCTCCGGTGGAAGAGGCTCACCAGCAGCGCCTCCAGATCTCCGTCGTAGATCTCCTTCTTCTTGTCGGCGAGCTTCTTGAGCTCCTCGAACACCTGGTCGATCTGCGCCGGCTCGAGCTCGTAGCCGAGGTCGCGGAGCCGGCTCGCCAGGGCGTGGCGGCCGCTGTGCTTTCCGAGCACCAGGCTGGTGCTCTTGAACCCCACGTCCTCGGGCCGCATCACCTCGTAGGTGAGCGGGAACTCGATCATCCCGTGCTGGTGAATGCCGGACTCGTGAGCGAAGGCGTTCTGGCCCACCACCGCCTTGTTGCGGGCGACGTGGAAGCCGGTGGCCGCGGCCACCACCCGGCTGGCGTTGCACAGCTGCTGGGTGCGGATTCCGGTCTCCAGCTTCAGGAAGTCGGCCCGCGTCCGGAGCGCCATCACCACCTCCTCGAGCGAGCAGTTCCCCGCGCGCTCCCCGACGCCGTTCACCGTGCACTCAACCTGCCGCGCCCCGGCCTGGAGCGCCGCCAGACTGTTGGCCACCGCCAGTCCGAGGTCGTCGTGGCAGTGCACGCTGAGGACGATGTCGTCGATGCCGCGCACCGTGCGCCGGAGGAAGGCGATCAGCTCGGCGAACTGCGCGGGGACGGCGTAGCCGACCGTGTCCGGGATGTTGATGGTGGTGGCACCGGCCTCGATGACCCGCTCGACCACCTCGGCCAGGAACTCGGGCTCGGTCCGGGCGGCGTCCTCGGCCGAGAACTCCACGTCCTCGCACCGAGAGCGCGCGTAGGCCACGCTGCCCGTCGCCAGCCGCAGCACGTCCTCCCGCGACATCTTGAGCTTGTGCTGCCGGTGGATGGGGCTGGTGGCCAGGAAGACATGCACGCGCTGCTTCCTCGCCCCGGTGAGCGCGTCCACCGCGCGGTCGATGTCCCCACGGCTGGCGCGGGCCAGCGCGGCGATGGTCGGCCCCTCGACGGCGCGGGCCACCGCCTGCACCGCCTCGAAGTCGCCCGGCGAGGCGACCGGGAACCCGGCCTCGATCACGTCCACTCCCAGGTGGCCCAGCACCCGCGCCACTTGCAGCTTCTGCTGCAGGGTCATGCTCGCCCCGGGCGCCTGCTCGCCGTCGCGCAAGGTGGTGTCGAAGACGATGACTCTCTCGTTTCCGCTGCCGTTCTGCATTGCTGGTCTCTCCTCGGGAAAGGGTGTCCGGGCGTCCGAGCGCCCGTGCTTCTCGATTCAGGCGGCCAGATCCCCCTCGGACGGTCCGCCGGATCCCTGCGCCGCCGTGCCGCGGGCCATCGCCACGGCACCGGTGCGCACCATCTCCAGGATGCCGAACGGGCGAAGCAGCTCGATGAGTCCGTCCAGCTTCTCGGAGGTGCCGGTGATCTCCGCGGTCAGCGACTCGGGCGCGACGTCCACCACCCGGGCACGGAAGGTCTCGCAGAGCTGGAGGATCTCCCCGCGCCGCTCGGCGCCGGCTCGCACCTTGATGAACGCCATCTCCCGCGACACGGACGGCGCGTGAGTGACGTCGTGGACCTCGAGGACGTTGACCAGCTTGTAGAAGTTGGCCTCCAGCCGTCGGGCGGTGTCCTCGTCGGACTGCACCACCAGCGTGATGCGCGAGACGCCCTCCCGTTCGGTGCGGCCCACGGTGAGCGAGTCGATGTTGAAGCCACGCCGACGGAACAGTGACACCACCCGGTTGAGGGTGCCGGGACGGTCCTGGACGTAGACGATGAAGGTCCGGGCGATGCGCCGGCCGATCGAGGGGGCGAAGGCCGAGTCATGGCTCATGGATGCTCTCCTCGATCCGGGAGGGACGGCGAATCATCGCGTGCAGATCGGCGTTGGCCGGGACCATGGGGTAGACCGCCTCCTCGCCTTCCACGCAGAACTCGATCACCGCGGTGCCGGGCGCCTTGCGAGCCGCGTCCACCGCGGAGGCGACCTGCTCGCGGGTGGTCACCCGCATCGCAGTCAGCCCGTGCGCCTCGGCGAGCTTGACGAAGTCCGGGCTCTTCAGCGGTGTGGCCACGTAGCGGCCGCCGTAGAAGAACTCCTGCCACTGGCGGACCATGCCGAGGTAGCCGTTGTTGATCAGGGCGACGTTGAGCTTGATGCCCTCCTGCGCGCAGGTGATGAGCTCGCAGGCGGTCATCTGGAACCCGCCGTCGCCCACCACCACCCAGATCTCCTCGTCGGGGCGGGCGAAGCGGGCGCCGATGGCCGCGGGAAGGGCGAAGCCCATCGTACCCAGGCCGCCGGAGGTGAGGAGCGAGCGCGGCCGCTCGTGCCGGTAGTACTGGGCCTCCCACATCTGGTGCTGGCCCACGTCGGTGACCACCAGGGCCTCGCCGCGCGTCAGCCGCCACAGGTCGTGCAGCACGTGCGGGGCGCGCAGTCTTCCCTGGTGCGGAATTCCCTGGACGTCGCGGGAGGCCGAGTCCTCCCGGAGCGCCCGGATCCGTGCCCGCCAGTCCTGGTGCTCGCGCTGCGCCACCGCGGGCAGGAGCCGCTCGAGGGACCGCCCGAGATCTCCCAGCATCGCCACGTCGGCCTTGACGTTCTTGTTGACCTCGGCCGGGTCGACCTCCAGATGGATCTTCCTGGCCGCGGTCGCGTAGTTCTTGAGGTTGCCGGTGACGCGGTCGTCGAAGCGCATCCCGACCGCCACCAGCAGATCCGACTCCTGCACCGCGTGGTTGACCCATGCCTCGCCGTGCATCCCCATCATCCCCAGGCTGAGCTCGTGAGAGGCGGGGAATGCGCCGAGGCCGAGGAGAGTGCTGGCCACCGGGATACCGGTCTTCTCCGCGAAGCGCAGGAGCAGCTCGCTGGCCCCGGCCTTGATCACCCCGTGGCCGCAGAAGATCAGCGGACGCTTGGCCTGGTTGATGAGGCTCGCCGCCCGCTCGATCTGCTCATGCGTCAAGCGCCGGGCGGGCCGCACGCCCGGGAGCCGCACCGGCTCGTCGCTCCATCGGAAAGGCACCGTTGCTTGCTGCGCGTCCTTGGTGATGTCCACCAGCACCGGTCCCGGGCGGCCGGAGCGGGCGACCTCGAAGGCCTCCCGGATGCTGTGCGCCAGGTCCTCGGCACGGGTGACCAGGTAGTTGTGCTTGGTGATCGGCAGGGTGATGCCGGTGATGTCGATCTCCTGGAACGCGTCGCTCCCCAGGAGGGTGGAGGACACCTGCCCGGTGATGCAGACCAGCGGAACCGAGTCGAGCATCGCGGTGGCGATGCCGGTGACCAGGTTCGTGGCTCCGGGACCGGAGGTCGCGACGCAGACCCCCACCTTCCCCGACGCGCGTGCGTACCCGTCCGCCATGTGGGCCGCGCCCTGCTCGTGACGGACGAGCACGTGGTGGATCGGGCTCGCCGGCAGCGCGTCGTACACCGGCATGATCGCCCCGCCGGGGTATCCGAAGACGACCTCGACCCCCTCGCGCTCCAGCACCTCCCAGAGGATCTGGGCGCCGGACATCCGCACCGGGGTGCTCTGGGGCGAGGTGCCTCGCCGCGCTTCCTGCTTCTCCGCGATCTGCTCCATCGACAGCCTCGCAATCGTTGCTCCTGAAACGAAAAAGCCCCCGCACCGGGTTCGGGTGCGGGGGCCAGGTCCTTCCGAGAACGTCGTTCGGTCAGGTCGGCGGCCCGCACCCCGCGGCAATCAGGGGCAGCAGGACCAGGCCCAGCAGCAGGCCGACGACGACGAGGGAGGAGACGAGGAACGACCGCGAGGACGAGGACAGCCGCGGCGCGAGGGTGGTCGCGCTGACGTCGGCTGCGGTGCCCATCGGGGTCATGGGGCGCGGAGCATCCGCGGCAATGGCGTGACGTGTCAAATCTTTGCTGCAGCGCGCCAGAAGTCTCGGAAATTCCTCATGAGGCGTCTCGCGGTTCCGGCCGGGAGATGGTGAACCGGCTCGTCCACGCCGGGATCTGGGATCGGATCCCGAGCTGACGAGCGGCGCTCGATCGGGTGCGTTCCTCCGGGGGAGATCACGTCCCCCGGAGCAGAAGGCGATCCACAGCTGGATCCTCATCGGCGTGAAGGTCACCGGCCTGCTGGAGAGATCTCCGGGCCCCCGCTCAGACGCGGAGCGGAAGCTCCACGGGGAAGCGCGAGCGGGGCAGGGCGGCGCGTTTCGCGCGGGAATGGTCGGTGACCGCCCATTCCATCACCGCAAGGACGTCCCCGCTCCGGAACAGCCCGAAGGATGGTTCGCCCGTGAGCGACCGGCCGGCTCCGGATGTTACGGTGCAGCGCCGGAGTGAGCCCGCCGCCTCTTCGCTTCATCCTCGACGACCTGTCCGGCGCGCCGACCCGCGCCCTCATCGCCCGGCACCTCGCGGGCATGCACGCCAATTCTCCGCCGGAGAGCGTGCACGCCTTCGACCTGGGCCGGCTCCGCGAGCCCGGGGTCACCTTCTGGTCGGTGTGGGTGGGAGGGGAGATTGCCGGCTGTGGCGGACTCCGGATCCTGGATGCGGAGCGGGGCGAGCTCAAGTCCATGCGGGTAGCGGACGCCTTCCTCGGGCTTGGCATCGGACGGGCCATCCTCGATCACCTCGTCGCCGAGGCGCGCGCCCGCGGGCTCACGAGCCTCTGGCTCGAGACCGGCTCGGGGCCGGCATTCGTGCCCGCGCTCCGGCTCTACGAGAGCGCGGGATTCCGGCGCTGCGGACCGTTCGGGGACTACACGGAGGATCCCTTCAGCGTGTTCATGACCCGGCAGCTGCCGTCGCCCTGAACGCCGCGGTCACCGAGGCAACGGTGTTCACTCCGGCCAGTGGGTGCCCCGCCATCCTCGGCGGTGCAGCCGGAACACGAGCTCGCGGCTGGCGAAGGCGAAGAACGGGGCCACCAGCACGTCCACCGTGTAGTGCACGTGCTGCCAGAGCACGCAGATGGCGACCAGGGCGGTGCAGACGAGGAAGAAGCGGCGGCTGAAGCGCCCCGGCGCCAGCATCGTCAGGAGGGCCAGGGTCGCAGTGTGGCCGGAGAAGAAGAGGTCCCGGGTGAGCACCTCGCCGCCGGTTCCCACCACCTGCACCAGCGGGTCCTGCAGCGGCAGCATCCTCGGAGGCGCTTCCAATGGTGTGACCGCCATCACGGCCATCCGGAACAGCACCATCACCGCGTAGGCCTGGGCCCCGAGCACGAGCCGGCGTGGATGCCGCAGCAGCACCGCCAGGGCCGTGAGGAGGCCCACGTAGACCAGGCCGAAGGTGAGCCAGGTCATGTCGCGCGGTGGGATGAGCGCCAGCACCGGGTCGGGAAGCAACACGCCGGGTCGGCGCTCGACCCAGGTCAGGAACCGGGCCATCACCGCGAGGACCGCGACCAGGGCCACAGGCGTGATCACGGCCTCGGCGCGAAAGCGCTGCTCGCTCCACGCCTCTCTCCACGCCGCGGCGACGGAGCTCGGGCGACGCAGCACGTCCAGGGTGTCCGTCATGTGCCGATCGATGACGACCCTCTTAGCTCCAGCGGGCGCCCGGGGTCGCCGGGAATCTGAAGGCTGTGTGCTCGCCCGCCGCCGACCCGGGCGGCTATACGGTGGCCCGGGGCGCGGCCGCGGCCGCGGCCGCCCGGACTCTCCGCAGGGCCCGGAAGCCGAGGACGACGAACACGGCGAGGACGGCGAGCTGCGCGACGCCGAAGGGAGGCTTGGCAGGGAGCTGCCGGGATTCTTCGTCCGCGGTGCGTTAGGCCTGTCGCCCATGAGCAAGACCGCGCTGGTGACGGGAGCCTCGTCGGGCCTGGGTCAGGAGTTCGCCCGGCTCTTCGCCGCCGATGGAACCGACCTCGTCCTGGTGGCGCGCCGCCGCGAGCGCCTGGACGCGCTGGCCCGGGAGCTCCGCGATGCGCGAAAGGTCTCGGTGCACGTCATCGCGGCTGACCTCGCGGTGGCGGACGAGGTCGAGCGCGTCGTCCGGGAAGTGCAGGCCCTTCCCCTGGAGATCGAGTTCCTGGTCAACAACGCGGGCCTGGGCAACGTCGGCCCGTTCGCGGCGAGCCCGCTGGGGCGCCAGATGGTGATGGTGGACGTCAACGTCCGGGCGCTGGTGCGGCTCACCCACGCCTTCCTCCCGGGGATGCTCACCCGTGGGCGGGGGCGGGTGCTCAACATCGGCTCGACGGCCGGGCTCCAGCCGGGGCCGTTCGACGCGGTCTATTACGCGACCAAGGCCTTCGTGAACTCGTTCACCGAGGCACTCTCTTACGAGCTGAAGGGAACGGGGGTGACTGCGACGGTGAGCCTCCCCGGAGCCACCGCGACCGAGTTCCCCTCGGTGGGGGGGGGCGGCGACACGCGGCTGTTCCGGTCCGGGGTGATGTCTCCGACGGAGGTGGCCAGGGACGCCTACCGGGCGATGCAGCGGGGAACGCCGTTCGTGGTGCACGGCTGGAAGAACCGGGCGCTGGCCCTCTCCGTTCGTCTGGGTCCGCGCTCGGTGGTCCGGGCGATCGCCGGGGCGATGAACAAGCCGGCCGGGTGAGCCGACCGTCCGCTCTCAGCCGAGGACCAGGGTGGAATCGCCGAACTCGTGGCCCCGGTACCCGCCGGCGGCGGCGTGCAGGGTGTAGAGCAGCTCCAGCGCCCCGGGAAGGAACGCGCTGAGCAGCTCGAAGTGGCTCGAGTCCCGCGCGTGGATTCCGGAGAGCAATCCGCTCACCAGGCGCGGCTCGAAGCCACGGCCGATGCGGAGATCGGTGAGGCCGGGCCCCGGACGGAGCTCGCCTCCGGCGGAGAGCGCGGCCCCCTCGAGGGCCCGGACCACGGTGGTCCCCACCGCGACGACCCGGCCGCGCTGCCGGCGGGTCTCGGCCACCGCGCGGACCGTCGCCGCGGGGAGCTCGTACCGCTCGGGAAGCGGGAGTGCCCCGTCCAGCACGGCATCGCCGGTGGAGGACAGTCCGGCAGCGTGCGTCAGCCGGGCGAGAGCGACCCCGCGCGAGCGGAGCCGGCCGAGCAGCTCGAGGGTGAGGGGCCGGCCGGCGGAGGGCATCTCCGAGGCCCACGGTCGGGCCGCGTACGGCGTCTGGACCCGATCGAGCGAGAGGGGGGATGGCTCGTACGCGTACTGGACCGGGCGACCGTGGAGGTAGAGCGCGGACCAGAACCGCTCGGCCGAGGCCGCGAAGCGGATCCACAGCAGGCGCGTCGAGACATCGGAGCGGGCGGTGACGCGCGCCTGGAGCCCGGGTCCGAGGCGCAGCGAGTCGCCCGGAGCGAGGGCGGGTGGCGGGGGCCGTGACTCGGTGGGCGTTCGCCAGTCCCCCGCTCCGAAGACGACGGCGCGCCAGGTTCCGTCCGGCTCCTCTCCGGCGAGACGCACCTCGATCGGCTCGCCGCGCGCGGTTCCGGGGAGCGAGGCGGGGAGGGTGGCCGCGTCGTTGACTACCAGGAGGTCTCCCGGGCGGAGCAGCTCGGGCAGGGAGTCGATTCGCGTGTCGACAAGCGTTCCCCGCCGAAGGTCGACGTGAAGGAGGCGTCCGGCCTGCTTCGAGACCGTGGCCGGGGCGTCCTGGAGCGCGTGCTTCACGGTGCCTCCCGCAGCAGCTGCAGCACGCGCGCGGCGGCCTGCTCGGGCGAGGGGAGGGTGGAGGGATCGGCTTCGGGCACCGCCTCCCGGTGCATCCGGGTGTCCATCTCCCCGGGGTCGACGGTGAGGAAGCGGACACCCGTGCTCGCGAGCTCCGCGTTCCAGATCCGGCCCAGATGCTCCAGCGCCGCCTTGGACACCCCGTAGGCGCCCCAGCCGGGGTACGGCGTGGTCGCCGCGTCCGAGCTGACCAGCACCACCGTTCCCCGGCCGCGCATGGCCATGCTCCCCACCAGGGCCCGGGTGAGGCGGAAGGGACCGAGGAGATTCGTCGCCAGGGCCTGCTCGAAGTCCTCGTCGGAGGTGTCGGCGAGCGGAGCGAGGGGGATCGGGCCGAGCGTCCCCGCGTTGTGGATCACGACCTCGGCAGGACCGACCAGGGCGCCGGCGGTCCCGGCGACGCGCGCGGCCGATTCCGGCGCGCCGACGTCGGCCACGACCGCGTGCGCCTCTCCGCCCTGCGTCCTGACCCGCTCCACCACCGCGTCGAGCGCCTCGCGGTCGCGCGAGACCAGCACCAGGCGCGCTCCCGCCCGGCCCAGCCCCTCGGCCAGGGCGGCGCCCAGACCCCGGCTCGCTCCGGTGACGATGACTGCCGTTCCTCGAAGTTCCATCGGATGTGTCTCTCCTGGGTCGGCCAGTTAGCGCGGGCCCTCCAGGGAATTGACCGGCGTGCCAGCCCTTTGGCAGAAGGTCACGGAATGAGCGCTGCCCCTCAGGACGCGGCGGGCCGGCTGGGCGAGAACGTGCGCCAGCTGCGGCTGCTCCGCTCGATGACCCAGGAGCAGATCTCCCGGCTGGCGGGGCTGCCCCGGGCGACCTGGGCCAATCTCGAGTCCGGGGCGGCGAACCCCACGCTCGCGGTCCTCCAGCGGGTGGCGATGGTGTTCCAGGTCTCGATCGAGGAGCTGCTCGCCTCGCCCCGGGCCGGAGCTCGCCACTATCCGCGGGGTGCGCTGCCCACCCGCGTGCGGGGTCCGGTGGAGCTGCGCTCGCTGCTGCCGGATCCGATCCCGGGGATGATCATCGAGCGGATGGAGCTTCCGCCCGGGGCCTCGATGACCGGCGTTCCGCATACCCCGGGAACCCGGGAGTACCTCACCTGCGAGCGGGGAACGCTCCGGCTCTCCGCCAGCGGCCAGCGCTGGGAGCTCGCGCCGGGGGACGTGGTCGTCTTTCGCGGCGACCAGCGCCACGCCTACTCGAATCCGGGTCAGGTGCCGGCGGTGGGGTACAGCGTGGTCGTGCTCGCTCCGGCCGCGGGCTGAGCTCCCGCGTGGTTCGTCGGGCGACGCCGGTCGCTCCGGCCGCGGGCTGAGCTCCCGCGTGGTTCGTCGGGCGACGCCGGTCGCGCTGACCGCGGGTCTTCCCTGCATGGCTCGACTACGGTGCCGTCGATGATCACCGCTACCCTCGAAGCCGGGAGCGCGCTCACCCACCTCCAGTGCACCGCCTGCGGGCGCGAGCACGACGCCGAGCGTCTCCAGAATCTCTGCCCGGATTGCGGGAAGGTGCTGTTCGCCCGCTACGACCTCGAGCGCGCCGCGCGGACGCTGACCCGGGAAGCGGTCGCCACCCGTCCCCGCGGGATGTGGCGGTGGCGGGAGCTGCTCCCGGTTCGGGAGGCGAGGAACGTCGTCTCGCTGGGCGAGGGAGACACGCCGCTGATGGCCGTGCCGCGGCTCGGCGCCCGGGCGAGGCTGAAGCGGCTCCTCCTGAAGGACGAGGGCACGAATCCGACCGGCTCCTTCAAGGCGCGCGGCATCTCCGCGGCGGTGTCGCGGGCGCTGGAGCTCGGCGCCCGGGACGTGGCTCTCCCCACCGCGGGGAACGCCGGAGGGGCGCTGGCCGCCTACGCCGCACGGGCAGGGCTCGGGGCACACGTCTACATGCCGGTCGACGCGCCGGAGCTGAACCGGAAGGAAGCGGCGGTGTACGGCGCCGAGGTGGTCCTGGTCCGCGGGCTGATCAACGACTGCGGGGCGTGGGTGCGGCGGCGCGCGGGCGAGGAGGGCTGGTACGACCTCTCGACGTTCAAGGAGCCCTACCGCGCCGAGGGCAAGAAGACGATGGGCCTGGAGCTGGTGGAGCAGCTGGGCTGGGAGGTGCCGGACGTGATCGTCTACCCGACCGGGGGAGGCACCGGGCTGGTCGGAATCTGGAAGGCGCTGGAGGAGCTCGAGCAGCTGGGATGGATCGACTCGCGCCGGCCACGGATGATCGCGGTGCAGACCGAGGGATGCGCGCCCATCGTCCGGGCCTTCCAGCAGGGACTCGACCACGCTCCGGCGGTGCAGGGCGCGCGGACCAGCATCAGCGGCCTCCGGGTGCCGGCGGCGGTCGCCGACTTCCTCATGCTGGCGCTGATTCGCCGCTCGGGCGGGACGGCGGTCACCGTGACCGACGAGGAGGCCCTGGCCGGGATGCGGGAGATCGCCTCCACCGAAGGCGTGTTCCCCGCCCCGGAGGGCGGGGCGGTCTGGGCGGGGATCAAGGCGCTGGTGGCGAGCGGGGCCATCGGCCGGGACGACCGGGTGGTCCTCATGAACACCGGCACCGGCCTCAAGTACGGCGAGCTGGTCTCGGTCGAGCTCCCGGTGGTCGAGCGGCTCTGAGCCGACCGACCCCGGTGTTCCACGTTGATCCTCAGGCCGCGCGGGTCCGGACGGACGGGGGCGGGACGAGCGCGCCCGGAAGCACCTCGCCCATCCGTCGCGTCGCGGGTCGGAGCGCCCAGGACAGGGCGGCGAAGGTAAGCAACACGAGAGGAACGGCGACCTTGCCGGCCGGATCCCCGACGAATGCATGCGACGCCGCCGCGCCGGAGAGGTCGAACACGACGCCCGCGTAGGCCCACTCCTTGAGGCGCGGGAGGCCAGGGCTCACGATCACCGCGCCGCCGAGCAGCTTCCACGCTCCGAGGATGGAGGCCAGATAGGCGGGGTAGCCGAGCGCCGACACGGTCTCGATCACGGGCGCTGCATGGGCGAGGTCCAGGAACCCGCCCAGGAGGAGCATCAGGGTCAGGACCGCCGTGGCGATCCAGTAGGTGGTGGTTTTCATGGGCCCACCATGCGTCCCGGACCGGAGGCTCGCCAGGTGTTACAGATGCGCTTCACCTGCTAGGTTTTGATCCAGATGACGGAAGTGCCCGAAACCGCGGAGCTGCTGGCCTTCAGCACCACGATCGAGACTGCCTCGCTCTCGGCAGCAGCGAGGACCCTGGGCGTTCCCCGGGCCACCATCGGGCGCCGCCTCGCGCGGCTGGAGGAGAAGGTCGGGACACGGTTGCTCCGGCGGACCACGCGCGCGCTCGCGCTCACCGACGCCGGAGAGGCGTTCTACCGGCATGCGCGCATCGCGCTCGATGCGGTCGCCCAGGCCGAGGCGAGCGTGCGGCGCGGGGACGGCCCGATTCGAGGCACGCTCCGCGTCTCGGTGCCGCCCATCGAGGCCCCGGGCTTCCATGCCATGATCTCCGAGTTCGCCCGGGCTCACCCCGAGGTGCGGATCCACGTCAATGCGTCGACGCGGCACGTGGATCTCCTCCGCGAGGGGTACGATCTGGCCCTCCGGGCGGGGACCATCCGCGAGCCGGGTCTCGTGGTCCGCACGTTGCTGCGCGATGCCCTGATCGCGGTGGCCTCTCCCCGATACCTCGAGATCCATGGGACCCCGCGTTCGGTGCGCGCGCTGCGACAGCACCGGTGCCTGACCGGCTTCGAGCGCGGCGAGGTCCCACGGACGAACTGGCCTCGGCGCAACGGGGGGAAGGTGCGGATCGAGAGCCACTTCGTCTCCAACGATATGAAGCTCCTCGCGGACGCGGCGGTGCAGGGTCTCGGGATCGCCCTGCTGCCGATGACGCTGACCGCTCCTCTGCTTGAGCGCGGCGACCTGGTGCACGTGCTCCGGGAGAGCATCGGACTGGAGGCCCGCGTCGCGCTGGTGTACCCGGAGAAGGAGCTCCTCCCGCCCCAGGTCCGGGCGTTCATCGACGCGGTGGTGGCCTGGGCGCCCGGACGCCTGGCGCGAGCCGGGAGCGGGTCGGGGGACCCGGAAGTCAGCGCGGGGCGAGCTCGCTCGGCGTGACGGGCGGCCCGGGTGTCGGCCAAGGAACCGGACGGGTCGCGTCGCGCCGCCGGACCGCTCCACGGGCGTTGCGCCGGGCCTCGGACCCGGGCAGATCAGCGCAACCACGGAGGAACCGACATGCAGAGCCGAGCGACCGCGGAGTGGCAGGGCGATCTGATGAGCGGGCAGGGGAAGACCAGCGTGGCGAGCGGGATCTTCCAGGGTGCGGGGCTGAGCTGGAAGGCGCGGACCGAGGGGGTTGCGCGCACGACCACGCCCGAGGAGCTGCTCGCCGCGTCCCACGCGAGCTGCTTCTCCATGGCGCTCTCGCACGGGCTCGCGCAGGCCGGACATCCGGCGAAGCGGCTCGAGACCAGTTGCGTCGTCGAGTTCGGGCCCAAGGCCGGGGGTGGCTTCGAGGTCAAATCGTCGGCGCTCGAGGTCAAGGGCTGGGTCCCGGGGCTCGACGCCGCCGAGTTCGAGAAGGCCGCCGAGGGCGCCAAGGGCGGCTGTCCGATCTCCGCGGCGCTGAAGATCCCGATCTCGCTGAAGGCCAGCCTGCAGCAGTAGGGGCAGGTTCCGCTACTGACGGAGCCCGGCCAGGACCGTGGTGATGCGCTTCTTCTGCACCGGGTCTCTGGCCAGGGTGAGCGCCCGCTCGTAGCTGGCGGTGGCCCCCTTCTTGTCGCCGGTGGTGGCCAGCGCCTCCCCGAGACTGTCGTGGACGTTCCAGGACTCCGGGTAGTCCTTGGCGTTCTTTCGGAACATCTCGAGCGCCTCGGGGTACTTCTTCTCGCCCAGGAGCTGGTACCCGAGAGCGTTGACGTCCGTCTCGGTGGCGAGCTTCATCGCTTCCGAGCGCAGCTTGGACGCGGCAGCCGGATCCTTCTTCTCCAGCAGCTTGGCCTTGGCGGTCAGGTTCGGAAACGAGCGCTGAGTGTTGATCGACTGGTCCACCCACGCCATCGCCTGGTCGGCACCGCAGTCGTTCCTGGTGCACCAGGCCGCGGCCTGGTTCCACGGTTGCCAGGAGAACCCGGCGAGTCCCCGGAGCTGGCCCTTGAGGCTGGCCAAGGTGATGGCCTTGGTGTCGACGGTGATGGGGAACGAGACCTGGAGGCGCTCCCAGTGAAGCACCACGTTGGCCGAGGTCTCGGTGGGGTTCTCGAACCGGTACTGGAGGCTCTCCTCGTGCTCGGCCTGGGTGGGCGTGACGGTGAACCGGGCCGCGTCCTCCTTGGGGTCGTAGGTGAAGCTGCCCCAGGCGATGGAGACGGTGCTGAGGGCGACGGTCCAGGTGGTCGGCGTGGGAATCATGTGGAGCCCGTACGTGCCGGCGGGGACCTGCTTCCCGCCCACGGTGACCGGGGTGGAGAAGGTGATGGTGGTGTTCTCGTTCGCGCCCGCGCGCCACGGCTCGTTGTAGGGGACGAGCGCGCCCCAGATCTTCCGCTTCCCCACCGCGGGCCGGTGATAGTCGATGGTGATGTCGGTGAGGCCCACTCGCTGGCTCACCGAGGCGTGAGGGCTCGGGTCCGGAAGGGTCAGGCGTGGGGCCTGGGCGAGCGCGGGGGCCGTACCCAGGAAGAGGACGAGGAGCAATCGATGGAAGGTGGGGGCGGGGTTCATGGGAGGTCTCCGGAGGCCATCGCGCTAGAGCAACGAGAGACAGCCCACCATCCGGCTGCAGCCGGGTGTCCGGACGCTGCAGTGCATCGCGGTGGGCGCGGCGGCAGGGACGCGTCCGGAGGGCGGGACCCAGATCCGCGCTTCGCCCGCTGCAACTCGGTCACGACTCGCACGCCGCTTCAGGGCCTCCGGCGACGCGGAGCGGCATGAGCGCCATCCTTCTCGCGCTCGGCTCCGCGCTGGCATACGGCGTCGCCGACTTCCTCGCCGGCTGGCTCTCGCGCCGGAGCCACTACGGGCGGGTCTCGGTGATCGCCCAGCTCGCCGCCGGCACCGGCGCTCTCCTGGCATCGCTCGTGGTCGGTGGCCGACCGTCGGGTGCATCCCTCGCCTGGGGAGCGCTGTCCGGACTCGGGGGAGGGCTCGGCACGCTCGCGCTCTACCGGGGGCTCGCGCGGGGCCGGATGAACATCGTCGCCCCTATCTCCGGGGTGCTGGCCGCGGCGCTCCCTGCCCTGTTCGGGCTGGCCCTCGGTGAGCGGCCCGGGCCGGGAGCGATG
Source organism: Myxococcaceae bacterium (assembly GCA_003818285.1). Lineage (GTDB taxonomy): Bacteria > Myxococcota > Myxococcia > Myxococcales > Myxococcaceae > RPRB01. Next base: position 37,388 of record RPRB01000021.1, read on the forward strand.
GTCGGCCTCTTGATCGCGTTCCCCGCGGTGTGGCTGACGGCCCGGACCGAGGAGCGGGCCGGCGAGGGGTCCGCGCCGCCGGCCTCGCTGAGCGTGGTGGATGGAGTCCTGGCCGGGCTCGGATTCGCGGTGCTCTTCATCGGTCTCCAGCGTGCGGGGCGTGGAGAGGGGCTATGGCCCACCGCGGCGTCGCAGGTGGTCGCGGCGCTCCCGATGCTCGCGCTCCACGCCCGGGCCCTCCGCCGTCCAGCGGAGCCCCAGGATGGCTGGCTCCGGTTCGGTCCGGTCCTGGTCGGCGGGCTGGTGGCGCTCGCCGCGATCTTCTTCTTCCTCGGCACCCAGCGGGGCCTCCTCACCGTGGTCGCGGTGCTGACCTCGCTCTATCCGGCGGTGACCATTGCGCTCGCCCGCTGGCTGCTCGGCGAGCGCATCGGTCGCTGGCAGGGCGTCGGCCTCGCCCTGGCCGGAGCGTCGGTGGCGCTCATCTCGGCCGGCTGAGCCGCCGGACGGAGCTCACTGAACCTCGCCGCGGATCTCCCCCGGCTTGCAGGCGTCCGTGTGGAGGTTCACGTACCCGGCCCCGCCCGCCTTGAGCGCGGTCACGAAGCTCGGGAAGTCGGGCGGAGTCCCGGTGCCCGGGGCGTAGTCGGCCGCGGTCAGCGTCTTGGAGAACGGCGAGTCGAGCGGAGGCTCGAAGGGGAGCACCACCGGGCCCGGCGCCGCGGCGCCGCCAGAGTGGATGTGCCCCGCCGTCACCGGACCGGACAGGCCGGAGTAGGTCACGTTGACCATCACCGAGGAGTTGTCGACAGGGATGGTCACGGTGGCGTTTCCAGTCGCGTTGACGCCCGCGTCCGTACACGGTGGCGTCTCGTTCGCCGTCGTGAGGGCGAAGTTGAAGACCTTGGGCTGGGGCTGGGTCTCGTCGTCGCTGCAGGCCACGGCCAGCGCGACCGGAAGCAGGAACACAGGTATCAGGGCACTCTTCGTCGCCATTGCGCCTCCCGGATGAATCGAGGGCTTCCCTCGACCTTCGATCCGGGCGACACGGGACCTGCGGAGCGTTGCGACACCTGGTCGGTCGGTCATCCGCCGAGCGTTGCCGATCCGACGAGCGATGCCCGCCGCGGGACAGGCGTAGACTCCAGGGGCCATGCGTTCAGCCCCGGTGGTGTTGATCTCGGGCTTGCTGCTCACGGTTGCTGCAGTGAGCAAACCGCCGGAGGCGCCCGTGCAGATCTCCTCGTCGAGCTTCAGCCAGCAGGGATCGATTCCCGCGAAGTACACCTGTGAAGGACCGGACACCTCGCCGCCGCTGGCCTGGAGCGGCGTGCCACCGTCGGCGAAGAGCCTCGCCCTCATCGTCGACGACCCGGATGCGCCGGACCCGAAGGCACCGAAGATGACCTGGGTGCACTGGGTGCTCTACGACTTGCCGCTGCAGGCCTCGGGGCTCGCCGAAGGCGCGTCCCGTGCGCTCCCCCCGCCAACGAAGGAAGGGGTGAACGACTGGAAGAGGACCGGCTACGGCGGTCCGTGCCCGCCCATTGGCCGCCACCGGTACTTCTTCAAGCTGTACGCGCTCGACACCATGCTGCCGGATCTGGCGAAGCCGTCGAAGGCGGATCTGCTGAAGGCCATGGAGGGGCACGTGGTAGGGCAGGCCGAGCTGGTGGGGACGTACCAGAAGGGACAGAGGTGAGGTGACGTCCGGCGCGCCGTTCGGGCATCCTCCATCTGCTCGAGCCGCTCGGGTCGGAGATCCACACCCACGTCTGGCCCAGCGCGCTCCACGTCCTGAGCTGGAGCGACTTCGCCCGGATCGACCCGGAGGGGAAGGTGATCGCGGACTCGCGCACTCTGAACCTGCGCCCCGGTCCGGGCGAGGCGATCTGGGGCCCGGCGCTGCCACCGCACAGGGTGCGGAACGTGGGGGACCGCGACCTGCGGCTCATCGCGGTGGAGCTGAAGTCGCTGCGCTGACCTGGCGTTTCGGGCCGGAGGGCCGCCGGGTCGCGGCCTCGCGCGGGGCGCTGCCCTGGCGGATCGCCGAGCAGAGCCACGCCAGCCCCGCGTCGGTGAGTCCGCCCGCTGGAAGGATCATCCGCAGCTGAAATCGCGGGAGCGACAGGGGCGGCTCGATCACCACGAGGCCAGCGCGAGGCCCGTGGACCCTGGCGAAGCTCCGCGGGACGGCGGCGAGCAGGTCGGTCTCGGCCACGATCGACAGAGCCATGAAGAAGCTCGGTACCGTCAACGCCACCCGCCGTATCCGGCCGAGACCTGCCAGAGCGCGATCCACGAAGCCGCGCGCGTCGCCGGTCTGCGAGACCACGAGGTGGCTCGCGGCGCAGTAGGAGTCGAGTACCGGGGCCCGGGCGAAGCGATGCCCGCGGCGCGAGACGATGACGAAGTCCTCCTCCCGGAGCGTCTCCGAGGCGAAGCGGGCCGGGACGGCGTCGAACGGGCCGATCGCGAGATCGAGCGTGCGGCTGTCCAGCTCGGCGCACGCGGGCTCCCACGACGGGACGCCGGCGCGCCCGTCTCCGGGCGGCAGGAGCTGACGGAGGCGGAGGTTCACCCCGGGCGCCTCCACGCGCAGCCGGGTGAGGAGCGGCAGGAGAAACGCGGTCGAGGCTCCGTCCGGGGCGCCAAGGGTGAACTCGCGGGTGGAGGTGCGTGGGTCGAAGGGCGTGGAGGTCGCGAGGATGCTCCGGGCGCCGGCCAGGACGTCCGCCACGGGAGCGGCGAGCTCCATCGCACGCGCGGTCGGCACCACGCCCTTCGGCGTCCGCAGGAACACCGGATCCTTCAGGAGTCGGCGAAGGCGCCCCAGCCCATGACTGACGGCAGAGGCCGAGAGGTGAAGACGTGTCGCGGCCCGTCCCACGTGCCGTTCCCGCAGCACCGTCTCGAACAGCACCAGCAGATTCAGGTCGGCACGGGAAAGGTCAATTTCGTGCAGCATGATCGTGAAATCATATCACTGGATTCAGTACGAGCGGTGCGCCATCCCTGTTCTCGGTCATGGGCCGCCAGACCGCGAAAGAGCTGGCCGCCCGGCCCTGCGAGCGCAGGGCGCGAGGCCGGAGGAGGCAGACGGGCCGTGATGACACGCAGAAACATGTTGCTGGGGACGCTGACGGTGGGCGCGACGACGGGAAACGTCGGCAAGTCCGAGGTCGCGGAGCTGATCGAGCGCGCCAAGGTCTCCGAGGTGGTCTTCATCCAGGGCGACATGCGCAGGTATCTCTCGCTGATCACCCACTCGGACGACTACACGCTCATGGCGCCGTTCGGGGGCGAGCCCCGGCGGGGATTCGACGCCTCGAGTGCGAGGCTGGAGAAGCTGTCCCACTTCTTCCGCGGAGGGGACGGAACAGTGGAGGTCGTCGAGACCTACGCCTCGGAGGGGATGGCCGTCCTGGCGATGATCGCCCGGCTCCGGGGGAAAGTGGGCGGTCTCCCGGAGCAGGACTGGCCGCTGCGAATCACCCAGGTCTACCGGCGTGACGCGCCGGGGTGGCGCGTGGTGCATCGTCACGCCGATCTCCTGCTGGGCGGGATCAGCCTGGAGCAGGCCGCCGCCCTCGCTCGCGGCTGACCGGTGCGGGCTGCTAGCGTACGCGCGTGTCGCTCGCCTTCGCCTGGCCCGCGGTCATCGCCGGCGGCGTCTTCGCGCTCCACGCGCTCCTCCCGGCGCGCCAGGTCGAGGGCTACGTCCGCGACGCGGGCGGCGTTCCCCTGCGCTACCGGCTGAATGGCCCGCTGGTCTTCGCCGTGAGCGTCGCGGCGTGGGCCGGCATCTGCGGTGCCGGCTGGCTCGCCTGGGACGCGTTCTACGTGCACCGCTGGGAGATGGCGGTGGGCGCGTGCGCACTGGGCGTACTCTTCACGCTCGCCGTCGTGCTCCCGGCCTCGAGGGTGCCCGGGTGGAGCCTGGGCAAGGAGCTCTACCTCGGTCGCGTCGCGCAGCCGCAGTGGCTCGGCGGCCGGATGGACGCCAAGATGTACCTCTACCTGCTCGGGGCGGTGATGCTCGAGCTCAACCTCCTCTCCTTCGGCGCGCATCACTTTCTGGTGTACCCGACCGATGCCTCGCCCGGAGTGGTCCTGCACCTGGCGCTCTTCACCTTCTTCCTCGTCGAGTACCTCCTCTTCGAGCGGGTGCACCTCTACACCTACGATTTCGTCGCCGAGCGGGTCGGCTTCAAGCTGGGCTGGGGCTGCTTCTGCTTCTATCCGTTCTTCTACGCGGTCGGTCTGTGGACGACCGCCGAGCTTCCCGACCCGCACTGGCCCGCCTGGGCGTACGCGTTGATCGCGATCCTCTTCTTCGGCGGGTGGACGCTGGCCCGGGGAGCGAATCTCCAGAAGTACTGGTTCAAGCGCGACCCGTCGCGGAAGGCGTTCGGGGTCATCGCTCCGGAGGCGCTCGACGGACGAGTGCTGGTGAGCGGCTTCTGGGGCCTCTCCCGCCACATCAACTACCTGGGCGAGCTGCTGATGGCGACGGCACTGACGCTGAGCCTCGGTCATCCGGAGGTCCTCGGACCGTGGCTGTACCCGCTCTACTACGTGGGATTGCTGGTGCCGCGGCAGCTCGACGATGACCGGCGGTGCGCGGAGAAGTACGGCCAGTTGTGGAACGCCTATCGGGAGCGCGTGCGGTGGCGCATCGTTCCCTTCCTCTATTGAGTCCCACGCCGGCGAGTCGCCGCGGTGAGCGCGTCCAGGCTGCGCCGCAGGATCCGGGCTGCAGCCAGTTCCAGCTCGCTCCCCTCCTGGAGCTTGCGAGACAGGAACGGCGCCGTGAGCGACTCGGCCAGAACCTCGAGACTCATCGTGCGAAGTGTCTCCGCGAGGGCCGCCTGGGCGAAGTTCCCTCCCGCCGCCGAGGCGTTCAGCAGCAGCACCGGCTTGCCGGGTAGCTCGGGACACGAGACCAGCCAGTCCAGCGCATTCTTCAACGAGCCCGGGACGCCGTGCGCGTATTCGGGGCTGCTGATGACCCAGCCATCCGCGGCGACCGCCCGGTACCGCAGATCCGCGACGGACGGAGGCACCGGGCGGCCGTCCTCGTCGTCGTCGGGGTTGAAGTGAGGCAGGCCGGCGAGACCCTCGTAGGTCTCCCATTCCGTCCCGGGTGGTGCGAGGGCCTCGGCCGCACGCAGGAGGGCGCGATTGGACGAGCGGGCCCGCAGGCTTCCGGAAATGGCGAGGACTCTCACACCGCATCGCTAACGGGCATGGGAACGGCCCCGCCCGGAAAGCGGCGGCCCTCGTCGCAGACGATCGGCGCTCACCGGACTGGTAACTTCCAGCGCATGCCGACCCGAGGACTCCCGGTAAGCGATGACGCCTTCCTGCGGCGATACGGGAGCTGGGCGCTCGTGGCCGGTGCCTCCGAGGGTCTCGGCGCCGCGTGGGCCGAGGCGCTGGCCTCGCGGGGGCTGAATCTGCTGCTCTTCGCCCGCCGCCCGGAGGTGCTCGAGTCGACGGCGGCCGCCCTCCGCGCCCGGCACGGCGTCGAGGTGCGGACGCACGCCTTCGACCTCGCCGGCGAGGGATTCGGCCCGGAGCTCGAGCGTGTCGTGGACGAGCTGGAGGTGGGCTTCGGGGTCTTCAATGCCGCGCATGCCCCGCGAGGCCAGTTCCTCGACCTGGCGCTCGCGGACC
>RPRB01000022.1 GCA_003818285.1 Myxococcaceae bacterium
CGGCTCTTCTTCCCCGAGGAGTTCCCCGACCTGATCGCCGAGGAGGCCCGGGCCCTCTGGGCCGCAGCCTGACAGCGACTTTCGACACCGTCACCGCCCTCGCCCTCTCACCTCACACACGTCCCGGAGCGCCTCCAGCACCAGCGCGGTCCACCCGGTCTGGTGGTTCGCCCCGAGGCCCCGACCGGTGTCGCCGTGGAAGTACTCGTAGAAGAGCACCAGGTCGCGGAACGCCGGATCGGTCGCGTACCGCGCCTCGCCCCCGTGGGCCGGCCGGCGACCGCGGGGGTCGGGCAGGAACAACGCCAGGAGGCGGGCGGACAGCATGTGGGCCACCTCGGCCAGCGGGAGGTAGCGCTTCGAGCCGGTGGGGCACTCGACCTGGAACGCGTCGCCGTAGAAGTGGTGGTACCGCTCCAGCGCCTCGATGAGGAGGTAGTTGAGCGGAAACCACACCGGCCCGCGCCAGTTCGAGTTGCCGCCGAAGATGCCGGTGGTGGAGTCGCCCGGGTCGTACCGCACCGTCCAGTCGGAGTGCCCGGCCAGCACGTAGGGATGCGCCTCATGCACGCGGCTCAGGCTTCGGATCCCGTGCGGAGAGAGGAACTCGTTCTCGTCCAGAACGTAGGAGAGCAGCCGGAGCAGCCGCTCGCGCGGGGCCATGGCGAGGAGCCGCGCCCCCGGCGATCCGTTTCCCGGCGGGCGGTAGAAGAGGTGCATCGCCAGCTCGGGCCGGTTTTCCAGGAACCAGCGCATCCGCTTGTTGAACCCCGGCAGCCGGTCCACCTCGCGGTCGCCGAGCACCTCGGTGGCAAAGAGGGGGATGATGCCCACCAGGCTCCGGATCCTCAGCGGGATGCACCGACCGTCGAGGACCAGGTGGTCGTAATAGAAGCCGTCGGTCTCGTCCCACAGCCCCCGGCCGCCCATGGCGTTCATCGCGTCGACGATGGCCACGAAGTGCTCGAAGAACTTGCTGGCGATGTCCTGGTAGGCCTCCTCCACCTGTGCCAGCTCCAGCGCCATGCTGAGCATGGTGGTGCAAAAGAACGCCATCCACGCCGTCCCGTCGGCCTGGGTGAGCTGGCCGCCGCTGGGCAGGGGCTTGCTCCGGTCGAACACACCGATGTTGTCCAGGCCGAGGAAGCCGCCGGAGAAGAGGTTTCTCCCGTCGGGGTCCTTCCGGTTCACCCACCAGGTGAAGTTGAGCAGCAGCTTGTGGAAGACGCGCTTGAGGAAGGCGACGTCACGGCGACCACGCGGCCCGGTCTTCTTGTAGACCCGCCAGCAGGCCCAGGCGTGCACCGGCGGGTTCACGTCCGAGAACGCCCACTCGTACGCCGGCAGGTGACCGTTGGCGTGCATGTACCATTCGCGGAGCAGGAGGATGAGCTGCTCCTTGGCGAAGGCGGGATCCACCTCGCAGAACGGCACCATGTGGAACGCGAGGTCCCAGGCCGCGTACCAGGGGTACTCCCAGGTGTCGGGCATGGAGAGGACATCGCGGTTGTAGAGGTTCTGCGACCAGCTGGCGTTCCGTCCGTCCCGGCGCCCGGGCGGCGCCGGCGGGCCGGAGGGGTCGCCCTCGAGCCACTCGGCGACGCTGTAGTGGTAGTACTGCTTGCACCAGTGGAGCCCGGCCCACGCCTGCCGCGCGACCCGCCGCTCCTCGTCGGTCGAGCCGGCCGGGAGGTGCCGGGCGTAGAACGCGTCGGCCTCGGAGCGGCGCTCGGCGAACAGGGCGTCCACCGAGCCGCCGGAGTCGGGAGCCAGCGCGTACTCCAGCGCCGCCAGCCTGACCCGGAGGCTGGTCGAGCCCCCGGGCGGCAGCTCGAGCCGGTAGTGCGCCGCGGACTTCGTCCCCGCCTGATCCGGATTCACCGCGTCGCGCCGGCCGAGCACCACCGCCCGGTGGATCGCGTCCTTCGGCCAGCGGCTCCGCGACGGCGCGCCGAACAGCCGCTCGGCGTTCGTCTCGTTGTCGCAGAACAGCATCTCGGGCCGGACCCCGGAGTCGGTGGGCCCCGGCTCGAAGCAGAACAGCCCCAGCGAGGCGTGCCGTGCGAGCACGTGCCCCTCCTCGCCGATCAGCTCGGGCCGTGGCCAGTAGCTCTCGGTCTTCCGTCCCCAGGCCCAGGTGTTCCGGAACCACAGCGTGGGCAGCACGTGCAGCGGCGCCGGCTCCGGGCCGCGGTTGGTGAGGGTCAGGCGCATCCACAGGTCGTCCGGGCCGGCCTTGGCGTACTCGACCCGGACGTCGAAGTAGCGGTTGCCGTCGAAGATGCCGGTGTCCAGCAGCTCGTACTCCGGCGCGCTGCGGCCCCGGCGGCGGTTCTCCTCCAGGAGCTGGCTGTAGGGGAACGCGCGCTGGGGATACTTGTAGAGCGCCTCGAGGTAGCTGGAGGTCGGCGTTGCGTCGAGGAAGTAGTACAGCTCCTTCACGTCCTCGCCGTGGTTCCCCTCGTTGCCGCTGAGGCCGAAGAGCCGCTCCTTGAGGATGGGGTCCTGCTCGTTCCACAGCGCGACCGCGAGACACAGCCGGCACTCGCGATCGGTGATGCCCAGCAGGCCGTCCTCTCCCCAGCGGTAGGTGCGGGAGCGCGCCGCGTCATGGGGGAAGTACTCCCAGGCCTCGCCCGTCGCGGAATAGTCCTCGCGCACGGTTCCCCACTGCCGGTCGGACAGGTACGGACCCCAGCGCTTCCAGTTCTTCGTGCGCTGGCTGTCCTCCAGCAGTCGCTGCGACTCGGGATCCAGGGCCCGGGGGTCCGACACGGTGTCCGTAGCCAACCAGCACACGTCGGAGGCCGCAACGGGAGAACAGCAGCAAGAAACGGCAAGCGCGTGGCGCCGGCGCTAGTGAGACTCCCGTCGTCATGAGCCCCACCGGTTCCGCATCGTCGACCAGTCGTCTCGCGGTGGGCCTCGCCCTCTTCTCCCTCTACGTCATCTGGGGCTCGACCTACCTGGCGATGCGGGTGGCGATGGAGGGCTTCGGGCCCTTCACCATGGCGGCGATCCGCTTCCTCGTCGCCGGGGTGGTGATGCTGGCCATCGCCCGGGCGCGCGGTGAGCCGTTCCCCACCCGGGTGCAGTGGCGCAACGCGCTCCTCGTCGGGACGCTGCTCCTGGCCTGCGGGAACGGCGGCGTGGCCATCGCCGAGCAGACGGTGAGCTCCGGCCTCGCCGCGCTGATGGTCTCGGCGATGCCGCTGTGGATGGCGCTCTTCGGCGGCCTGTGGGGCCGGTGGCCCACCACCAAGGACTGGGTCGCCCTCGTGATCGGGTTCGGGGGCATCATCCTCCTCAACGTCGGCAGCGAGCTGCGCGGCAGCCCGGGCGGCGTGGCCGTCCTGATGTTCGCCACCGCGGCGTGGGCCTTCGGCTCGCTCTGGAGCCGCCGGCTCGACCTGCCCAAGGGGATGATGGCCGCCGGAGCGGAGATGTTCACCGCGGGGTTCGTCCTGGTGGCGCTCAGCCTGCTCCACGGCGAGCGGCTGCCGCCGGTCGTCCCCGGACGAGCCATCGCCGCGATCGCCTACCTGGTCGTCTTCGGCTCTCTGGTGGCGTACACCTCGTACCTCTACCTGCTGGCACGGGTGCCGGCACCGGTGGCGTCGAGCTACGCCTACGTGAACCCGCTGGTGGCGCTGGTGCTCGGTGCCGCCCTCTACGGAGAGCGCCTGCCCCAGGCGCTGCTGGTCTCGGTGCCGCTCATCCTCGCCGCGGTGGCGCTGGTGCTCCGTCCGTCTCCGGGCCGCGCGAAGGAGCCGGCTCCGGCCACGCCGGTCAGCCCCCCGCTCAGAACTCCACGCCCCAACCGAGGGTGAGTCGCGCTGGAGTCCCCGCGTCCGGCCGCTGGACCGGCGAGGGCTCCCCGGTGGTGCCGACGAAGGTGAAGACGCGCTGGTCGCGCGGCTGGAGCCAGCGGAGAACGCAGGCGACCGCCGCCAGGAACGCGCCGTCCTGATGATCCGGGGCGGTGAGCTCCGTCCTCTTCGCCCCGCCCACCGTGCCCTCGGTCAGGGACAGGCGGGCCTCGATCCACCGGGGGAAGCCGGATTCGCCGGTGTGCACCTCGAGCCGGTAGACGAGGCGGCTCTTCCCCGGCGCGGGAGCGTCGAGCGCGTTGCCCCGGGTCAGTGACAGCCCGGCCCCGAGCGCACCTCCCTGGCGCACCCGTCCCAGACCCACCGAGACCGCCGTCTCCGCCGGCTTCGCGGCCGGAGCGACGGGCTGGCCCTCCGCGGCAGGAGAGGCGCCGGGCGCGGCCGCGAGCAGAAGTGCCAGGAACGGACCCATCCTATCGACGCCTCCGCCCCTGCCCGGCCAGACAGGAGAGCAGCAGACCGGACAGCGAGCTCCCGCAGCCCACCTCCGAGCCGCCGGCCTCCTTATAGCGCTCCAGGAACCCCTCCGTCGCCACCGGGGTCGCCCCCACGGCCCTTCCGCTCGAGGTGAGGCCTCTGGTGCTACGCCGCAACTGTGTTTCCCATGCTGGCGCCCGGTGTCGTTCCATGAAGCGGTCCCGACCGGGGGAGCACCAGGGTTGCGCGGGTCCCGGCGTCCGGCCCGGACGCGAGCTCCAGCCGGCCTCCGTGGGCCTCGGCGATGCTCCGCGCGAGCGACAGCCCCAGCCCGAATCCGCCGGTGCTCCGGCTGCGGCTCCGGTCCGCGCGGAAGAAGGGAGTGAAGACGTGCGGCAGGTCCTCGGGCGCGATGCCGGCCCCGTGGTCCTCGACGGTGAAGGTCACCTCGCTCGCCGTCCCCTCCACCCCGAGGCGCACCCACCCCGCGGAAGGGGCCGAGTACTTGGCGGCGTTGTCCAGGAGGTTGTTCAGCACGCGACTGACGAGCGCCGGGTCCGCCTCAAGCCGTCCCGCGGAATCCGCCACCGCCGCGTCGAGCCGGTGCTGGGGGTGAACGGAGAGGAAGCGCTCGGCCGCGGTCGCGGCCAGGGCGGCGGCCTCGACGGTCCTCGGCCGGAGCGCGGGGGCGCCGGGGGCGGACTGTCCGAGCTCGAGGCGCGCGGCGGTGAGGAGCTCGTCCACCAGGCGCTCCAGCTCACCGAGGTCGTCGGTGATGTCCGCCAGCGAGGCGCGAGCGGTGATGATGTCGCCCTCCTCCGCCAGCTCCAGCGCCACCCGGATGCGGGCCAGCGGCGTGCGCAGCTCGTGGGACACCCCGGCGAGCAGCGCCTTCTCCGCCCGGAGGAGCGCCACCACCCGGTCCGCCATCCCGTCGAAGGCGCGGCCCACCTCCCCCAGCTCGTCGTTCTGGTCGAGCGCGGCGCGGGCGTCGAGGTCTCCCGCACCGAGTCGGGTCGCGGCCCCGGAGAGCGTGCCGAGCGGACGGGAGATGGAGCGAGCCAGGAGCGCCGAGCCGATGCCCACCGCGGCGAGCACCAGACCGGCCACGGCCGCGAGCTGCCACGGGGGAGGCATGGGCGGCCGGAGGTCGAGCACGGCCCAGCCCTGCAGCGGTGGGGGGGGAGGCGGCCCGGGGTCGAGGACGGTCCAGCCCTGCACCGGTGGAGGGGGAGGCGGACTCGGAGGCCGGCCCAGTGGGGGGGTGAGCGCCACGCCGAAGGGTCCGGGAGGTGGACCGGGCCCGGCGCTCTCGGGTGGACGAAACGGGACGCCCACCGGCCCGGGTGCTCCGGCGGGCGGCGGGGGCGGAGGCCCCGGGCCGAGCTCGGGCGATTGCATCAGGACCTCGAACGGCCCCGGACCGGGACGCCGCGGTGGGGGCGGACCGACGTGGAAGGCAAGGCCGTGCGGTCCCCGCGGGGGGCGCACCAGCGGGAGGACGAGCGGCGGCGTCGTCTGGAGGGACGCCGCGATGGGGTCCGGGGGCAGGGGCAGCGCAGGGGCGACGTTGCTCGCGAGCTGCGTCCGGTCGGGCCGGTACAGCGTCATCCGGGCGCCGGCGGTCTCGCGGAGCTGGGTGAGCGCGCGCTCCAGCCCCGCCGGGTCGTGGAGCACGGGCAGGATCTGCTCCACCACGTACCGGCCCTGCCCGCGGAGCCAGGACTCGGGGATCCGCGACTGGTGCATCAGGACGGCGACCCCGACCACCACCACCAGCAGCTGGGCCAGGCAGACGAGGTAGATCCGCACCACCAGCCGCCCGAGGAGCGGTGGGCGCCGCACGGCAGCCGGGGGGTCCGCGCTCACGCCGGGCGGTCCGCGGCGAGCATGTAGCCCACGCCGCGCACGGTGATGAGCCAGCGGGGAGACCGGGCATCGTCGCCGAGCTTCGCCCGGAGGTGGGAGACGTGCACGTCGATGCTCCGGTCGAACGCTTCCTCGGCGCTGCCGTGCACCAGGTCGAGCAGCTGCTCGCGGCTGAGGACCCGGCCCGCGCGCTCGGCCAGGGCCTTCAAGAGCTGGAACTCGTAGGTGGTGAGCCCGAGCTCGACGCTCCCCAGCGTCACCCGCATCGCCGCCGGGTCCACGGTGAGCGGGCCCACGGTGATGGGGCGGTTGGAGGGGCCGGCGCGGCCGCGGGAGCGGCGGGCCTGGGCACGGATGCGCGCCAGCAGCTCGCGCGAGCTGAACGGCTTGGGCACGTAGTCGTCGGCGCCGGCCTCGAGGCCCAGCACCCGGTCCGCCTCCTCGCCGCGGGCGGTGACCATGATGATCGGGACGTCGGCCCGGGCGCGGAGCTGCCGGCAGAGCTCCACCCCGTCGACGTGGGGGAGCATGAGATCCAGCAGCACCACGTCCGGCCACACCCGGAGCGTCTGGGCCAGCCCCTCGCGCCCGTCCCCGGCGAGCGTGACCACCACCCCGTGCGACTCGAGGTAGCGCTGGGTCAGACGGGCGAGCCGCTCGTCGTCCTCGACGTACACGACGGAGATGTGCTCGGGGACGGTCATCCAATCCCACCCTACCGCCCGGGCTCGCACCCCGGCAGGGCGGAAACATGTCTTCACACGCGAACGACCCCTGGTACCGTCCCCGGTCCAGTGCTGGTCGCCGTCCTCGTCTTCCTGGCCGCTTCCCCTCCGGACGTGGTGTGCCTCGAGCCCGGGGTCTGCACCCCGGTGACCCGGGTCGGCCGCGCGGGTCCCGCCGACGTCGTGCGGCACGAGGAGCGGCTCCCGGCGCGGATCGACCCCGGTTCCCCGTTCGCCGGATGGATGACCTGGCCCCGGCCCCCGGAGGCCGTGCGCCGCAAGGTGGAACAGCGGCAGCCGGTGGAGATGCGCGCCGTCATTCCCGCCGCGAGGCTCCGGCTCACCGTGGCGCCGGGTCTGCTGACCGAGGGCAACGAGCCCGGGGTGCTCACCTTCCTCTCCGCGGATCCGCTCGCCGGGGGGAGCGCACCGCCCGCCCTGCCCGACGCGATCTCCGGCGCCGAGACGCTGGAGCTTCTGACTCCGGCGCAGAAGGCCGAGGTCGCTCGCTGGCGCAGGGCCGCCTCCACCTGGCAGTCGCGGCTGGCGAGCGAGTGGACGGCCTTCACCCGCGCACCCCGGACCGCGTCGGTGCGCACGAAGCTGCTCGACACCCTGGGCTCGGCCCCGGCGCCGCCGGTGCCCGAGCAGTTCCTCACCGAGGCCCAGCGGACCGAGCTCCGCCGGAAGGGGCACGCGCTCGAGGGGCGCATCCTGGTCGAGGACCTTCCGGGCGACGCCTACCGGCTCCGGGTCGAGCGGGTCCCGCTGGATCAGCTGACGGAGGAGTGGAACGCCGGCCTGCACGGGCTGGTCGGCCGGCTGGAGCGGGTGCCCCGTCCGCGCTTCCGGGTGCGTCCGGGGCACCGGCACGACGAGGTCAGCTTCACCCTCGACGTGCGCTCCGACGTCGATGAGACCCGGGTCTCGCAGGTGGCGCGCAGGCTCGCGGAGGTTCCGGGGCTGGAGATGGACGGGACGCAGCTCCCGCCGCCGGGGCTGTAGGTGCTGAGCCGCGGATCCGTCGCGGTCGCGACACGACGCTGCGGCCCATGGATCCGGTTTCCGCGGAACACGGAGCCGACCGAACGACGAGCCCGTGGGAGACGCGGAAGGGCCGAGGCGTCCGAGGCACGGGCTCTCCCGAGCGGCCTGCGTGACCGCCAGCGCTCCGGCGTGAGCGCGGACGTCTCCAGGCACCGCCGGATCCGCCGAATCACCGAGCTTCCGAGGAGGCGAGGCGCCGACCGGTATCCCGGCCCGAGTCCTGCGTCGCGGAGCCGCGAAAGGCCGAGCGCTGGCCCGTGCATCACGGGCAGAAGACTTCGAATGAGCGAGAGTCAAGCCGATGGGCGCCTTCTTTCCAGAAAAATCATGTGCGTCCTGCATAGTGAGGCACGCATATATTTTTTTTTGAGACGCCCTCCCTCGGCTGGTCCACGCAGGCATGCGATGTCGCCCAACAGGTCCCGGCCAGCCTCGGAGCGAAGCGCGACAACCGGCCGGCGCGCGAGGCTGGAGGCCAGGGCCAGCAGTGGCATTCGCGCGCTGAACCCCGCACGGCCGCGTCCCTCAGGGCAGCGTCGACGCAATCCCATCTCGCAGATCTCTCGGGGGGCACGTCTCGGGCTTCGAGAAGCGCCTCGATGCATCGGATTGTTGCCTCTCCCTGCCGGCCAGGCAGTCTTGCATCCCATTCCATGCTCGCCCCCCTCCTCTTGCTGGTGGTCGGCGTCACCCCCGCGCCGCCCCGCTTCGACCAGTCCGGGCGCAGCATCGGCGCGCCGCTGAGCGACCGCACCGCGAGCTACGTGCTCGAGGCGCGCTACGACCCGGCCAAGCGGCACCTCACCGGCACCGCCCGCCTCACCTGGACGAACCGCTCCGACCTCCCCCAGGGCACGCTCTGGTTCCACACGTACTGGAACGCCTTCAAGAACAGCGAGAGCACCTTCGTCCGTGAGCAGAGGCGGGCCGGAGCTGCCCGCGCGAGCACCGGCCGCTACGCAGGCGAGGACTTTGGCTGGACCGAGCTCCGCTCGGCGCGGCTTCCGGACGGGACCGACGTGCGCTCCACCCTGCGGTGGGAGCGGCCCGACGACGGCAACCCGGCCGACCAGACGGTCTTCACCCTCACCCTGCCCGCGCCGGTCCCGCCGGGCGGCCAGGTGACGCTCGACCTCGCCTGGGAGGCCCGTGTGCCGAAGCTCGCCGCGCGCACCGGCGTCCACGGGAAGTACACGCTCTTCGGCCAGTGGTTCCCGAAGATCGGCGTGCTCGAGGTGCCCCCTCAGCGCGGCGTCCGCACCCCGACCTGGAACTGCCACCAGTTCCATGCGACCACCGAGTTCTACGCCGACTTCGGCAGCTACGACGCGGCGCTCACCGTCCCGCGCACGATGGCGGTGGGCGCTGCCGGCGTCCGCACCGGGCGCACCGAGAACCCCGACGGGACCGTGACCCACCGCTTCCACCAGGACGACGTCATCGACTTCGCCTGGACCGCCTGGGAGGGCGCGCTGGAGGTGAGCGACGTCTTCCGGAGCGACGGGCTTCCGGAGGTGGGCCTCACCGTGCTGGTGCCACCCGAGGCGCGCCGGACCGCGCCCCACGTCCTCGCCGCGGCGAAGGTCGCTCTCGAGCACGCCGGGCGCCGCTGGCTGCCGTACCCCTATCCGCACCTCACCCTGGTCGCGCCGCCGATCGGAGCGAATCTCCAGTCGGGCGGGATGGAGTACCCGACCTTCGTCACCGTGTACGCGCGGACCGACCCCGCCCAGCCGCGCGACTCGCTGCTCTGGGAGGTGGCGATCCACGAGGTCGTGCACGGCTGGTGGCAAGGGATGGTGGCCTCGAACGAGTTCGAGGAAGCCTGGCTCGACGAGGGCTTCGCCACCTGGGCGACCACCGAGGTAATGAACGCCGTCGGGCTCGACTGGGATCTCGCGCAGTTCCTCCCCCCGGGGACGCGGTGGTTCCTCGGACCTCTCCTGCGCTCCAGAATCCCCGAGCGGGACATCCGACCGGCGGGGACCGTTCCCCGCTTCGAGTCGTCGATCCTGAGACCGAGCTGGCGCTTCAAGACCGGCGGGGAGATGGGCCGGAGCACTTACGGTCGCGCCGCCGCGGCGCTGGCGGTGCTGGAGCAGGAGGTGGGCCCGGAGACCTTCGCCCGGCTGATGCGCACCTATGCCGAGCGCTGGGCCTTCCGCCATCCGTCGACCGACGACTTCCTCCAGCTCGCCTCCGAGGTCTCCGGCAAGGATCTGCGTCCGCTGGGCAACGCGCTCTTCCGTGGAACCGCCGGGCTGGACGACTCCGTCACCGGGCTCCGCTGCGCTCCGCCTCGTCCGCCCTCCGGATTCTTCGACGCCGACGGTGGCACTCCCGTCCTACGAGCTCCTCGCGCTGCCGACCCCGGGGGCGACGTTCGCTGCGAGGTGCTCGTGGAGCGGCGAGGCGATCTCCCCCTCCCGCTCGACGTGCAGCTCACATTCGCCGACGGCACGCACCTGCGTCGTGACGTGCCGCCCGGTGAGCTGTGGACCCGCATCGTCACCGAGCGTCCGCCTCCCGGCGGCCGCGTCACCCTGGCCGAGGTCCATCCCGGCGCACGACCGACGATCGACACCTCGCCGGGCAACGACGCCCGCTCGCTGGACGCCACGCCCGGCCCGGCGCTCACCGTGGGCGGTTGGTTCCTCTACGCCGCGCAGCTCCTCGCCGCAGCCGTGGGGTCGCTCCTGTGAACCGGCTGCTCGAGCCCATCCGGGTGGGGTTCGGCGAGTGGCGCACCGTCGCCGTGCTCCTCTGGGCCAACTGGCTGGTCGCTGGGCTGATGGTCGCTCCCACGGTGCCGACCGTGTGGGCGGCGTTCGGCCACGCGCCGCTGGCGGTGGGCAAGCCGCTCGTCTCCTCCGAGCTCCTGATCGGCCTTCGCCCGCTCTTCGTCGGCGGTGGAACGCCCTCCGTCGGCGCCCCGCTCCTGCTTCTCGTGGTGCTCCAGACCTTCCTGGTGGGAGGCGTGGTCTGGCGAGCATCCGCGGGCGGACCGTTCCGCCTGGGGGCGTTCCTCGGGCAGTCGGGCCGGCTCGTCGGCCGGAACGCGCGGCTCTATCTCTGGCTCCTGCTGCTCCTCGGGGTGGCGATGCTCGTTCCGGTCGGGCTCGCCGCGCTGCTGCACGTCCTCGGCCTCCGCACCATCTTCACCATGCCCGGCGAGACCTGGATCTTCGGCAGCCCCTTCGGCGTCACGAGCGTCCTCCATCTCGCGGTGCTCGGCGTGGCCCTCGCGCTGTGGAGACTCTCGCTCGAGGTGGGACGGGTGCTGATCTTCCGCGACGACCTCCGGACCACCCGCCGGGCGGCGTGGCGCGCGCTGCGGCTCGTGCTGCGCTCCCCCCTCTCCATCGTGCTCTACGCGGTGCTCGGTGCGGTGGCGACCGGGGCAGCCCTCCTCCTGATGCGGGGGCGAGCGATGCTGCCCGAAGGCAACGCCGGCCTGGCGCTGCTCGCCCTGGGGGTGGGCCAGACCGTCCTCTGGACCCGCCTGGCGTTCCAGGTCGCGGGAACCCGCTTCGCCGCCGCGCTGGTGCAGCGCACCGACGCAGCACCGCGGCATGTCGGGCACCTGGAAGAGCCGGTGGAAGCCGCGCCCCCTGTCTGACAGTCGGCCGGCGCAAGGGCCTCGCCGGCGCCCTGGGCGTGGTTACCGTCCATGGTCGAGATGCGTCGCCAGGAGCAATGGATTGTCCTGATCCGGACCGTCTGCCGCGCCACGCCTGCATGGGAGAGTCCATGCGCCTGAACGTCGGCAAGAGGTTCGGCGTGCACGTGCGGGCGCTGCGCCACGCCCGGCAGTTCACCCAGGAGGGGCTCGCGGAGCGGAGCGAGCTGTCGGTCGACGCCGTGCGGCGGATCGAGCGCGGCGCGTTCTCTCCGTCCCTGGAGACGGTGAACAAGCTCGCCACCGGCCTCGACGTGTCACTGCGCACGCTGTTCAACGACTTCGACCGCGACCGGCGAGACCAGGTCGCCGAGCTCTGCGACTACCTCGGCAAGCGGAACCGGAACGAGCTGCGGATGGTGTGGCGAGTCATCCGCGCGATGTTCGAGGGGGTCTGACCCCGTCGCGCTCGGCCGGACGGCGCACGGTGAAGCCCACGCGCGCACCGCCCTCGGTCCGGTTCTCGGCGAACGCGCTCCCGCCGTGCGCCTCGGCGATGCGCCGGACCAGCGCCAGCCCGAGACCGAGCCCGTCGCTCGTCTCCCCTCGCTGGAAGGGGTGAAAGACGCGCTCCCCGTCCCCTTCGAGCCCGGGCCCCGCGTCCTCGACGGAGAAGCGGACCACGCCGTTCGGCACGTCGACCCGGAGCCGGGTGACGCCGCCGCCGTGCACCCGAGCGTTCTCCAGGAGGTTGGACAGCGCCCGCTGGAGCAGGGTCGGGTCCCCCTCGAGCGAGACCGGGGCGTCGTCCACCTCCAGCAGCGCCGTGGGAAGGGCCGCGCGCTCCAGCGCCCGGGCTCCGAGGTCACCGGCATCGAGCGGCACCCGGGCCATGGCCGTGAAGTCCAGCCGCGCCGAGGCGAGCAGCTCGCCCACCAGCGCGTCCATCTCCAGCACCTCGTGCTCGAGCTGGTCGAGCACCGAGGTGTCCCCACCGCGACCGAGCTCCAGGAGGAGCCGGATGCGGGCCAGCGGCGTGCGCAGCTCGTGGCTCACCGCGGCCAGCAGCTCGCGCTGGTCCTTCAGCTGTCGCTCGATGCGCTCGGCCATCCCGTTCATCACCTCGGCCAGCGAGCGCACCTCGCCCCGGGCGAAGCGCACGTCGAACCGGCTCTGGAGCCGTCCCTCGCCGAGATCGCGGGCCACGCGGGTCAGCTCCTCCAGCGGCCAGGCCAGCTTCCAGGCGATGCGCCCGGAGATGGCCCAGAGCGACACCACCGCCACCGCCAGCGCGAGGAGGACCGTCCACCCGCCGCCGCCGCGCGGCCAGGGATGCACCCGCACCGTGCCCACCTGCACGCCGTCGCGGAACACGGGCGCGCTCGCGGCCCAGTGAATCGTCGGCGGTCCGAAGCGGGCAAACTCCTTGCCCAGGGCAACGTCCAGCCGCACCGACCAGCCCAGCTGCCCGGCGATCTCGGAGGCCCAGGCGTCACGGTGGCGGGGATCGTCCCACACCCTCGAAGCCTGCACGCCGATGAGCGCCTGCACGTTGTTCCACTGCGCGCGCGCCGACGGCCCGCGGAACCGGTCCACCACGGTGGTGACGGCCAAGACGACGAAGGCGGTGACCAGGATGGACACCCCGAACCAGACGAACAGCCGCCGCTGCATCCGGGCGCGGTTCCGCCAGCGCACCAGGTCCGGCCAGCGGCTCCGGTGGTGCCAGGGATGGCAGGGCGGGACCACCGGCTACTGCTCCCGGCTGAGCACGTAGCCCACGCCACGGACCGTCTTGATCCGCCGGGGGGAGCGCGGATCGTCGCCGAGCTTCGCCCGGAGATGGGAGATGTGGACGTCCACGGTTCGCTCGCCCACCACCACGTCGCTCCGCCCGGCCTCGGCGAGGAGGGCATCCCGCGGGATGACCCGGCCCGCGCGGCGCATCAGCGCGACGAGGATGTCGAACTCCAGTCCGGTGAGGTCCACCGGCTTGCCCTCCACCGTCACCAGCCGGGCCCCGACGTCCACCTGCACGTCGCACACCGCCAGCTTCTCGCTCACCGCCTCGGGGGAGCTCCGCCGGAGCACCGCGCGCAGGCGGGCCAGCAGCTCGCGGGGGCTGAAGGGCTTGGGCACGTAGTCGTCCGCACCGATCTCCAGCCCCACCACCCGGTCGGTCTCGTCGCCCTTGGCGGTGAGCATCAGGATCGGCACGCGGCTCCGGGTCCGGATGCGCCGGAGCACCTCCAGCCCGTCCATGCCCGGGAGCATGATGTCCAGGAGCACGGCGTCGAAGGCGGAGGCGTCCAGCGCCTGGATGCCGCTCTGGCCGTCGTAGGCCGGCGTCACCTGGACGCCGTTCTGGCCGAGCCAGCTCACCAGCAGCTCTTGCAACCGGCGGTCGTCGTCGATGCACAGCACCCGGACGGACATGGCAGGCCGGGAACTCTAACGTCCTGCCTCGTCCGGTGGCAGGAACGCCGGGGGCTGGCGGGCCTGGGCGCCCCGTGCGGCGTCCACGCACAGCCCCGCCATGTGCCGCTCCCAGGCCAGGCGGCGCTCCCAGTGCCGCATCCGGAGCGAGTGGAACCCGGAGCCGAAGCCGACCAGGACCCCGGCGGTGAGAAGCACGATGCGCACGTCGCGTCTCATGACCCGCTCCTCCTCACCACCGCCGGCGCCAGCCGGAGGACAGGAGATCCGCCAGCTCGGCCCGCTGCCGGGAATCCAGCGCCTCGTGGACGCGCGCCGCCTGCCCGCGCAGCGTCTCGCGGACGGTCGCCATCCGCGCCTCGGCCCGGGCGAAGGCCTCCTCCAGGGCCGCGGCGTCGAACGTCTCGCCCCGGATGCTGCGGGCCACGTCGGAGCGCATCCGCTCGGCGTCGTCGTGCCAGCCGCGCATCGTGCCCCGGAGGGCATCGGCTGCCTCGGCGATCACCCTCTCCTGCCCGGGCGAGGTGTCCATCCGCTCGAACAGCCAGCGCAGCGGGCCACGGGCACCGCGACCCGGTCCGTGCCAGCCCTCATGCCGCCAGCCGCCCCAGCGGTGGCGGCCCCAGGGGCCCGGGCCGTGGGCGTAGGGCCATCCGCCCCCGCGCATCGTCCGGACGAGGGCGTAGAGACACACCGCGCCCACCAGAAAACCCAGCATCGTTTCTCTCCAGTCCTGCATGGCGACGGAATTGCCGCCCGCGAGGAGAGAGGTAAGCGGGGGGTGTGAAGCGCCCGCGGGGTCTCCGGTGAAGAAGTGCAAACCCCGGCGCCGGACCCCCTGGATCGCGCCGTCAGCGGGGGGTGAACGGCGCCCCGGCCTCGAGCCGCTCGGCCTGCTCGCGCACCGTGGCGGACTGCGGCGGGAGCCGGACCCAGCCCGAGGTGTGCTCGGTGCGGGCGTACCACTCGGGACCCGCGCGCCCGAGCTCGAGGAAGCCCAGCGGACGGCGGTCGCGGCTGTACTCGACGCGGACGGAGAGCGCCGGTGTCCCCTCCCGCGGGGTCTCCCCGCGTCCCAGCACCTCGAGCGGAGCCAGCCGCCACACCCGCTCGGCCCAGGCCGTCGCGTCGGCGCTCGGGTCGTCGGGGTTCTCGGCGGGGGCGACGCGGGTCGCGCCCTGCACCTTGCGGACGACGAAGGCGCGGGTGCGGCCGTCGAGCTGGAGCTGCAGCGCGTCCGGCTCGTCGGCGCGGAAGGCGTGGAGCCGCCGGTCCACCAGCCGGCTCGCCGCCGCCGAGAGGTCCTGGACCAGCGACTCCTGGACCAGCCACAGGTGCCCGTCCGGAGCGAGGAGGTAAGCGCCGGCGGCACCGGGGGGTGTCGACACCGCGTACTCGAGGCTGCGGCCCGGTGCGGACGGGCCCTGCCCGGTGTCGAGCCGGAGCCGCTTGCTGGAGGCGGCGAGCCCCAGATCGCTCCGGCGCTCGGGCGTGGCGATGCCCAGGTCGCGGGTGGCCATGGGCGGCGAGACGCGATCCAGCAGCTGCTCGGCCACCTCGTTGCCGCGCAGATCGCGCGGAGGTGGGGGCGGAGCCTCGCGGACGGCGCGCAGCGCGTCCGGGAGGCCGGCGTCGGCGCGGGCGCGAATGCCGGCGTCGGCGGGCGCGGCGCGCGCGGCCGGTCCTGCATCGGGCCGAGAACCCTGGGGCGCGGTGCCGGCGTCGGCGGCGACACCCCCGTCCGCGCCGGCCCCTCCGTCCGGGGCCTGCAGGGAGGGGCTGGTGGCGATCCGCACCCAGACGGTGCGATCGGAATCGCTCACGCGGAAGACGTCCACCCGGTGCGAGCCGTCGTCCCAGAACACCGCCTTCACCTCGCCACGGCCGAGCGATGCCACCGGAACCTCGCCCGGGGCACCCTGGCGCGGCGGACGGAGCCAGACCACCGCGGCCAGCGCCAGCGCGCCGGCGGCGACCGCGACCTGTGCCAGGACCGGGCGCCCCCTCATCCGGTCCTCCTCCGCCGCGTCACCCAGAAGCCCGCGCCGAGCATCGCCAGCGGGGCGACGAACACGGTGACGTAGAACCAGGCCACCTCCTGGCCACGGGTGTGCTGGATGGGGAAGTCGGTCTCGCCGCCCGGAGCGCCCAGGGATTCCTCACCGAGCAGCCAGCGCACCGCGTCCAGCGCGAAGGCGCGGTTGCCGGGGCTGACGTCGAGGACCAGGTCGGTGAAGGCGTCGGAGTCGGCCACCACCACCGCTCGCCCCTCCTCGTTGCCCCTCTTCGGGAGGGAGATCGCGGCGGCCACCTCCCAGGCCTTCCGCTTCTCGGCGCGGGGATCGAAGGCGTAGCTCCCGTCGAGGTCGCGGAACGTCTCGGGGAGCGCGGAGATGGTGAAGACCACGTTCACCCCGGCCGGCTTCTGGGTCAGCATCTCCAGCGAGCCGGCGCCGAGGAGGAACACCGGGAGCCGCCCGCTGGCCCGCACCAGGGTGCCGACGCTGGCGTGCGGCCCGAAGGTCGCGGTCACCAGCTGCGCTCGATCGCTGGGCTGATGCGTGCGTGCGAGGTACACCCGGTCGTTCACCAGCGTCGTGGGCACGAAGCGCACGCCGATCGGCTGGAGGAGGGCATCGAACTGCGAGCCGGACTCGGGGTCGAGCGCCACCAGGAGCCGGCCGCCCCCGCGGACCCAGCGGACCAGCGACTCCACCTCCTCGCGGAGGAAGGGGGTGGTGGGGCCCAGCACCAGCACCGCGGCTGCATCGCGCGGTACCTCGGTGGCCAGGCCCTGGGCAGCGCCGAGCGGACGGACCTCGTCGTTCTGCGCCCGGAGCAGATCCTGGAACGTCTTCACCGTGCCCCGCGGGTCGGAGAGGTCGGCGTTCATCGCCGCCCGCTCGCCGTGTCCGGTGGTGACGTAGAGGACCTTCTGGGCGCGGGCGACCTTGTACAGGCGCTTCTGCACCTCGGGGTCCAGCTCGCGGAGCTGACTCCTCGAGGAGTCGAGCGTGGTTCCGGTGAGGTAGGTCTCGTGACGCTCGCCGCGGCTCACCGCGATGGCGCCGTTGCCGCTCACCCCCACCGCGCGGGCCCGGGCGAGGTCCACCGCCGCGTCCAGGCGCTCGACGCGGAGGAGCGGGCTCTCCGCCGCGAGGGACTCGGCGTAGTCGCGCACCGCCGCCCCGGCCTCCGAGCCGGGCGGGAAGAACAGCGTGAGCGTGACCGGCTCGGTGAAGCCGCGCACCAGGCCGCGGGTCGACTCGCTCGGCCGACCGGGACGGAAGTAGCTCCAGTCGCTGGACACGTCCGTCGCATCCGCCACCCAGCCCAGGGAGAGCGCGGTGGTGAGGACCGCCACCAGGGCCGCGCCGGTCCCGACCGCGTCCTGCACCCGGCTCACCTCCACCTCGGGCGCGCGGGCCATGGCCGCGTACGCCAGCTCGCCGACGAGCAGCGGCCCCACCGCCGCCGAGGCGAGGAGCGCGGTGGCCAGCCCGAGAACCGTGGCCAGCCGGGGGAAGCTCCGGGGAACGTCCGGGCCGCCGGCGGCGAGGACCACGTCGGATTGCGCGAACCAGGCGAGCAGCGCCAGGAGCGCGAGGGTGGAGAGCAGCGCGAAGAGCCGCTCCACCCGGGCCCGCGGCGCGGCGGCGGAGAGCGCCGAGCGGCTCCAGCGCAGCACGGTGGCGGTCGCGACCGCGAGCACCCCCACGAGGTCCAGGACGACGCGGAGGGCTCCCGACCCCACCACTCGCTCGCCGAGGAAGACGGCGAGGAGCCCGAGCACCGTGGCAACGGTGAGGAGGCCGCTCCTCGCGTTCATTGCCACCGCCGCGCCTCGAGCACCCGGGTGGTGGCGAAGAGCGCCACCCAGGTCACGAGCAGGTAGTAGGCCACGTCCCGCAGATGCACCTGGCCCGACTGGAACGGGGGGAAGTGAGCGTTGTGCAGAGCAATGGCGGCGAAGAGCTTCGAGAACGGCGGCTCGGTGACCGACGCCAGGAGCCAGGCCACCAGCAGCGACACCAGGAGCGCCGCGCCGAGGATGGCGGCGATGATCTGGCTCCGGGCGAGCGACGATCCGAGAGTCCCCAGACCGAGCGACGCGCTGCCGAGCAGGAGCAGGCCGAGGTAGCCGGCGAGCAGGTGCCCCAGCGAGATCTGCCCGTGCACCAGGATGAGCAGCGGCATGTACACCGTGGCCAGGGTGACGCCGGAGAGGAACGCCACCGCACCGAGGAACTTCCCGAGCACGATGTCCCGATCTCGCACCGGGGAGGCGTAGAGCAGGGGCAGGGTCCCCAGCTGCCGCTCCTCGGCCAGCAGCCGCATGGCGAGGAAGATGGCCGCGACCATCGTCGGCCCGGAGGCGAAGTAGAAGAACCGGGTCAGGACCTCGGTGGAGCGGCGGGAGCCCTCGAGGGCGAAGGCGTTGAACAGCAGGCCATCGATGAGCAGCACCGACGCGGCGATGATCCACCCGGTCATGGTGCGGAGGTAGCCGCGGAGCTCCCGGCGGGCGATGAGGAGCACCGGGCTCATGCCGACGCGCCCCTCCCGGTGAGCTTGAGGAAGAGCGACTCCAGCCGGTCCGCCGAGACGTCGAGCCGGAAGAGCTGGGCGCCCGCGGCGAGCGCCGCCTGGGCCAGCGCGGGCCGGAGCGCGTCGGGCGCGTCCACCCGGAGCACCGCCCGGTCGGGCGCCACCATCTGCACGGCGACCGCGCGCACGCCCGGAACGTTCCGCAGCGCCGAGGCCACCGCCTCCACCGGTCCGGCGATTTCCAGCTCGACCCCGGTCCCGACGCCGAGACGCTCCTGGAGCTCGGCCTCGCTTCCCTGGGCCACCAGCTCGCCGTCACGAACCACCAGGAGGCGGTCACAGGTCTGGGCGATCTCCGGAAGGATGTGGCTGGAGACCAGCACGGTGTGGTCTCCGCGCAGGCTCCGGACGAGGGCGCGCATCTCCACGTTCTGCACCGGGTCCAGGCCGTTGGCCGGCTCGTCGAGGAGGAGCACCTCGGGCGCGTGCACCAGGGCCTGGGCCACCCCGACCCGCTGGCGGAACCCGTGACTGAGCGTCGAGATGCGCTCGGCGTCGATCGCGGCGAGGCCGGTGCGCTCCTCGGTCTCCCCGACCCGCGCCGGGATGCGCGCCGGGTCCACCCCGCGGAGCCCGGCGACGAAGGCCAGGTACTCGCCCACGGTCATGTCCTCGTAGAGCGGCGGGGTCTCGGGCAGGAAGCCGATGCGGGCCTTGAGCTGCCGGGGAGCCGACAGCAGATCCTGCCCGTCGAGCCGCACCGTTCCCGAGGTGGGGAGCAGCACGCAGCCGAGAATGCGCAAGGTGGTGGTCTTCCCGGCGCCGTTCAGGCCCAGGAAGCCAACGACCTCGCCGGAGTCGATGCGGAACGACAGGTTCCGGATGGCCGCCCGTGCTCCGTAGTACTTGGAGAGCTGCTCGACCTGGATCATCCCTGGGGGGCGCTCTCTTCCCAGGCACGGGGCCCCCGGTCAAGGGCGGTTTCCGCGGTCAGCCGGTGCTCGGGAGCCGGACCTTTCCGAGACAGAATCGCAACGCGTCCTCCAGCCCCGGCCAGCGGAAGCGGAAGCCCGCGTCCAGGAGGGCGCGGGGGACGACGTTCGCGCCGGAGAGCACCGACTCCTGGCCCATCTCGCCGAAGATGGCGCGGATGACCGGCGCCGGGACCGAGGCGACTGTGGGACGATGGAGCACCCGACCGAGCACGTGGGTGAACCCGGCGTTGGTGACCGGCTCGGGGGCGGTGAGGTTGGCCACGCCCTGGAAGGACGGGGTGCGGAGCGCGAAGTGGATCGCCCCGACGACGTCCTCGAGGGCGATCCAGCTGAACACCTGCCTCCCCGAGCCGAGCCTCCCGCCCGCGCCGGCCTTGAAGACCGGAAGCATCTTCCCCAGGGCGCCTCCGTCGGGGCTCAGCACCACGCCCGTGCGGAGCCTCACCACCCGCACCCCGGCCTCCTCGGCGGGGCGAGTCGCCGCCTCCCAGGCCTCCACCACCTCGGCGAGGAAGCCGGTGCCGCGCGAGGACGACTCGTCGACCGGCGCCTCCCCGCGGTCGCCGTAGAAGCCGGTGGCCGAGCCGTTGACGAGCACCGACGGGCGGTGGCCGGCGCGGAGGATGCCGGCCACCACCGCCTCGGTGGTGCGGACGCGGCTCTCGAGGATCTCCCGCTTCCGGGCCTCGGTCCACCGGCCCGCGCCGACGTTGGCGCCGGCGAGGTTCACCACGGCGTCGAGCCCGTCCACCTCGCCGGCGTTCTCCCCGCGGCCGAGGCGCACCACCACGTGGCCGCCGGTGGTCAGGAAGTGCGCGAGCGCGTCGCCGATGAGCCCGTGCGAGCCGGTGATGCCCACGCGGAGCGGCAGGCCGGGCAGCTCGGCGTGCCGCGCGAGATCGGCGGCGGTGAGGGCGTGGCGATAGGCGAAGAGCGACTCGAGCTTCTCCCTCGCCACGCCGGCCCCGAACGGTCCGAGCGGCAGGGCGTATCGAATCTCGTCCTCGAGGAACGAGCGGTCCGCGCCGTCGGAAACCATCCGGTGCACGTGCTCCCAGCGGGCGAACGGACCGGACTCCTGCCGATCGGTGAAGGAGCGGCCCTCGTCCAGCGCGGTGTGGACCGCGACGAAGGTCCGGGGCAGCGGCCCGAGGTGGAGGCGGACGACGGTGCGGGCGCCCGGGGTGAGGCCGCCGGAGCGCTCGAGGATCTCCACCGGGTCGAACGGTGGGTTGAGGCGCTCGAAGGCCCCGGGGCGGGCGTGCCAGTCGAACAGCTCGCGGGCCGGCACCGGCATGGGGCTCCGCGCGAGGTACCGCTGCTCGTCCATCGACGGCCTCCGGGGGGCGACCACTTCCGGCACCCACCATGCGCTTGTTATGAGCGAGCTTGCTCCACCGCAACTGCCCAGGATGGAAGTGACCTCTCCAGAAAGCATCGCCGCCGCCGTCGCGGTGCTCCGCCGCGGAGGTCTCGTCGGGCTTCCGACCGAGACGGTGTACGGCCTCGCGGCGGACGCGGAGAACGAGCTGGCGGTGCGGCGCATCTTCGCCGTGAAGGGCCGGCCATCGACGCACCCGCTCATCGTCCACGTGGCGCAGGCCTCGTCCATGGAGTCCTGGGCGACCAGCGTGCCGCCCGAGGCGCACCGGCTGGCCTCGGCGTTCTGGCCCGGGCCGCTGACCCTGGTGCTGAAGCGCTCCCCGCGGGCGTCGGACGCGGTGACCGGCGGGCAGGACACGGTGGCGCTGCGGGTGCCGGGACATCCGGTGGCGCTGGCGGTGCTGCGGGCCTTCGACGGCGGGGTGGCGGCGCCGAGCGCCAACCGCTTCGGACGGGTGAGCCCCACCCGCGCCGAGCACGTGCGGGCGGACCTGGGGAGCGACGTGGACCTGGTCCTGGACGGCGGTCCCGCGCGGGTCGGGGTGGAGTCGACCATCGTCGACCTGAGCGGAGACGAGCCGCTCCTGCTCCGTCCGGGTGGCGTGCCGGTGGAGAGCGTGGAGAAGGTGCTCGAGCGGCGCATCTCCCGGGTGCCAGGCCGGAAGATCCGCGCGCCGGGGCTCCTGCCGTCGCACTACGCGCCGCGGGCCGGGGTGCTGCTGGCCGAGCCGGGCGGGGCGGTGGCGAAGGCCCTGGCGCTCGCCGGGAACGGCCGCAAGGTGGCGGTCGCCGTCCCCGAGGCGGTGGAGGTTCCCGAGCCGCTGGTGGCGCTGCGCATCCCCGCGGACGTGGACGGCCTGGCGCGCGAGCTGTACACGGTGTTCCGTCTCGCCGACGAGGCGAAGGTGGACGTGGCCGTCATCTCGGTGCCGGGCGAGGAGGGGCTCGGGCTGGCGGTGGTGGATCGGCTGCGGCGGGCGGCGGCGCCGCGATCGTCCTGACGTATCGCTCGGAGCTCCCGACCCGGTCGACCGTCAGCGGGCGCAGCTGGAGCAGCTGAGGGGGCTCTCAAGCGGCTGCGTCGCTCAGCGGCTCGTCCCCGCGCAGCTCCCGCAGCATCTGCGTCAGCCCCCGCACCCAGGACGGATGCGCGTTCAGGCTCGGCACCAGCGTGAGCGCCTCGCCGCCGCAGGAGAGGAACTGGTCGCGTCCGCGGATGCCGATCTCCTCCAGCGTCTCCAGGCAGTCCGCGACGAACGCCGGGCAGAACACCGCCAGCCGCTTCGCCCCGCCGCGGGCGAGCTCGGGGATCACCAGGTCCGTGTACGGCTTCACCCACGGGGTCCGCCCCAGCCGGCTCTGGAACGTCACCGTCCACTTCCCCGCCTCGAGGCCCAGCCTCTGCGCCAGCGCCCGCGCGGTGAAGAAGCACTGCATCCGGTAGCACCAGCGGTTGGCGGGGACCTGGGCGTCGCAGCAGTCCGCCCGCGCGAGGCAGTGCGCGCCGGTAAGGTCGCTCTTCTTCACCTGCCGCTCGGGAAGACCGTGGAAGCTGAACAGCACGTGGTCCGGCCGCGCCTCGGCCAGCACCGGCCGCCCCACGTCGGCGAAGGCGTCGAGGAAGGCCGGGCGGTCGTAGAAGGGCGGCAGGACTCGAAGGCCCTCCACGTTCCAGGCCTTGCCCACCAGGCGGTACACCTGCTCGAGGCTGGAGCCGGTCGAGCTCGACGCGTACTGCGGATAGAGCGGCACCACCGTCAGCTCGCGGACCCCTCGGGCGCGCAGCTTCTCGATGGCCGAGCCGAGCGACGGGCTCTGGTAGCGCATTCCCAGCTCCACCACCCACCCGGGGCCGAGCGCGTCCTGGAGGCGGTCACGCAGCGCGTTCCCGTAGACCAGCAGCGGCGAGCCCTCGGGCATCCAGATCTTCCGGTACGCCTCCGCCGACTTCTGGGGCCGGAAGGGCAGGATGACCCCGTAGAGCAGCGCCGCCCGCCCCACCGGGGGGATGTCGAGCACCCGCGGGTCGCTCAGGAACTCGCGGAGGTACCGGCGCACCGCCCCCGTTTCCGGCGCGTCCGGGGTTCCGAGGTTGATGAGCAGCACGCCCTGAGGAGCGGAGTCCATCAGTTGAGCGCGTTGGGCTTGGTGAGGGCGAACTCGGCGATCCGGGCCTCGAAGGTGGACCCGTCGGGCCGCACGAAGGTGTAGCTCCCCCGCATCGTCCCGAAGGGCGTCCGGAGCATCGCCCAGCTCCGGTACTCGAACTGGTCGCCCGGGCCGAGCCGCGGCGTCTCGCCCACCACACCCTCCCCGCGCACCTCCTCCACGTGTCCGTTGGCGTCGGTGATGATCCAGTGTCGGCTCCGGAGCTGCGCCGGGGCCGTACCCTCGTTCGCGATCCGCACCGCGTAGCTGAAGGCGAACTGCCCGTTCTCGGGTGCACTGCGCTCGGCCCAGAAGCTGGGTTGGACGGTGATCCGGATCCCCTCGGTGACGGTGCTGGACATGACCCCCCGGGACCATGACCCGGGCCCCGCCCGGGGTGCAACGGTCATCGCGGAGACCCTGTGGGCCGGTCGGAAGATTGCGCCGCAATCGCGGCCGAGGGCAAGGAGCGAGGAGGGAGCGGGGCCCGGGTCCCGTGACCGACGAGCGACGCTGGGATCGGTCGCGAGGGCAAGCAAGGGCCGAGCGGCCCGCTGGGTTGCCGCGATCAGGCGCCCGGTCCGTCCTGCTCGGTCGATACCGGCTCTCCCCTCGCCTTCCACCAGGAGGCCAGGAAGGCCGAGGAGAGCACCCCGATGATGATGGTCAGCGACAGCCAGACGGGCACCCGGACCCACTCCTCGAGGATCATCTTCAGGCCCACGAAGCCGAGCACCACCGCCAGCGCCGGTTTCAGGTACCGCAGCTTGGCCAGCAGCGAGCTGAGCACGAAGAACAGCGAGCGCAGCCCGAGCACCGCCGTGATGTTGCTGCTGTAGAGGATGAACGGGTCCCGGCTGATCCCCAGCACCGCGGGGATGGAGTCCAGGGCGAACATGAGGTCCGTCGTCTCCACGCACAGCAGCACCAGGAAGAGCGCCGTGACCTGAGTCTTCCCCGAGGGGCTGCGGACGACGAAGCGGTCCGTGGGCGCCGAATCCGCCACCGGGAGCACCCGTCGCGCGATTTTCAGCACCGGGTTGTGCGCGGGGTCCGCCTCCGGCTCCCCCTCCTTGGCGCGGAGCAGCTTGTACGCGGTCCAGAGCAGGAAGGCGCCGAACAGGTAGAGGAGCCACGCGAACTCATGGACCAACGCCGCCCCGCCGAGGATCAGCACCCCCCGCATGAGGAAGGCCCCCAGCACTCCCCAGAACAGGAGGAGGTGCTGCTGCTCCGGCGCGATCCGGAAGTACTGGAACAGCAGGAGGAAGACGAACAGGTTGTCGACGCTGAGCGCGTACTCGATGACGTAGGCGGTGAAGAACTCGAGCCCGCGCTCCTGGCCCCGCAGCGCCCAGACGAGGAAGCCGAAGGCGATCGACAGGCTCACCCACAGGAGCACCCAGCGGCTGGCCTCGGCCGTGGTCTGGGCGCGGTGGCGGCGCCGGGCCAAGCCCAGGTCCACGGCGAGCACCAGCAGGACGGCGGCGTTGAACAGCGCCCAGGCCCACCAGGGAGTCCTCATCGGATCACCCGCTGCCGCTGGAGCTGGGGATTGCCGGTCTCCGGAGCACCATCATCGCCCGGTCCATGACGGTGAGCTTGCCGCCCGCGGGAGTCATGGCACCCGTCTTACCGTCGCCATCCGCAGTGTCCACCAGGATTTCCCAGTCGCTGCCCCACTGGATGGCCGGGAGCCCGAACTCCACCGGCTCGTGGTGGGCATTCATGAGAATGAGCAGCGTGTCCCCCACCACCTTGTTTCCCACCGCGTCGGTGGTGGAGATGGCGTCCCCACCGAGCAGGAACCCCAGGGACCGGACGAAGGGCTGGTTCCAGTCCTCCTCGGTCATCTCGCTGCCGTCGGGGCCGAACCAGGCCAGATCCTTGAGGTCCGAGTCCCAGATGTGCTGGCCGCGGAAGAAGCGCCGCCGCTTCAGCACCGGCTGCTCCATCCGCATCTTGATCAGCCGCCGGGTGAACTCGAGGAGCGACTTCTTGTGCTCGTCCAGGTTCCAGTCCACCCAGGAGATCTCGTTGTCCTGGCAGTAGGCGTTGTTGTTGCCCCGCTGGGTGCGGCCGATCTCGTCGCCGGCGAGGAGCATCGGCACCCCGTTGGAGACGAAGAGGGTGGTCAGCAAGTTGCGGACCTGCCGGCCGCGAAGGGCGTTCACCTTCGGGTCGTCGGTCTCCCCCTCCACGCCGATGTTCCAGGAATTGTTGTCGTCCGCGCCGTCCTTGTTGTGCTCGAGGTTCGCCTCGTTGTGCTTCTCGTTGTAGGTGACCAGGTCGTGGAGGGTGAACCCGTCGTGCGCGGTGATGAAGTTGATGGACGCGTAGGGCCCCCGCCCCGAGAGCTGGAAAAGGTCCGAGGAGCCGGTGAGCCGGTAGCCGATCTCCGCGGTGAGATTGTCCTCACCCTTCCAGTACTTCCGGAACGCGTCGCGGTACTTCCCGTTCCACTCCGAGAAGTCCACCGGGAACGCACCCAGCTGGTACCCGCCCATCCCCACGTCCCACGGCTCGGCGATGAGCTTCACCCGGCTGAGCACCGGGTCCTGGTGGATGGCGTGGAAGAAGGGCGCGTTCCGGTCGAAGGTCATCTTCGTCCGGCCGAGGGTGGTCGCGAGGTCGAAGCGGAACCCGTCGACGTGCATCTCCTGCACCCAGTAGCGGAGCGAGTCCATCACCAGCTTCAGGGTCTGGGGATGGTCCAGGTTCAGGCTGTTCCCGGTGCCGGTGAAGTCCTGGAAGTAGCGCGGCGACTCGGGGCTCATCACGTAGTACGCCAGCGGGTCGAGGCCCTTGAGGCTCAGCATCGGCCCCAGGTGATTCCCCTCCCCGGTGTGGTTGTAGACCACGTCGAGGATCACCTCGATGCCGGCGCGGTGCAGCGCCTTCACCATGCCCTTGAACTCGTTCACCACGTTGAACGGGCCGGTGCAGGCGTAGCGCGCGTCGGGCGCGAGGTACCCGAGCGTGTTGTAGCCCCAGTAGTTGGTCAGCCCCTTGGCCTCGAGGAATCCCTCGTCCACCGCGTGGTGCACCGGGAGGAACTCCACCGCGGTGATGCCGAGCTTCCGGAGGTAGTCGATGGTCACCGGGTGCGCGAACCCGCCGTACGTTCCCCGGAGGTACTCGGGGATGTCGGGGTGGCGCATGGTGAAGCCCTTGACGTGGGCCTCGTAGACGATGAGCCGCGGCCAGGTGATGCGCGGGCTCTCCACGCCTTCCCAGTTGAAGCGGCTGTCCACCACAATGCCCCTCGGCATGCCCGGCGCGCTGTCGCGATCGTCGAAGGACAGGTCCGCGCGCCGGCTTCCCACCCGGTAGGCGTAGACCGGTGCGTCGAAGTCCACCCGGCCGAAGATGGCCCGGGCGTAGGGGTCCACCAGGAGCTTGTTGGCGTTGAATCGGAGCCCGCGGTTCGGGTCGTAGGGGCCGTGCGCGCGGAAACCGTAGAGCGTCCCCGGCCCCACCCCGCGCAGGTAGCCGTGCCGGACGTTGCGCGTCTTCTCCGGCAGCGTGATGCGCGCCGTCTCGTGGTTCGGTTCGCGGACGTCGTAGAGGCAGACGTCGATCCGCTCCGCCCAATCGGAGAAGACGGCGACGTTGACCCCCTCCCCATCCCAGGTGGCGCCCAGCGGCTGCGGCTTGCCGGGCCACACCGCCATGGGGACCGTCATTCCACCGCCTCCAGGACCGCCACCGGGAAGTCGGTGAACAGAGGGCCCAGGGAAAGGCCTCCCTCGAGCGGCTGCACGCGCACGCCGGTCACCACGTTCCGGAAGCGACGCCCGGCGAGGTCGGTGGGGAGCCGCATGCGGGTCGAACCGTAGACCGGACCGAGGCCGGCGCGGAGCGCCCGGGTGACCAGTCGCGGCGCGACGACCACCACCGCCTCGTCCCGCAGCCGCCGGGCGAAGGCCAGCGCTCGGGCGGCGGCGATGCCGTCCAGCTCCAGTGGCTCGTACCCGCCGCGGCGGAACAGCTCGGGCCGGGCCTGGCGAAGCCGGAGCATCATCGTGGTCAGGAGCAGCTTGCAGCGTCCGTCGGCCGGGTGCGCCCAGGCGTCGCGGGCCACGCTCACCGGCGCCGAGGCGTGCTGGCGCAACAGCTCGGAGAGCATCTGCTCGCGGAGCTGGAAGTCCACCGGCCGGCGGTTGTCGGGATCGACCAGCGAGAGATCCCACAGCTCGCAGCCCTGGTAGAGGTCCGGCACCCCGGGGCCGGCGAGCTTCAGGGCCACCTGCACCAGTGAGTTCACCTGGCCCGGGCGCTCGATGCGCTCCTTGAGCTGCCGCGCCTGGTCGAAGAACACCCGGTTCAGCCCCGGGTCGAGAACCCGGTCCACGAAGCGGCTGGTGGCCTCCTCGTAATCGGGATCGGGGTTGGTCCAGCTGGTGTGGACCTTGGCCTCGCGGATGGCCTTGAGCATGTAGTCCCGCACCCGGCCGCGGAACGCCGGCAGCTGCGCCAGGTCCAGCTCGCCCATCGGCCAGGTGCCGAGCAGCGTCTGGTACAGGAGGTACTCGTCGTTGCCGGAGGGCGCAGGCTTTCCGGCGAACTCGGTCTTGTGGCCGGCGTTCAGCTTCCGCCAGCTCTCCAGCGCACGCCGCCACTCGCCCGGCATCTCCGAGAGCACCACCAGCCGGGCCCGCACGTCCTCGCTGCGCTTGGTGTCGTGGGTCGAGCTGGCGACCAGCGCGCCGGGGAAATCGCGCGCGCGCTCGAGGTTCCGGTGATGGAAGGTGTCCACGCTGGTCCCGAAGTGCTCCGGCTCCCCGCCCACCTCGTTGAGCGCCACCAGGCGGTTGTAGACGTAGAAGACGGTGTCCTCCAGCCCCTTCGCCATCACCGGGCCGGTGATCTGCTGGAGCTTCATGGCGAAGTGCAGCATCACCTGGCGCTCGGCCACGGCGAGGTGCTCGGGGTACCGCTTGAGCAGCACGTCCTCGAGCCAGTCGAACAGCGAGGCGTTGGTGGTGGGGTCGGCCACCCGGGCGTGGGCGATGGTCCACTGGATGTAGTGCGCGTCGCGCTCGTCCACGCCCGGGGCGGCCGAGACGTAGGTCCGGTAGACCGGGAAATGGGCGATGAAGCCGATGAGCGCCCGCCGGATGGAGTTGAGCGTGAAGTCCCGGGTCCGGCGGTTCATCTCGGAGATCCGGTTCAGCTCGCGGGCGAGTCCGTTGATCTCGCTCGACATGCTCACCGCCATCACCTGCTTCTTCTTCTCCACCAGGAGCGACTCGAAGCCGATGGGGTGGGCGATGAACTTCTCGTAGATGTCGGTGAACTCCCGGCCCGCCGAGGCATCCACCAGCACCCCGGTGGTGAGGTTGGCGAAGCGGTAGCCGGTGGTGCCGTGCACCGCCCAGTCGTCCGGGATGCGCTCCTTGCCGCCCTGGATCTTCTCCACCACCACGTAGAGCGCACGGCGGAGGGGGGAGCTCGGCTCCGCCGCGTCGGGTTGCCAGCGCCGGAGGACGGCCTCGCACACCGCGGGCCAGCTCGCGTCGTCCACCGCCTCCCCGGCGAGCTTCCGTGCCTGGTCGAGGAAGTACTTTTCCTGGAGGCGGAGGAAGTAGCCGCTCGGGTCGAACAACCCGTCGGGGTGGTCGATGCGCAGCCCGTGCACCATGTCCCGGGCGAGGAACTGGAAGGTGAGCGCGTGCGCCTCGTCGAAGACGTCGCGATCCTCGACCCGGATGGCCGCGAGGCTGTTGATGTCGAAGAAGCGGCGGTAGTTGATCTCCTCGCCCGCCACCCGCCAGTGGGCGAGGCGGTACGGCACGTAGCGCTCGAGCAGCCGATCCAGCGCGTCGAAGCTGCGCGGGTCGTTCGGATGCCCGTTGAGGAGTGCGAGGTTGCTCCGGAGGTGCTCGGCCACCGCCGGCGAGCCGCTCACCAGCGAGTTCAGCCGGCGCTTGAGGACCTCCTTCTCGCGGCTGCGCTCCAGCACCTTCGCCAGGGAGGTGTCCCCCCGGGAGGGCAGGTTCCTGAGACCGGTGAGGATGCTCTGCAGTTCCACGTAGTCGGGATGGGACTCGCCGACCTGCGCCCCCACCTGGTCCACGCCGGGTCCGAGGACGTCCTGGTAGGCGCGCGGGTTCAGGGGGAGGCGCTGGTCGAAGTAACGGAGCCAGATCGTGCCGCCCTGGTACTCGAGCTGCAGCTCGCCCCGATCCAGCACGACGCCGTACTGGTCGCCAAGGATGGGGAGGAGGACCTTGTTCCGCAGCTCGGCCTTCACCGGGTCCCACTCGATGTCGAAGAAGTGGGCGTGGACGGCGGCCGGGCCGTTCTCGAGGACGTCCTCCCAGAGGGGGTTCCCCGCGGCGATGCCCATGTGGTTGGGGACGGTGTCCAGGACCAGCCTCAGCCCGTTGCTGCGGAGGGTGTCCGAGAGAGAGGCGAAGCCCATGGCCCCGCCGAGCTCGGGGTTCACCTGGGTGTGGTCGACCACGTCGTACCCGTGATTGCTCCCGGGCATCGCGCGGAGGATGGGCGAGGAGTAGAGGTGGCTGACCCCGAGCCGTGCCAGGTAGGGGACGATGGCCGCGGCCTTCGCGAAGTCGAACTCCCTGTGAATCTGGACCCGGTAGGTCGCGAGGGGGCTCTGCTGCTGGCCGAGGAGATGCTCCCGGGTGCGGCGGTAGAGCGACTCGGCGATGGCGGGCTCCTCCACCGGACGGGATGTGCCGGGCTGGTCGGCCTCTCGAGCCTCCTCGGGGTGGGGGTCCATGGCTGTCGGGGTGATTACCGGAGGTGGTCCGAACTCACGGCCGGCGAATGTGGGGATGCGCGTGCCAGCCAACAATCCCATCGCTCCTGGGTCCGGAATGCTCCCGTCGGCCACCCCGGGGGCGCTGGGCGTCTCGGCGGCGACACTGCAAGCGCGCTCAACCCCGGCGAGTGGTCCCGGGGTCGAACGTCACCATCCGCCCGTCCGAGGTGTACCGGACCCGCTCGCCATCGAGGCTCGCCAGCGCGGGGCCTTCTCGGACGAGCACCGTCGCTCGACCGGTGGCGGGATCATCGGCGGTGTACTGCCCCGTGCTCGCATCGCGGCCGGTGACGCAGATCCAGTGCTGCCGCGCTCGCCCCTGCACGTCGTGCACGACCCTGAGCAGCACCGGGTGCCCCGCGTCGAGCTCGCGGTCCACCCGGGCACAGTCGAGGTCAGCGGGGCTGGCGCGAGGGCGGCGCGGAATGGCGGCCCCGGCGGCGCTCCAGTCGAGGAGCGGCCCCTGGAACCCGCCGGAGGCGCGGAGGTGCCGCAGGAGCGCATCAGGGGTGAGCACCGTTCCGCCGATCCGGCTCAGGGCCATGGCGCAGGCCGTGACCGCGCACCCGGCCTGGGCGAGCGTGGGTCCCTCTCCGGAGACGCCAAGGCGCTCGGAGCGCCAGGCCGGATCGGACTGCCGGAAGCGGGGAGCCACGGCCGGAGGACGCGCCGGGGCCGGCTCGGGGGGGACGCGGTGAACCCAGCGAAGGAGTGCGTTCTCCAGCCGAGCCCGCTGCTCGTCGACCTGCATCCGGAACGTCTCGGCGCCGTGCCGCGCGGTGCGGCCGAGGACGGAGACGAGGTCCTCGTCGATCCGCGGGCGCTCCGCGCGCGGCGGCAGCGTGAGCACCTGCCCCACCTCGATATGGTCCGGGTTGGCGATGCCGTTGAGCCGGACGAGCGCCCGGATCAGCTCGGCAGTGGTGCCGGGGACGCCCTGTCGCTGGAGCTGGTGCGCGATGCCGGAGAGGGTGTCTCCCCGCTGGACGACCCAGCTCGCCGCGTCGAGCGACGGTCCGGACACCTCCGGCGAACCGGGAGAGACGGGACGGACGGACATCGAGGGCACCCCGCTGCCAGCGAGACGCACCCCACCGGTGCACCGAGCGGGCCACCGCGGACACGGGGCGGTGACCACCTCGGTGAGGAGCCGCTCCGGTCGAGCGCGTCCACGCTCGAGGACGGGAGGCCGGGGCTCCGGACGGACGAAGGGCCCCGTGGTCGCTTTCGCGCGCTGACCACGGAGCCCTGGGATGCCGGGAACGAGCCCCGGCGGAAACGTCAGCTCAGGTGCTTGTTGACCAGCTTGGTCATCTCGAACATCGAGACCTGCTTCTTGCCGCCGAACACGGGCTTCAGCTTGTCGTCGGCGTTGATCATCCGCTTCTCCTTGGGGTCCTGGAGATTGTTCTTGCGGATGTAGGCCCAGAGCTTCTTCACCACCTCGGTACGGGGAATCGGCTTGGTCCCGATGACCTGCGCCAGATCCTCGGAGGGCATCATCTCCTTCATGAACGCGGCGTTGGGCTTGCGCTTCGCTCCAGACTTCTTTGCCGACTTCTTCGCGGGCTTCTTGGCGGCCATTCGGTCGAATTCTCCCTCCCCCTCTCGAGGGGATGTTTTACGGCTCGTCGGTCGAGTCGATGGCTTCGGGTCGACGAAGCCAAGGCTGGGCGGATATCAGGTTTCAGAGGAGAAAACACCCGTGGAACAAGTTCTCCCCTCTGAAAATCCTGGGAGGCCCCTCTGACATGGAGGTCCTGATCACCGGTGCAAACGGTTTCCTGGGGAGCGCCCTGAGCCGGCGGCTGGTGGGGGAAGGGCACCGGGTCCGGGCCCTGGTCCGTCCCGGAAGTGACGCGTCCGCCCTCGACGGGGTGGCGCTGGAGCGGGTGTCGGGAGACGTGACCGACCCCGGCTCGGTGGCCCGGGCGGTCCAGGGGGTGGAGGTCGTCTTCCACCTTGCCGGGCTGAGGCGGGCTCCGGAGCGCTCGGCCTTCTTCCGGGTCAACGCCGAGGGGACTCGCACCGTGTGTGACACGATGCTCCGGGCGGGGGCGCGGCGGATGGTCCTCGCCGGGTCGCTCGCCGCCATCGGCCCGTCGCGGCCGGACCGGGCCCACGTGGAGACGGACCCCTTCGCCCCCGAGGAGTGGTACGGCGAGAGCAAGGCCGAGGCGGAGCGGATCGCCCTCGGGACCGAGGGGCTGGAGGTGACGGTGGCCCGGCCGCCGCGGATCGTCGGACCGGGCGATCGCGAGAATCTGGTTTTCTTTCGTCTGGTGAAACGAGGGTTGCGGCTGGAGATCGGGGGTGGGCCCCGACCGCTCTCGGTGGTGGACGTGGACGACGTGGTCGAGCTGTTGCTGCTGCTCGCCAGGCGGCGCGAGGCGGTGGGCGAGGCCTTCTTCGCTCCCGGGCCGGACCGGACGACGCTGGAGGAGATCCAGGCGCTCGGGGCGGAGGTGCTCGGGGTGCGGACCCGGACGATCCGGCTCTCGCCCCGGCGGCTCGAGGCGCTGGCGGCGATGGCCGACGGGTTCAGCCGGCTGACGGGGAAGCACCTGCCCCTGAACCGGAAGCTCGCGCGGCAGCTGCTCGCGCCGGCGTGGACCTGCAGCGGGGAGAAGGCGCGGGCGCTCCTCGGGTGGGTCCCCCGGATCGAGGCGCGTACCTCGATTGCCCGGAGCGCCGCGTGGTATCAGGCCCAAGGCTGGCTATGAGCGCCAAGGCGGCTTTCTACGACGTCGACGGAACGCTGGTGCGGACGAACATCGTCCACACCTACGCGTACTACGCGATGAACCGCGGCTCGCTCACGGGCATCGCGGCGCGCACGCTGGCCACGCTGGCGCAGATCCCGGTCTACGCCGGGCTGGATCTCATCAACCGGAAGGTCTTCAACGAGTACTTCTACCGGGCCTACGAGGGCCTCTCCGAGGACCGGCTGGTGACGCTGGGCGAGGAGATGCTGCAGGACGTGCTGAAGCCGGCCATCTTCCCCAAGGCCCAGGACCTGATCGACGAGGCGCGCCGGGCGGGATGCCGCATCGTCCTCATCACCGGCGCGCTGGACTTCACCGTGCTCCCGCTGGCGCGGCATCTCCGGGCGGACGACGTCATCGCCAACAAGATGCAGTTCGTGGGAGGCATCGCCACCGGGAAGGTCATCCCCCCGATCATCGAAGGGGCGAACAAGGCGCACGCCATCCGCGAGTACTGCGTGAAGCACCAGCTGCAGCTGGACCAGAGCTTCGCCTACTCCGACAGCTTCAGCGACTACGCGATGCTGGCGATGGTGGGCCGGCCGACGGCGGTGAACCCGGACGTTCGGCTGCGATCGGTCGCCCGGGCGTACCACTGGCCGGTGCTGGATCTGCGCTGAGGACGGACCCCGGTGGGCGACGCGGCGCTGTCGCGCCCGGCGCTTGCAGGGGTTGAAGAGGGCGCCCGATCAGGAGGCCTCCGGCTCGAGGCCCGTCGCGACGGCGAAACGAGAGACCATGTTGTAGCCGGCGATGGTGCCGATGAGCTCGACGACCTGCTCGTCCGGTAGCACGGCGCGGATTCGCTTCATCGTCGCGGGCTTCACCTCGATGTTGCGCGTCATCTCGGACGTCAGAGCGAGCGTGGCCAGCTCGGCCTCGTCGAAGTGCTTGCTGTCCTTCAGCGCGGCCGAGGCATTCTTGAGAGCTGCGAGCTGCTCCTTGGTGCCCCCCGCCTTGAGGAACTCTCCCTCGTGCTGGAACCATTCGTAGTCGGCGTGGTTGAGCACGCCGATGGACATGATCGCGAGCTCGCGGAGCTTGGCCGGCACGGCGAGCTTCTGGCGGATGGTCCCGAACATGGTGTTCCATGCCTGAGCGAAAGCCGGGCTGTTCAGGAGCATCCGGTCGAGGTTGAGCAGCTTGCCCCCGGGTCGGCGGGCACGGATGGGGGCCACGACGTCGGCTGGCCCGGCGGCGTCGCTGTCGGGACGGTAGGGGATTCCGGATCTGGACACGTTCGGGGGCTCCGCGGCGCTCGCCGAGGCAAGAGGAATCGCGCTCGCGAGAAGTACCCCGAGGACGGCCGTGTGCATCGTCTTCATCAGGAGTCCCCTTTTGTCTGCGAGTGGGCGGACTCGCATCCTGCCGGATCCCATTGCGTGCGGACCGTACGCCGGGCGCCACCGGGCAGGTAGAGTGTCGGGTGTGGCTCGTCTGCGCACAGCGCGAAGCTCGGTGCAGCTCGGTTGCCTGTTCGTGGCACTCCTGAGCAGCGCAGTCGCCCACGCGGACCAGTGCACCTTCATCGCTCGCGCCGGGGCCAAGGTGTCTCCGCGATCGGGGAGCTGCTCCCGCGACAATCAGTCAATCAAGAACGGGCAGGAGGTCTGCACCCACGAGGGCCGGACGATCTCCGAGACGACCTTTCGCGGGGGCGAGCCACAGGGCCCGGGCTGGTACACGGACTACAACAACCAGAAGCTCGAGGTCCGCTGGAAGGGCGCGGTCGTCGATGGGCCGGTGAGGGTCTTCGACAAGACCGGGGCGCTCGAGTGCACGATGACGGTGGTGAACGGCAAGGCCGAGGGGGTCGTCCGCGAGCTGTGGCCGGGCGGGAAGCCGAAGCGCGCGATGCTGTTCAAGGGTGGTGAGGCGTCCGGTCCGAAGCTGGGGCTGCTCGAGGACGGGAAGGTCTTCGAGCTGACGTGCGGCGAGTCGTCGTTCACGCCCGAGGACCGGAAGCTCTGTGGGTTCGAGGGCGGGGTCTCGACGGTTCAGTTCGTCCAGCCGGACGGCCGCCCGCGGGCATACCTGGCGCGGTACCGCGGCGGGCAGCTCCTGGAGGAGGAGACGGTGGACGAGAAAGGCCGGCCGATGGTGCGGAAGCACACGGGCGATCGGGTCGACGTGACGCGTCGGTTCGAGAACGGGAAGACGTACCGCACCTACTCCACGGTGAAGGGCGACTACGACGGCGACCTCAAGGAATGGAACGAGGAGGGTCGCCTGGTCGAGGAGGCCCGTTACGGGAAGGGCCGGGTCATCAACCGGACGCGTTACTACCTCAACGGGAAACCGAAGCAGGAGCTGTCGGTCGACCCGAAATCCGGGGTGATCACCGCGAAGGAGTTCTACGACACCGGGACGCCGAAGAAGGGCGGGACCTATCAGCCGTGCCGGAACGATCGGTGTCTCGACTACCCGACGCCGGACGGCACGGTGCGCGAGTTCGCCGAGGACGGCCGGCTCGAGCGCGAGAGCACGTACGCGGCCGGCCAGCTGGATGGCGTGCGGCGCGTGCTCCACAAGAACGGGAAGCCCGCGAGCGAGGAGATGTACGCCAAGGGGCAGGTGCGGAAGCTTCGCTGCTGGGCGAGCGACGGGAAGCTGCAGCTCGAGGAGGAGTACTTCGAAGACGGCTCGCGCAAGTCGGGCTCGCCGGCGCCGTCGAGCGAGGAGCGCGCCCGGCTCTGTCGCCCCGACACCTGATGGACGCGTCCTGGCGTAGGGGGGTTCGCCAAAGAGCCCGTACCGTCGTAAGAGTCTGTCCCGATGCGCCAGCTGAAGACGCTGAAGCGGCTCTACGACGAGGAACGGCACGTCGTCATCACCGAGAAGGGAAGCCCGCCCCGGGTGCTCTTCTTCGGCGAGGACTTCCTGCTCGAGGACCTGCCGCTGGACACGCGGGTCATCTTCCCCCGACCGCCGCTGCAGGGCGTGCCGAACGTCAAGGCGGCGATCCGCTGGGCGATCAACCACCCCGAGGGAATGGAGCCTCTGCACGCACTGCTCCGGCCGGGAATGAAGGTGACGATCGCCATCGATGACATCTCGCTGCCGCTGCCGCCGATGGCGCTGCCGGACGTGCGCCAGACCATTCTGGAGATCGTGCTCGAGCTGCTGGCGGACTCGGGCGTGGACGACGTGCACCTGATCATCGCCAACGCGCTCCACCGGCGGATGACCGAGGCGGAGATGAAGCGGATGGTGGGCTCGAAGATCTTCGACGCCTACTACCCGGAGCGCTACTACAACCACGACGCAGAGGACCCGGAAGGGATGGTGGAGCTGGAACGCACCAGCCTCGGTGAGGTGGTGGCCCTCAACCGCCGAGCCGTGGAGAGCGACCTCCTCATCTACGTGAACATCAATCTCGTGCCGATGGACGGCGGGCACAAGTCGGTGGGCACGGGGCTGGCGAACTACGAATCGCTGCGGGCGCACCACAACCCGAAGACCATCCGCGACTCCGAGAGCTACATGGAGCCCTCGCGAAGTGCGCTGCACAAGAGCACCGAGCGCATCGGACGGGTGATCGACAAGAACCTGAAGGTGTTCCACATCGAGACCGCGCTGAACAACCGGATGTTCGACGGTCCGACGGGATTCCTGGGGAAGCGGGAGGAGGACTACACCGAGTTCGACCGGCTGAAGTTCCAGGGACTGAAGTACACGCTGTCGAAGCTGCCGCGGGCGGCGAAGCGGAAGCTGTTCATGCAGATCCCCGCGCCCTACCAGGTGACCGGGGTGAACGCGGGGGCGACGGAGCCCTGCCACGAGAAGACGCTCGAGCTGTGCTGGAAGCAGTACTCGGTGCCGGTGGAGGGCCAGAGCGACATCGTCATCTTCCCGGTGCCGTACATCTCCCCGTACAACGTGAACTCGATCCTGAACCCGCTCCTGGTTCAGGTGATGGGGCTCGGGTACCTGTACAACCTGAACCGGGGCGTGCCGCTGGTGAAGAGGGGCGGGGTGATCATCCTCTGCCACCCGGCGTACGACGAGTTCGATCCGGAGCACCACCCGAGCTACATCGAGTTCTTCAACCGTCTACTCCCGGAGACGCGGGACGCGATGAAGCTCGAGCACATGTACGAGCGGGAGTTCGCGGAGAACCCGAGCTACGTGCACCTGTACCGGAAGGGGCACGCCTACCACGGGGCTCACCCGTTCTACATGTGGTACTGGGGCGAGAACGGCCGCCAGCACGTGGGGAAAGTCATCTGCGCGGGCGCGGAGAACAACCACGTGCCGGAGCTGCTGGGCTGGGAGCGGGCGGACACTCTCGGAGAGGCGATCGACCTGGCCCGCGGCTTCATGGGCCGCAGCGCGAGCATCACCTGTGTGAAGACCGCGCCGATCGTGCAGTGC
Organism: Myxococcaceae bacterium; assembly: GCA_003818285.1. Classification (GTDB taxonomy): domain Bacteria; phylum Myxococcota; class Myxococcia; order Myxococcales; family Myxococcaceae; genus RPRB01. Next base: position 37,007 of record RPRB01000022.1, read on the forward strand.
GACGTGCGGATCTGACTTCCTGGCTTGGCCCACCCGCGCTCTGAGCCGAGCTCGGACAAGGGCAATCTGAATGCCCCGACTTGCTTCACCTCGGCTCGCCGCAATCCTGCTGCTGGTCGCGGCATGCAGGACCACCGTTCCACCGACGCCATCTCCTCACGCTCTCGTGCTGGCCCACGCGACTGTCATCGATACGACTGGCGGACCTTCCATCCGGGATGTGGTCGTCGTCGTTGAGGGCAACCGCGTGAAGGCGGTGGAGCCTGCTGGCAGGGCGACCCTTCCCAAGCACGCACGCGTGGTCGACGCAACGGGCAAGTACGTGATCCCCGGCCTCTGGGACATGCACACGCATCTCTTCAGCCACGTGGACCGCCCGGGGACGAACCGCTCTGCCTGGGCCTTCCCTCTGTACGTTGCCAATGGCGTCACCGGTGTGCGCGACTTGTGGACCGACCCGGACGACATCGCCACTGCTCGCCGCTGGAATGAACTACGTGCGCAGGGAACACTGCTGGCGCCGCACCTGGAGTGGAGCAGCCGCATCGTCGACGGCGATCCGCCGCATATCAAAGGCGCCGCCGTCGTCACCACTCCGGACCAAGCACGCCAGCTGGTCGAGGAGTTGAAAGCAGGCGGGGCGGGCTTCATCAAGACTTACTGGAACCTGCGACGTGAGGTCTTCTTCGCCATCGCGGAGCAAGCAAAGAAATCGGGCATTCCCTTCGCCGGCCACGTCCCCTCCTCGGTAAGCGCGTTCGAAGCCTCCGATGCCGGCATGAAGAGCATCGAACATCTCACCGGTATCGAAGAGACTTGCTCGACCCGCTCCGACGAGTTCCAGCGCATTCCCCCTGAGAAGTGGACCCCAAACCTGGGCGATCTGGTGGCGCGGCGCGCGTTTGAGACCTTCGATGAGAAACGCTGCGCCGATCTGTTCGCGCGCTTTGCCAGGAACGGCACCTGGCAGGTACCGACGCTTCTTCTCCTCCAGTCGCTGGGGCTGGCGCAGGAAGCGGGCATCGCCTCGAGCCCCGCCCTGGAGTACGTCCCCACGTTCGTCAGAGAGAAATGGCCCGTCCGCGATGGAGCAGGGCGTCCGCTCGCTCTCCGCCGTGCGCGATTCGCCCGGTTGCTACGGTTCGTCGGCGATCTGCATCGTGCCGGCGTCGGCATCCTCGCCGGGAGCGACTTCGGCAACCCTCTGATGGTGGCCGGGTTCAGTCTGCACGACGAGCTTGCGCTCCTGACCGAGGCCGGACTGACGCCTCTTCAGGCACTCCAGACCGCGACACGGAACGTGGGTGTCTATTTCGGTCGCAACGACATCGGCACGATCAACCAAGGAAGTGTAGCGGATCTGGTCATTCTCGACGCCGACCCGGTGGTGGACATCCGCAACACTCGCCGAATCGCAGGTGTCGTTCTCGGTGGGCGCTACGTCGATCGGCAAGAACTGCAGGCGCTTCTTGATGGGCTTCGCTGAGCAGCGGGTGGCATGCTCGGCGATGTCCCCAGGAAGCCACGAGGTCCTCGATGCCCGAAGCGCATCTGACACCGGAGGATGCGAACCGCCGGAGCTGGGCCATCCTCATCGCCCGCCTGATCCTGGCGTTGATCTTCTTCATGGCCGGCGCGTGGAAGGTCTTCGGCCTCGGTCCCCTGGAACACGCGCGCCGGCTCTTCGTCGAGCCCTACGCGCGGACGTTCCTTCCGACGTGGGCTCTCTGGGCGACCGGGACCGCCGTTCCGTTCGTGGAGCTCGTCGCCGGGGCGCTGCTCCTGGTGGGGTACCGGAGCCGGGAGGCGCTGCTGGCGCTCGGCGGCGTCCTGGTTCTGGTCACCTTCGGCCATCTGCTGGCCGAACCGCTCTACGAGTTCCACACCCACGTCATTCCGCGAGCCGCGCTGCTGCTCTTCGTGCTGGTGATGCCCGCCGAGCAGGATCGCTTCTCCGTCGATGCCTGGTGGCGGGTGCGGCGCAGGGTCGGCCGATCGGCGTGAGATTCCCTACGACGCTCCGAATCCCCGGTCCCTGGCAAAGACGATCGCCTGAGCCCGGGTCCAGACGCCCAGCTTGTCGAACAGGTTGGAGAGGTGGTTCCGGACCGTCTTCTCGCTGAGGGAGAGTCGTTCTGCGATGTCGGCGTTGCCCAGGCCCTCGGTGAGGAGGGTCAGCACCTCGCGCTCGCGCCCCGTCAGCTTGCGGAAGATCGGGTCCTCCCCCACGGTCCGCCCCAGGCCGGTGAACTCCAGGGCGGCGCTGCGGAAACGTTCCCAGGCCGGTTCGGCCTCCAGGAGAATGTGGTTGCTCGAGTCCAGCTCGACGAACTCGGCCCCCGGAATCGCCGAGGCGATGAGGCGACCCTCGGCCAGGGGAACCACCTGATCGTTCCGGGCGTGAACCACCAGCGTCGGGGCCCGGACCCGCTCCAGCACGTCGACGACGTCGACCTTGCCCCGCGCCTCCATCAGCTCCGCGGCGATCTTCGGGGAGGTGGTCTTCCGGCACAGCTCGTTGAACCAGTTCATCTGCTCCTCCGTCGCTCCGGGGACGAAGCGGGAGGTGAAGATCTGCCGGAAGGCCGGGTTCTCCTCTCCCCAGCCGAAGCGGACCAGATCGGTGATCGCCTGATAGGTCCGCAGGGCATCCGGGTCCCCTCGCCTGGACCAGCCGCGGGCATAGCCCCCGTAGATCAGCAGGTGCGAGACCCGGTCCGGGTGACGGGCGGCGAATGACACCGCGGCGACCGTTCCATGGGAGATCCCCAGCAGGGCGAACCGCTCTCGCGGGGCGACGGCCGCCACCAACGCCTCCAGGTCTACGAGCCACCGATCCGGAGACAGGTCCCCCACGCTGCGGTCGCTCATCCCGCACCCGCGCTCGTCGTACCGAACGAGCCGGAAGTGGCTGGAGAAGAAGCGAAGCCAGTGGCCCCACAGCGGGCTCTCCCATTCGTACTCGAGATGGGTGAGCCAGTTGGCGGCCTTCACCAGCAAGGGGCCGGCGGAAGCGTCCGCCCAGGCCAGCTGCACTCCGTCAGTGGTGCGGAGGTAGTGAATGCGCTGTCGCGGCCGCTTTTCCAAGAAACCCCCTGTCCCTCGCGAGAGTCGGGACGATTGTCCCGCGATCCGCGGGCGAAATCAGCTCCACCCGGGACAGGACTCCCATGGTGAAGGCCAGCCCTCCCACGCATCGTTCTCTCCAGGAGGACACACCATGCTGAGCCACACGTACGACTACCCATCCATTCTGGAGACGTCACAGCGGATCAACTGGAAGCTCGAGGACGTCATCGGCGGACGGACCTTCGACTTTTCCCGCCCGTTCCTGCCCGATTCGCTCGCCGGGGTCGCCGGGATCCGCTGCCTCGACGACAAGGAGAAGCTCAAGCTCAATCACATCCGCGGCTTCACCTACCTGTCCCTGTTCGGCCTCGTGGAGGAATACATCGTCCCCTCGGTGCTCGACCACGTTCGCGGCGGGGTACACGAGGGGCAGGAGCGAAGGGCTCTTCTTCGCTTCGCCGAGGAGGAAGCGAAGCACATCGAGCTCTTCCGGTGGTTCGTCCGGGAGTTCAAGTCCGGTTTCGACACTGAATGCGGTGTGATCGGTCCAGCCAGTGAGATCGCTTCGGCCATCCTGGCGCACTGCCCGCTGGGCGTGTTCCTGACCACCCTGCACATCGAGTGGTTCACCCAGAAGCACTACGTGGAATCGGTGAAGGACAACGCCGCCGAGCACCTCGACGCGCTCTTCTGCAGCCTCCTCAAGCATCACTGGATGGAGGAGAGTCAGCACGCCAAGCTCGACACTCTGATCGTCGACGAGATCGCCAGCACCCTCGGGCGGAAGGAGATCGAGAAGGGGATCGACGACTACATGGACATCGGCAAGCTCCTCGACGGAGGACTGCAAGCCCAGGTCCGCATGGATCTGGAAAGCCTGCAGAAGGCGATCGGGCGCGTGCTCGGGCCCGCGGAACGGGCGGAGATCGAGGCAGCACAGCTGAAGAGCTACCGCTGGACGTTCCTGCTCAGCGGGATGACTCACCCCAACTTCGACCGCAGCCTCCGCGAGCTGAGCGTCGACGGACACCGGCGGGTCGGAGAGCTGGCCAGGGCCATCGCCTGAGGCGGGTGCGGCCCTCGGCGCCTGTCACACCGGGCGCCAGCGGACGCATCACCTGCGTGAAGCTTCCCGTCAGCCCCGACCGGACCCCTTGCTCGAGACCCGGGCGCGGACGGACCCTGGCGCTGGGTCCTCGGCAAGGGGTTCCGACATGAAACTCCCCTCCGTCATCATTCTGTCTTTCGCTGCAAGCGCAGTGAACGCCCAGGAGCCGATCATCGATGCGCACGTGCACGCTTCGGAGATTGCGTCGTTCGCGGCTCTGGCCAGGCCACCGCCGATTCCGCACTGCATTCCGATGACCGACTATCCGGTTCCATCCTCCGGCAAGGACTGGCCCGCGATCTTCAAGTCGGGAAAGCCTCCTTGCCGCGCAACGTGGTCGCCGGCGACGGACGACGAGGTGCGCGAACGGTCGCTCGCAATCATGAAGCGTCGCAACATCTACGGCGTGGTGAGCGGCTCGCACGTCGCTCGCTGGCACGCTGTCGCACCCGAGCGAGTCATCCGGAGTCTCGGCTTCGGCGGCCCCGGCGCGATGTCCGTCGACTCGATGCGCAAGGAATTCAAGGAGGGCCGGTTCGCCGTCCTCGGCGAAGTCACCACGCAGTACAGCGGCCTGAGTCCGGACGACCCTTCACTCGCCCCGTACTGGGCGCTGGCGGAAGAGCTCGACGTCCCCGTCGGCATCCACATCGGCACTGGACCTGTGGGAGCGCCCTATCTGCGTTTCGATCGTTACCGCGCCCGCCTGCACAGCCCACTCGGTCTCGAGGAGGTGCTCGTTCGAAATCCCGGGCTTCGCGTCTACATCATGCATGCCGCCTGGCCGATGATCGATGACCTGCTCGCAGTTCTCTGGACTCATCCACAGGTCTACGTCGATCTCGGAGCAATCAATTGGGCCCTGCCCCGCGCCGAGTTTCATCGCTACCTGCAGCGGATCGTCGAGGCGGGGTTCGGGAAGCGCGTTCTCTTCGGCTCCGATCAGATGATCTGGCCGGAGACGATGGAGATGGCGATCGAGGCCATCGAGTCGGCGACCTTCCTCACCGCGGAGCAACGTCGCGACATCTTCTTCAACAACGGCGCGCGCTTCTTCCGCTTGTCACCTGAGCGCATCGCCGCGATGCGGGGCAAGAAGCCGAACTGAGCTTCGCAAGCGCGGCTGGGCCCTGCCGGAAGCGCGCTCGCCTTGCCCTCACGCGTGCCGACGGATGAAGGCGCCGGCATTGGCGAGAGCTTCACGCCCGGGTGCCAGCCGCGCATTCCACACCGGCCACGCGTGGATCATGTGCGGCCAGATCTCCAGCGTGACCGGCACGTCGGCGGCACCGGCCGCAGACGCGAATCGGGTGGCGTCGGCGAGCAGTGTCTCGGCCGAACCGACCTGGATGAGCAACGGCGGCAGCCCGGAGAGGTTCGCGTAGAGCGGCGAGACCCGCGGGCCTCTCGGGTCCATCCCCTTCGGCAGGTAAGCGGAGGCGAGCTCTCGAAGGTAATCCTCGTGAACGAGCGGGTCCGTCGCAGCCTTGGTCGCCAGCGTCGATCCCGAG
>RPRB01000023.1 GCA_003818285.1 Myxococcaceae bacterium
TCAGCCCTTCGCGCGTGACGGGGATGTTCAGGCCCTTCGCCGAGGCGCCGGGGATGTTCAGTCCTTCGCGCGTGATGGGGATGTTCAGGCCCTTCGCCGAGGCGCCGGGGATGTTCAGTCCTTCGCGCGTGATGGGGATGTTCAGGCCCTTCGCCGACCCGACCGTCCCCGCGGCTTCGGAGATGGCGTCGATGGCCAGCGTCAGCATCGCCTGAACCCTCGCCGGATCTCCGCTGCGCGCTGCCTCGGCGAAGTCGAACAGGAGGCCAGGATGATTCTGCTCGAGCGCGTCGATCGTCGCCGCCCGAGCCTCGGCCATCGCGCTCAGCTCCGCGGCGCTGCGCGCGTAGATCTCGGGGCGCAGCTGTGTACGTGCCTCGGGAAGCAGGTCGGCGACCGGACCGGCGCCGAAGACCGCGCCTTCGAAGATCTGGCGATCGGTGAAGTCCGTCGGGACCCCGGTGCCTTGTCCACAGCCGATGACCAGCGCCCCGAACAACACAGCGATCGCGACCTTCGCGGTTCGTTGCATGTGGTCCCCCTGATGAGAGACGCCTCCAGCGCCCGCATGAGACGCATGAATACGCACAGCCGGCAAGTCTTACGTGACCCGCGCGGGGCTCATGACACCCTGCTGAAACGAGTCACGACACTCGGGGGGGTCGCCTGGGACATCGTCAGACGTTGTCACACCTGCACGGGTGCACCACCGCGCGATCGGATCGCCTGTACCGTTCGGTACGCCCTCGAGCCGTGGAGCCCTAGAGCGGGATGTTCCCGTGCTTGCGCGACGGGTTCTCCTGCCGCTTGTCCTTGAGCATCTCCAGCGCGCGAACCAGCTTTTCCCGGGTTTGCTCGGGGCGGATCACCTCGTCCACGTAGCCGAGCTCGGCCGCCTTGAAGGGGTTTGCGAACTTTTCCCGATATTCCGAGACCAGCCGCGCGCGCTCGGCAGCCGGGTCCGGCGCCTTTGCCAGCTCGTTGCGGAAGATGATGTTCACCGCGCCCTCGGGTCCCATCACCGCGATCTCGGCCGTGGGCCAGGCGTAGTTCACGTCCGCCCGGATGTGCTTGCTGGCCATGACGTCGTAGGCGCCGCCGTACGCCTTGCGGGTGATGACCGTCACCTTGGGCACCGTGGCCTCGGCGAACGCGTAGAGCAGCTTGGCGCCGTTGGTGATGATTCCGCCCCATTCCTGTGCGGTGCCCGGGAGGAATCCCGGCACGTCGACGAACGTGACCAGCGGGAGGTTGAAGCAGTCGCAGAACCGAACGAATCGAGCGGCCTTCACGCTCGCCGAGATGTCCAGCACTCCCGCCAGGACCGTCGGCTGATTGGCCACGACGCCCACCGGGCGCCCGTTCAGCCGCGCGAACCCCACCACGATGTTCCGGGCGTAGTGCTCGTGCACCTCGAAGAAGTGGTGCTGATCGACCACTGCCCGGACCACCTCCTTGATGTCGTAGGGCTTGTTCGGATTCGGCGGAACGAGCGTTCGCAGGGACTCCTCGGCCCGGAACGGGTCGTCCTCGCAGGGGATGACCGGCGGATCCTCTGCGTTGTTGGACGGAAGGTACGAGAAGAGCTCACGGGTGAGGAGGATGCTGGACTGCTCGTTCTCCGCTGCGAAGTGCGCCACGCCCGATTTCTGGTTGTGCGCCAGCGCGCCGCCGAGATCCTCCTTGGTCACCTCCTCATGGGTCACCGCCTTGATGACCTCCGGACCGGTGATGAACATGTAGCTGGTGTGCTTGGTCATCACGATGAAGTCGGTGATGGCCGGCGAGTACACCGCCCCGCCCGCGCAGGGCCCGAGGATGAGCGAGATCTGCGGCACCACGCCCGAGGCGAGGGTGTTGCGCAGGAAGATGTCGGCGTACCCGGCCAGGCTCTCCACGCCTTCCTGGATCCGTGCCCCACCCGAGTCGTTGAGCCCGATGATCGGGGCGCCCACCCGGGTCGCCAGGTCCATGACCTTGCAGATCTTCTGGGCATACGCCCCGGACAGCGAGCCGCCGAAGACGGTGAAGTCCTGGGCGAAGACGAACACCTGGCGCCCGTCGATTCGCCCGTAGCCGGTCACCACCCCGTCCCCCGGGATGCGCTTGTCCCCCATCCCGAACTCGGCACTCCGATGCATCACGAACTTGTCCAGCTCGGTGAAGGTGCCGGGGTCGAGCAGGAGATCCAGCCGCTCGCGAGCGGTGAGCTTGCCCGCCTCGTGCTGCTTGGCGATGCGCTCGGGGCCGCCGCCGAGCTCGGCCTGCCGCTCGAGGGCGTCCAGGCGGGCCCGGAGCGGGTCCTCATCGGGAGGGGAAGCCATGGTGGCAGGCGCTTTAGCACGTGTGCCAGGATGCTCTGCCGCTCGTCGGAGCCCCGGTGACCTGGCCGGACCGGACGCCCCGATGAACCCTGCCCGGTGACCCTGCCGACCCGCGCTCGCTCCGTCGCCCTCGCCCTCCTGGTATCGCTGGCCGCCCGAGCCGAGCCCGCGCCGGCCGCCGCCACCGAGCCCATCCCTCCATTGCTGAGAATCGGTGCCGAGACGGGCGGGGGCATCGTCGGCGGCCTCATCCTGGGCGGCGCCTCCGCCTGGGTCATCTACGGCACGCTGAACACGCAGGGGGACGACGCCGCCCGGCGCTCGGCGGCCCAGGTGGGCGCGGCCGTCGGCGTGTCGGTGGGAGCCCCCATCGGTGTCTCCCTCACCGGCAAGCTCCTGGGCCGCCAGGGGAGCTTCATCATCAGCTGGCTGAGCAGCCTGGCCGGGCTGGGCGTGGGGTACGGCATCTACGGCCTCATCCGCTCGGGGAGCGACAGCTCGGCCGCCAAGGCCACCTACGCGCTCACGCTGCTGCTGCCGATCGCCGGAGCGGTCATCGGCTACGAGCTGTCCTCGTCGGACCAGACGACTCCGCCCGCGGCCTCGGTGCCCTCGCTGCTGCCGGCCGTGGCGGTCGGACCGGGCGGGGCGAGCTTCGGGCTGGTGGGCAGGTTCTAGAGTCAGGTGTCGATGGCGCGCAGGCGCGGGTCGAGCAGCGCCTCTTCCCAGCGGGCGATGGCCTTCGCCCGCTCCGGCTCCGGCACGTCGGCTGCGTACCCCAGCGTGTCCCCGAGCGCGCCGGCCAGCTCCTCTGCCGCCACCGAGCGGAGCCACGGCTCGGGATTGCGCAGCGCCGCCAGGAGCCACTGGACCCGCCGCCGTGCCTTGTTCTCCGCCCACCAGGCCATCCAGGCGTGGGTGCTGGTGCCGAACGAGGCGCGGGTGATCTCGATCAGCGCCTCGGCCGCAGCCTGAGCCGACAGAGCGTCGTCGCTTGCGGTCAGACCGATGAGCCCCTCCACCGACGCGCGGTCGTGGAGCATGCCCAGCGCCCGGGCGGCGAGCACCCGCCGCTCGGGCTCCTTCGCCACGAGCTCCTGGCGGAGATCGGGCAGCGCGGCCTGAAAGCGCGGCAGGCGCCGCAGCGCGGTGGCCGCCGCGCGCGCCGCGGAGGAGACGTCGGGCTCGGGGTCGAAGAGCCCGCGCAGCACCCCCGGTACCAGCTCGCGGTAAGGCAGGCTCCCGGCGGTGAGGAGCGCGACGTAGCGAACGTCGGCCTCCGGCGCGTCGAGGAACCGGACCAGCGCGCGCGCACCCGCCTCGCCGAGACGGGCCAGGCCGGCGGGGACGGGGCCCAGCTCGTCCGGCGCCGGGAGCTCCTGCACCTGAACGCGGCTCCAGGCGCTGGGACCCGGGAACTGCGCCGACAGCGCCCGGGCCGCGGCGTCGGGCGCGCGGGTCAGCTCGGAGATGGCCGCGGCCCGCGCGGCGGCGTCGCTCCCCACCAGCCGCTCGAGCACGGGCCCGAGATCGCCGAGCGCGGCCGGCGGCGGGGCACGATCGAGGGTCTCTGGCGTCCGCCGGAGCGCGCCGTCCAGCCCCAGCACGCCGGGCTCGGCCGGGCGTTCGTCCTCGGAGAACCGCCGCTGCTTCCGGAGCACGATCAGCTCTGCGAAGGCCTGGCCCAGGTCCTGGCAGAAGAGGATCAGGTCCGAGAGGCGCCGCTGGCTGACCGCGCGGTCGCCGCGATCGGCATAGAGGACTGCCACCAGCCGACCGCGCACCTCGACCGGGAAGACGAACACCGAGCGCGGAGAACGCCCGAGGGAGGCGAGCACCTCCCGGGTCAGCGCATCGGCCGGCACCGGTCCGGCGTAGCACGAATGGGCTCGCGCGGCGGTGCGGAACACCGACTGCGCGTCGAGCGGGAAGGAGACCTGCTGGATCGAGACCTCCTCCGCGCCCTCACCCTGCGCGTCCCACCCCATCGCCGCGCCGCGCACCACCGCGAACGCGGCGACGAAGTCGAAGGTGCGGCGGGCGTAGCGGAGAACCACGTCCTTCAGCCCCTCGCGATCGCCAGCCACCGCCCGGAGCGCGGTGCGCGCCTCGCCGAGGGTCCAGTCGACGACCGACTCTCGTCCGCGGGCGCCCTCCTTCGCCGCGTCACGGGCGCGGCGCTGGGTCCGTGCCCGGGGCGATTCGGCCTGCCAGGAGGGCAGCTCGGGCTCCGCTGCGGCAACCCCGGCCTGGAGAGCCTCCAGGAGCGAGCTCGCCGGCTCCGCCGCGGCGGGAGGGGTCTCCGTGGAGGCGCGCGGTGCCTCCGGCTCGGGGCGAGGATTCATCAGAGGCACGGGCTCGGCCGCCACCGACTTCGCGGCCTGTTCCGCCATCTCCGTCGCCAGGCGCTCCTCGAGCGTGGGGCCCAGCGTGCCGAGCAGGGACGCGTCGCGGGCGGGCAGCGGCGTTCCGTAGATCTGCGAGCGCCAGGAACGGACCCTCACGTCGGTGGACACCCACGGTGCCACCGAGCGCCCCAGCTTCCGGACCAGCGCCTCGAGGCCTCGCATCGGCACCGGGAAGGCGACCGCGACGTGCAGCATGCCGTCCTCGACCGAGAGCGGGGCGATGTTGAGCCGCTCGGCGTCCTCGTGTGGCAGGGCCGAGGCCATCGCCGGGTTCGGCACGTAGTCCGCAAGGTAGATGGGCTGCAGCCCGCTCACCTCGCCCAGGGCGGTGATCAGGTCCTGCTCGCGGAGCGCCCCCATCTCGAGCAGCAGCGTGTCCATTGCGCCGCCGACCAGCGCCTGCGAGCGCAGGGCGTCGTCTGCCCGTTCCTGGCTCAACAGCCCCCGGGCGACAAGGTGCTCTTCCAGCCGTTCGATCATTCGCCGGGCGCCATTCTAGGGCGCGAAGCGTCAGCCTGGACGGACGACGAAGGTCTGGGTCAGCTTGTCGTGGAGCGTTTGCCCGCGCCGGTCGAAGAGGGCGAGCCAGAAGCCGGCGAGGAACGGGATGAAGGAGACTACCGCCAGGGCGGCACGGGTGATGGCCCGTCCCGGGGTGGGCGCCAGCCCGGTGCGGTCCACGAGCCGGATCCCGAGGAGGCGGCGGCCCGGGGTGCGGCCGTTCCAGAGCAGGGCGAAGGCGGCGGTGTAGACCAGCCCGAGCACCAGGGCCAGGGCGACGCAGGGGGCGAGCACCGCGTTCAGCTGGTGCACGCGGGCCATGACCCCGTCGATGCCGGTGAGCTGGGTCGAGGGCACTCCCCGTGGGGTGATGAGCGCCGCGGCGAGCCCGACGTAGACGGCGAGCACGCCACCCACCAGCGCGCCGTCCACGAGGAAGGCGGTGATCCGCTGCCAGAGCGCGGCGGGCCGAGCCCGGATCTCGATGACTCCGTCCGCGGCAGGGAGCTCCTTCCACGGCCCGGAGCCGAGTGGCGCTCCCGACGTCTCCGCACGCGCCTCGACGTGGGCCGTCCCGCCCGACCTCGGGCCGGTGGGCGCGGCAGCAGCGGGAGCCTGGGAGCCCATCAGCTCGGCCATGGTGACGGCCGGGGCGAGGGGTCGCGGGGGCTCGACGGGAGAGGGCGGAGCTGCGCCGGGAGATGGCCCCGTCTGCGGCACGGAGCCCATCAGCTCCGCCATGCTCGGGGCCGCTGGCGCGGATGCGGGTCGTGGCGCAGGAGCCGCCGGAGCTGGCGGAGCACCCATCGGGAACCGATCGGAAGTCGTCGCGGTCGGCGGGGGCGCGGCGGGGCGGAGCACCGGAGCGGACGTCGCGGGAACGGCCGGGCCGCTGGAGGTTCCTGGTGTCAGCTCGGCGCGCGGAGTCGTCGTGGAGCTCGCAACCGGGGCGCCGCCCGCGTTCGGTGGGCCGGCCTCGGGCATGCGCGCCGCAGGAGCAGCCGGGCTGCCGGAGGTCCTCGGGGCGCTGCTGGTGAGCGGGGCCGCGGGCGAGCGGGGCGCCGCGTCCGGCAAGCGGGGCGCGGGCGCGGCGGGCACGCCGGGTCCACTCGAGGTCCTCGGAGCGACGTCGGTTCGAGCGGCGGGGGAGGACGCCGCCGGAGCGGAGCCACTGCCCGGCGGCCTCGGGGCGGTCTCGGGGAAGCGGGGGGCGGACGTCGCGGGGAAGGAGGAGCCGCTGGAAGTCCTCGGGACGTGAGCGGCGTCTGCCACGCGAGGCGGGGCGACGGGCGAGGTGCTCGGCGACTTCGGGTCGGGCTCGGGCATGCGCGCGGCAGGAGCAGCCGGGCTGCTGGAGGTTCTGGGGGCGCTGCCGGCGAGCGGTGCCGCGGGCGTTCGGGGCGCCGTGTCCGGGAGGCGTGGCGAGGTCGTGGGAGCGGCGGGAGCGGACGGGGCTCTCGGGGCCGCGTCGGGGAGTCGGCCGTGCGCTGGAGCCGGGGAGCCCGTGGTGGGACCAGGAACGGAGCCACTGGCGGGCCTCGAAACCGCATCGGGAGGAACGCCCCCCGAGCTGGCGCCAGGCGCGGTCGTCAGCCGCGGGCTCGAGACGGGGGCGACCGTGCCCGGGGACGCAGGACGAGACGCACTCGATGACCCCGAGCTCGGGGTGGCCGGGGTGGCGGGTGTCGCCGGGCCCGCCGACGTTCGCGGTGGCGGGAGCCCGGATCCGCCGGACGCAGGCACAGCGGGGTTGGACGGGGCCCGAGAAGGAGCGAAGGGGGCCGCGGGCACACCGGTGCGGGGCCATGACGGCATCGTGCCGGTCGGAATCCGCTCGGGACGGCGGGGAACGGCACCAGGAGAGCCGCTGCTGGCGTCCATCGGCGGCTGCCCCGTCGGGGTCGCAGGTCGGGCTCCGGCGCTGCCCGGTGGGGCGGGAGCTCCCGAGGGGGGAACGGGTCGCGGAATGCTGCCCGCGCCGGTGGCGCCCGGGGCGGGGCCCGGCACGGGGGTGAGGACAGGAGGCCTCGAGTCGAACGCTGGCCCGGGTCGGGGAATGGGCGTCAGCATCGGGATCTGCGCGATCGGTCCCGGCGCGCCCGGCGGGTCCAGCTTGAACGGCTCCGGGGTCGAACTCGGGGGTGGAGCCTCGGGTGGCCCACGCCGATCGAGCGGGAGCTCGCGGCTGAGGATCTCCGGCGGAGGTCGTTCCGGCACCATGCCCGGTTCGCAGGCCGTGCAATCGCCGTGTGGCGGCAATTCGGCGCCGCATCTCAGGCACTTGGACACGGCGGCATGAAAGGCCGGATGGAGAGGGGACGCAAGAAACGGGCAGCCCGCATGTCCGCTCTGGACGGATCCCGGAGAACCCCGATGGAAAATGCCGGCTCGAGCCCCGTTCGCCAGAGCCTCGGGTGGATCCTGGGCGGTGCGGCCGCGGCCGTCGGCTTCATCGCTCTCGTTGGACCGGCCTTTGGTTCCTGAGGGTTGCTCGACTCAGCCGAGCAGGCCGTCGAGGTGCCGCAGCACCGCGAGCGCCGCGATGCTGGAGGTCTCCGTCCGGAGCACCAGCGGACCGAGCGAGACGGGGATGCCTCCCGCCGCGCGCAGCGCCTCCACCTCCTCGCGCGCGAGCCCGCCCTCGGGGCCCACCACCAGCCCGACCGGCCCTTCTCCAGCTGCCTGGCCGAGGCGCTCGGTGCGCTCGTCCTCGTCCAGTACGAGGAGCCGGATGCCCGCGGGCAGCGCGCGCACCGCCTCGTCGAGTGGCCGGAGTGGCGTCACCTCCGGCACGTCGGCCCGGCCCGACTGTCGCGCCGCCTCCTCGACGATCCGGAACCACCGCGCGTGCCGTGCCGCCAGCGCCTCCGGTTTCGGGCGCGCCACCGAGCGCGCCGTCACCACCGGCCACACCTCGGTCACCCCGAGCTCCGTCGACTTCTGGAGGACCCAGTCCAGCTTGTCCCCCTTCGGCAGCCCCTGGATGAGCACCACCGTGCGGCCGCTCGCGCCGAAGCGCTCCTCCCCCAGCCGGAGCACGGCACCGCTCGCGTCCACCGACTCCAGCCACGCGGCCCAGGCACGGCCGCGGCCGTCGAAGACCTCCATTGCCTCGCCAGGGACCACCCGGGCGACCCGCAGGTGGTGCAGTGGGTGGCCCTCGACCCGAAGGCGCTCGGGAACGGGGGTGGGGACATCGAGGCGAACCCGGAACATGCTTGGTCAGGGCCGGCGGAAGTCGAGCCGCACCCAGTCGCCGCTCCGGTCGCCGCCCGCGAACACCGCACTCGCTCGCTCGAATGCCTCGCGCACCTCGTCCTCCTGATGAACCAGCACGCCCGCGAGCACCAGCCGGTCCCGCGTGTGCCGCACCAGTTCCGGCGCGAACTCCACCAGCGTGTTGGCGAGGATGTTGGCCACCACCAGGTCGAACCGGCCCTCGACGCGGTCGAGCGACGCATCGGTGACCTCCACCCCGGCGATCCCGTTCAGCGCCGCGTTCTCTCGAGCGAGCGTGACCGAGATCGGATCGTTGTCCACCCCGACGACGCGCCCGGCGCCGAGCTTCCGGGCCATCAACCCGAGGACCCCGGTCCCGGTCCCCACGTCGAGCACCGAGGCGCCGGGGTGCGCGGCGCAGAAGGCCTCGACCGCCGCCAGGCACAGCGCGGTCGTCGGGTGGTCGCCGGTGCCGAACGCCATCTTCGGCTCGATGGTGAGCGCCACCGTCCCCTCCGGTGCGGTCTCCCACGGTGGGCCGACCCAGAGCCGTCCCACCCGCGTCGACCGGATCCGCGAGCGCCAGGCGGTCGACCAGTCGGTCTCCGGAGCCACCTCGAACGCGCCGCGCGCGGCCGGGACCCATTCCCGCACCTCGGCCAGCGCCGCCTCGGCGGGCTCCCGGCCCTCGAACCATGCGACGACGATTGCCTCGCCGGGCGCCGGCCCCCGCACGCCAGGCATCGGCGGTGCCTCGCGGTCCCGGATCTCCAGCCCGGTGGCACCCGCGTCCCAGAGGAGCGCCTCCACCCGCTCCGCCTCGGGCTCGGGCACGTCCAGGGTCAGGGAGACCGCTGTCACCGGCGTCGCCCGGGGAGCTGGAGCGGGATCCAGGTGTCCGGCGTGCGGCTCTCGATGATGCGGAAGAGCCCCCGCTGCACGTACTGCTCGAAGTGCGGAGTCGCGCGGTGCGCCTCGAGCGCCTTCTCGTCGTCGTACTGCTCGTAGAGGAAGAAGCGGCGCGGCTCCTGCCGGCTCCGGTGCACGTGGTACATGCGGCAGCCCGGTTCCTGGAGGGTGGCCTCGGTCAGCTTGATGAAGAGGTCGATCGCCTCCTCCTCCCGGTTGGGGAGGACGACGTAGGTGACTGCCACGCAGATCATCGCTCCGCTCCTCTCCGGAACAGGACCCGCGAGGCGAGCCGGCGGTTCCGGGCCACCAGCCAGTAGCCCAGCTCGACGACCCACACCAGCGGCGGCAGCGCGAGCACCCGCGCCAGGACCGGATATCCGATGTGCTGCAGGACCCACAGACACGCGCGGCCCGCCCGGAGCGCGTTGCCCTCGGGGGTCAGGACGTGCACCGCGCGCGCGCAGGCGAGGCGGAGCTCGGGTGTCATCGGCGGAGAGGGTGCCTGCTGGTACGGGATGGCCCGGAATGCGTGGCCGCCATCCCGGCGCTCCGCCCACTCGACGCTCCGGCGGCAGAAGCCGCAGTCGCCGTCCCAGAGCAGGAGCGCCGGCGCGGTCACGGCCCCACCACCGCCACCACCGCCTGCTCGAGCTGGATGACGCGGCGGGCGACCCGCAGGACGTCCTCGGCGGTCACGGCCTGGATGCGCTCGTCGTAGTGCTCGAAGTTGTCCAGCCCGAGCCCGTACACGCCGTCCAGCGCCAGCAGCGCGGCACGGGCGGCGTTTCGCTGCAGCCCGATCTCGTGCGTCCCCACCAGGTGGGCCTTCGCCCTCTCCAGCTCGGCGGGGCTCACCGGCTCGTCGAGGACCCTCCGGAGCTCGGCCTCCATGCCCGCCTCGGCCGCCTCGCGCTTGTCGGGGCTCGTGCCGATGTAGACCGCGAAGTACCCGGGGTCGAGCCCCTCCACCGCCATGCTGGTCACGGTGTACGCCATGCTCCGCTTGTCGCGGAGCTCGGTGAACAGCCGCCCGCCCATGCCCGAGAGCACCGTGGAGAGCACCTCCAGCGCGTGCCGGTCGGGATCGAAGAGCGTGAGCCCCTGGAAGCCGAGCACCACGTGCGCCTGTGCCCGTGCCAGGGTCCGGTGCACGCGGAGCCGCTCGGTCGGCGGCGCCTCCCGCGGAACGTCGGGGACCTGCTGCGGGCCCTCGCCGGCGGGGCCGAAGAGCGCCCGGGCTCGCTCCAGCACGTGGGATCCGTTCACGTCGCCGATGATCGCGAGCACCATCCGCGATGGATCCAGGAAGCGGCGGTGGTGCGCGCGCAGCTGCTCGGCGCCGAGGAGCTCCACCGTGGCCCGCTCGCCGATCTGCGGCATCCGGTACGGGTGATGCTGGAACAACGTCCGGGAGAAGGTGTCGAAGGCGAGCGAGGACGGGCGGTCCTCGCGGGCGGCGATCTCCTGGAGGAGGAGGCTCCTCTCGCGCTCCAGCTCGTCCTCGGGGAACGCCGGGTCGAGCAGGCAGTCGGCAAAGAGGGTGAAGGCGCGGTCGAAGTGACGGGAGAGCCCCTCGGCACGGAGCGAGACCGAGTTCCGTCCGCCCGCGCCGGACATGGAGCCGGCGCAGGCGTCCATCACGTGCTGGATCTCCTCCGCGCCGAGCGAGCTGGTTCCGCGGGTGAGCATCCGCGAGAGGAGCGTGGTGAGTCCGTTGGTCTGCTCGGTCTCGAAGCGCAGGCCACCGATGAAGGCCGCGCGCATCGCCACCAGCGGCGTGGCGCGCTCCTCCCGGAGAATGAGCCGCGCGCCGTTGGGCAGCGTCTCGAGGGTGATGGTACCCGCCTCGGGCCCGGTCCCCTTGAGCTTCGGCATCGCCGCGGCCGGTACCGTCTGTGCCCGCCGCGCCGGGGTGGTCACGCCCGGTTCCCGGCGGGCCTCGTCCAGCGCCGCGTGCACCTCGACCTCGGTCAGCTGTGCGCCCGCCGGAAGCAGGCCGGTCACCACCGCGGTGTCGAAGTCGACGTAGCGCCGCGCCACCTGCCAGACCGCGTCCGGGGTCAGAGCGGCCACCCGTGCGTGGTACTTCTCCTCGGCCTCGTACCCGCCCAGCGTGGTCTCGTAGTGCCCCAGCTTCCGGGCCAGACCCTGCACGGTCTCGCGCGCGTACACGGCCTCGCTCTCGACCAGGGCCTTGATGGTGGCGAGCTCCTCCTCCGTCGGCGGCGCGGTCGCCAGCTGCGCCAGCGTGCGCAGCGATTCGGTGAGCGCCGGGCGGACCTTCTCCCCGGGGAGCGTCATCCCCAGGCCGAAGAGCCCCGGGTCCACCGGGGTGTACGAATAGGCGCTGATCTCGTTGACCAGCCGCGCGTCGCGCTTCACCTGCCGGAAGAGCCGGCTGGTCTCGCCGGATCCGGCGAGCATCGCCAGCACGTCCAGGGCCGGCACGTCCTCGTGGTTTGCCGCGGGAATGGCGAAGGAGACGTTCAGCCAGGCCTCCTTCGCCTCGTCCGGCACGAGGTGGATGCGCCGCCCGGTCCGGCCCGGCTCCTGCCCGCGGTCCCGGCCCGGGGCGCGCGGTCGTCCCCAGTCCCCGCCGAGGAGCTCCTCGGCCCAGGCTCGCACCGAGGCGAGCGGGACGTCACCCACGGCGATCAGTGTCATCGCCTCGGGGGTGTAGTGCCGCCGGTAGAAGTCGAAGATGCGCTCGCGGGTGGTGGCGCGCACGCTCTCCGGCGTGCCCAGCACCGGGAGCCGGTAGGGATGCACCTGGTAGCTCACCTGGAACAGGTCGCGCGAGGCACGGCGCGCCGGCGCGTCGTCCGCGCGCTTGATCTCCTCCACCACCACCTCGCACTCGCGGGCGAGCTCGGTGGGATCGAAACGGGGGAACCGCACCGCGTCGGCCAGCACGTCCAGCCCCTCGCGGGCGAACTGGGACGCCATCACCGTGTGGTAGACCGTGTGGTCGAACGAGGTCCACGCGTTGACCTCGCCGCCGTGCGCCTCGATGTCGCGGGCGATCTCCCCCGGCCCCCGGCGCTCGGTCCCCTTGAACAGCATGTGCTCGTGGAGGTGCGCCAGGCCGGCCTCGTCGGGCCCCTCGTCGGCGCCGCCCACGTTGACCCAGATCTGCCAGGCGACGACGTGCGCGGCCCCCTGGTGCTCGTGGAGGACGGTGAGGCCGTTGTCGAGTCGGTGGCGGGAGGGCATGTGGGATGGGGCCTCGTCGGGCTGGCGGCTTTTGGGGAAACCCCCGGAGGACAGGTAGTCTGCCCGTTCAGGCGATGCCCGGCGCACCGGAAGACGTCAATCCTCTTCAAGATCTGGACTTCGGCGACGAACCCCTCGCCCCGAAGGCTCCGGCGGCGCCGCCCCCCGCTCGACGCGCTCCCCCGACCCCTCAGCAGGCGGCCCCTCCGGGCCCACCTGCCCCGCCACCGCTGCCCCGGCGGTCCTCCGGGAACAAGCCGGCCGCCGCCCAGCCTCCCCAGCCCCCCGCGGGCAGCGGGGGCCTCGCTCCGGTCGCCCAGGTGCCGCCGGCCCTTCCGCGTCCCTCCGGGGACCCGTTCCAGGAGCCTCCCGAGCCCCGGCCTCCCCGCGGCATCGCCCTGGACGAGAAGCTCGAGTACTTCCGCGCCGTCCTCAAGCTGAAGGAGGAGACGCTCGGCCGGGCGCGCGGCGTGTACGAGCAGCGGGACCTCGAGGCCACCCGGCTCCGCGAGGTGGCCCTGGCCCTGAAGGCGCAGCTGGACGAGGTGCTCCCTCAGCTCGGTCAGCTCCGGTACCTGCCCGCGCGGCTCGAGCAGCTGCAGGCCGCGCTCGAGCAGGAGCGGCTCCGGGCCGATGCCGCCGAGGGCCAGTCCTCCCAGCTCGAGCAGCAGTTCGCCTCCAGCGAGGCGGACCGCAGAGACCTCGCCCGCGCCCTGGCCGAGGTGGAGGCCGAGCTCCCGGGGCTGAGGGCGGGACTCGAGGAGGAGAAGCTCACGCGAGCCGCGCTCGCCGAGGAGCTGGTGAACGTCAGGGAGTCGCTCCAGACGACCGAGGAGAAGGCGCGCCAGCTCGAGGTGGAGAAGCTCGAGGCGATGGGCAGCCTCGACGCGGTCAACGGCCAGTACCAGGAGATGGCGGCCATCGCGGACCGGCTCGAGCAGGACCTCCAGCGGGTGAGCGAGGAGGCGAGGACGCTCACCGCCGAGCGCGATGCCGCGAGGACGGAGAAGGACTTCGCCGGTGCCGACGTCGAGCGGCTCACGGCCGAGCTGGACCGGCTGCGAAAGGACGTCGAGGGCACTCGCCACTCGCTGTCCTCGCTCGAGCAGGAGCACGGGAAGACGCGGACCGGCGCCACCGAGCTGGAGGGGCGCGTCCGGTACTTGACGAGTGAGCTGGACGACGCCCGCCAGCGGGCCCAGGCGCTGGAGGAGAGCGCGGCGCAGATGGCCGAGGCCTCCAGCGAGGAGCTGGCCGAGGCGAGCGCCGCGCTGGCCGCGCTCAAGGCGGAGAAGGAAGACCTGGACAAGGAGGCGGCGGACCTCCCGCGCCTGCGCCACGCGCTCGAGGCGCAGCTGGGGAAGGTGCGCGAGCTCCAGGGACAGCTGGAGGAGAGCAACCGGCACGCCTCGCAGCTTCAAGACACGCTCCACGCGCACAGCGAGGAGTCGGCGGCGCTCCGCGGCGAGCTCGAGGCCGTCCAGTCCCAGATGCAGGCCGAGGAGCAGCGGGCTCGCGCCGAGCTGGATGAGGCGCTGGGTCGGGAGGGTCAGGCCCGGAAGGCGCTCGAGGTGAAGCTGGCCGAGCGCACCCAGCAGCTGCAGACGGCGCAGAAGTCCGAGGCCGCGGCGAAGCAGGAGAACGACTCGCGCGCGGAGCGGCTGAAGGCGCTCGAGCGCCAGCTCCAGGCCGAGGTCGAGAAGCGTACCCAGGCCGAGGCGAAGGGCGGGGAGCTGCGACGGCAGCTCGACGAGTACCAGGGAGCGCACGAGGAGACGAGCTCCGCGCTGGAGTCGCAGCGGGTCCAGGCGGCCCAGCTCGAGGCGGCACTTGGCGGCGAGGAGGAGAAGCGAAAAGGACTGGAGCAGAAGTTCCAGACGCTGACCCGGGAGCTCGAGGCGGCGCGGTCCGGCGAGGAGAAGGCCCGGTCCCAGGCCGCGCAGGTGGCGACCCAGGTGCAGAAGCTCCAGGATTCTCTCAAGGCCGAGTCGCAGAAGTCGCTGTCCCTGCGAGAGCAGCTGAGCGCGCAGCTCGCCGGCGGCTCGGAGGCCACCATCCGCAAGCTCACCGACGAGCTCGAGCGGCTCCGGGCCGACACCTTCGCCCTGAAGAAGGTCCGCGAGGAGCTGGTGGACGCCAACCGCAAGGCGATGGAGTCGCAGGCCTCGTACATGAAGGAGAAGCGCGAGCGGGAGTCGCTGGCCGCGCGCGTCGCCGAGCTGGAGAGTCAGCCCCGCGCCCCGGCGAAGGCGGCCGCCGCGAGCACCGACGAGGTGGAGAAGCTCCGCGCCGACGTGGCGAAGCTGAAGTCCAAGCTGGTCGCTGCGGAGAACGCCGCGGAGGCTGCCGCCCTGCTGAAATCGAAGGTGGCGCGGCTCGAGGCTCAGCTGAAGAAGAAGAGCTGACTGTACCGGTCGCCCCTTGGCAGGATCCGGGGCAATGCCTGCGCCTCCTCAGCACATCGGCATCGTTGCCTGTTCCGCGGAGGGAGCGGCGCTCTGCTACCGCACCCTCTGCACCGAGGCGCCGCAGCTCCTCGGACCGTACGCCCATCCCGAGGTGTCGCTCCACGGGCAGTCCTTTGCACTGTACGACGCGTGCATCACCCGCGACGACTGGGCGGGCGTGGCCGAGCTGATGCTCGACTCGGCCCGGAAGCTCGCCGCGACCGGGGCGCGGTTCCTCATCTGCCCGGACAACACCATCCACCAGGCGTTCCGGTTCTTCCAGGGTCGCTCCCCTCTGCCGTGGCTGCACATCGCCGAGGTGGTCGCGGCGGAGGCCGTCGAGCGGGGGTTCCGGAAGCTCGGGCTCACCGGGACCCGGTGGCTCGTGGCGAGCGAGGTGTACCCGGAGAAGCTCGCCGCGCGCGGCCTCGCGTGGGTGCGTCCGGCCGAGGCGGACCGCCTGGAGTGCAGCCGGATCATCATGGAGGAGCTGGTCAACGGCCACTTCCTTCCCGAGGGGGTCCGCACCTTCCAGGAGGTGATCGGGCGGCTGAAGGGCGCGGGCTGTGACGCGGTGGTGCTCGGGTGCACCGAGATCCCGCTGATCATCTCCGACGCGAACTCGCCCTTGCCCACGCTCGACTCGACCCGGCTGCTCGCGCGGGCGGCGATCCGGCGGGCAATAGCGGGCGGGTGAGCCCTTGACCTAGAGCGCAACGCAGGGCCGCTGCGCCTCCTCGAGTGAAAGCCGTCCCGTGGAGCGCGCCAACCGGGCGAGCGGAGCGCCTTGCCCGATATAGAGGCCTGCTCATGGAGGTCGATCCGCTCACCGGGCTCGAGGCCGCTCGCCTCGGGCTGTACGTGCACTTCCCTTACTGCCTTCGGCGGTGCCCGTACTGCGACTTCACCATCGCCATCGCGCGGTCGATTCCCGGAGCGCGGTACGCGGACGCGGTGCTCGGCGAGCTGCAGCTGCGACTGGCGCAGCGGCCGGCCTGGACGGAGCGACCGCTCGATTCCATCTACCTGGGGGGAGGAACGCCCTCCCTCTGGGACCCGGCAGAGGTGGGACGGGTGCTGCAGGGAATCGCCCGGGCGCTCCCGCTCGCGGTTGATGCGGAGATCTCGCTCGAGGCGAATCCAGAGGTCGCCGATACCGCGCGTCTTGCCGGGTACCGTGCGGCGGGGGTGAACCGGCTCTCGCTGGGCATCCAGTCCTTCGAGCCCGGGGTGCTGGCGACGCTCGGCCGTTCGCATTCTCCCTCGGACGCCGAGGACGCGTTCCGGGCGGCGCGCGCAGCGGGCTTCGAGAACGTCTCGGCGGATCTCATTCACGGCGTTCCCGGACAGTCGCTCGCCGGGGCCGTGGAGGACGCGCGCCGCGCGGCAGCGCTCCGACCGGAGCACGTCTCGTCGTACGTCCTCACCGTGGAGCGAGACCACCTCGGCGCGGAGACGGTGTTCAGCCGGCGCCTCCGGCAGGGGCGGCTCGCGCTGCCCGACGACGCGGCGGTGGTGGAGATGGTCGACGCGGTCGGCGAGGTGCTCGCCGCTTCCGGGCTCGAGCGGTACGAGATCTCCAGCCACGCGGTGCCCGGCCGGCACTCGCGCCACAACGCGCTGTACTGGACCGGTGGCGAATCGCTCGCGCTCGGGGCGGGCGCGGTCGGCTTCCGGCGCGATGGGGCGGGCGGGCTCCGCACCACCAATCTCCGGAGCACCCCCCGATGGCTGGAGGCGGTGGAGGCAGGACGCCTTCCAGACGAGGAGCGCGAGACGCTCGGGCCCGAGGCGCTGTACGAGGAGCGCCTTCTCCTCGGGCTCCGGCTCCGCTCGGGCGTGGACCTGCGCCGGCTCTGGGCGGAGCACGGCGCCGTCCCCCGGACCACCGCGGTCGAGGCGCTCGTGCGCGACGGCTTCCTGGAGCCGGTGGGCGCGCGCTTCCGGCTCACCGGGCGTGGCGCCCACCTGCACCAGGAGATCAGCGCCCGGCTGGTCTGATCCTTTCCTCGCGGCACGGCACGCCGGCCTTCTCGTCGCGCCAGGCGTGACCCCGCTGGCTCCGCATCGCGAGGGGGTTGCGTGCTGGCCGGGAGACCGATCCGCTCGGCGACCTGCTCGGCTGTGCGTGGTGTGCACATGGAGCCGATGAGTGTGCATGCGGGTGCGGCGGCGCGACCGTCCGACAGCCTCGGATGCGCGCCAGACGGCCGCGGCCGGCGTGCTAGAAGAGTGCTCCTTCGCTCACGTGCACGCGCCGCACTCCGCTGCCGAGGTCCCCGCCGAGGTCGAGCCGGGGCTCGCCGCTTCCTCCGCTCCGCCCGTCCAGCTCGCGCCGGCCGCCGAGACGTTGGTCGTGGCAGCGCCACTCGTGCACGAGACGGTGGAGTTCCGGCGCCTGCTCACCCGCGCCTTCCTCGTTCCCGCCATCCTCCTCGCGCTGCTCGCGGTTGCTCTGGGCGGCGGAGTGGCGCTGCTCGTGCGGCAGGCACGGCTGACGCAGCGTTCGGACCGGGTGCTCGCCCACTCGGCCCGGCTCCGCGAGCTGCTGGTCGACAGGGAGACCGGCCTGCGGGGGTATCTGCTCTCGGGGGACCGGACCTTCCTCGGGCCTCTCGAGCGGGCCGACGCCCGGCTGGTGGACACGGTGCAGAAGCTCCAGGTCCTCCTCCGCGAGGATCCGGATCAGCTTGCGCGTCTGGAGATCGTCGAGAGGATGGCCCGGGAATGGGCCGAGTACGCGGCGCACGAGCGGGTGCTCTTCGAATCCGGCGAGGACTACATCCGGCACTTCAAGGCCGGCGAGGGCGTCCAGCGGCTCTCCAGCATGCTGGAGGTGCTCGACATCCTCGGCGAGAGCGAGCAGGCACGCCGCCGCGAGCGCGCCGAGCAGGCCGCGCTCACCGGAAGGCTCCTCTTCTGGCTCTCGCTGGTCTGCGTCAGCGCGATGGCCCTGGTGCTGGGGTACACGAGCCGGCGGCAGCTGCTCGCGCTGGCCCGGAGTCACGGCGAGGCGGTGGTGGCCATGGCCGAGCGTGAGCAGGCGATCCGCGAGCTCAACGCCTCGCTCGAGCAGCGCGTTGCCGAACGGACCCACGCACTGGCGGCGGTCAATGCCGAGCTGGAGGCCTTCACCTCGTCGGTGAGCCACGATCTCCGTGCTCCGCTCCGGCAGGTGGGCGGGCTCACCCGCCTCCTGGACGAGAGCGCGCGCTCGCGACTCCACGCCGGCGAGCGGACCTACGTGGCGATGCTCCGGAGTACCGCGGCCGAGGCGGTGCAGATGGTGGACGACCTGCTCTCCTTCAGCCGGGTGAGCCGGGCGGAGCTGCGCCACGAGCCGGTGGACCTGACCTCGGTGCTCGCCTCTGCTCGCGAGGTCCTGCGGTACGAGCAGGAGGGTCGGGAAGTGGAGTGGGTGGTCCATTCCCTTCCGACGGTCCACGGCGATCCGACGTTGCTGCTCCTCGTGGTCCGGAACCTCCTGGGCAACGCCCTGAAGTACACCCGCAAGCGGCGGCCGGCGCGCATCGAGGTGGGCACGGTGAACGTCCCCGGTGCCGAGGACATCGTGTACGTCCGCGACAACGGCGTGGGGTTCGACATGAAGTACGCCCACAAGCTGTTCGGCGTCTTCCAGCGGCTGCACCGCTCCGACGAGTTCGAGGGCACGGGGATCGGGCTGGCCCACGTGCGGCGCATCGTCCAGCGCCACGGCGGCCGGGTGTGGGGCGTGGGAGTGCCGGAGCAGGGCGCGACCTTCTATGTCGCGCTGCCGCGGCGCGAGCAGCCCGGCGAGATCGCGATCTGACCGACGCTCAGCCGTTCCCGCGGGCGGCCTGCGGGAGATGCGCCTGGGTGACCGCCGCGGCGTCGCGGTTCCTCCGTCGGAGGATGAGCGCGATGGGCAATCCGACGACGAACGGGTGCATCGCGAGCTGGATCCAGAACCAGGGAATGGTAGGCGGGACGACCCTTGCGCGGCTGAGGGGAAGCACGACGCCGTCCATCAGGAGCCAGACGGCCGCGCCGTAGACGAACCCCGCCAGCACGGTGCCCCGCGTGCTGGCGGTCCAGGCGCGAAGGCGTGGCCAGCGCAGGAGGAGGACCAGGAACACCAGAGTCCAGCCGAGCGCGACGACGAAGTGGAGGAGAAGGCCGAGCGCTGCGGTCGCGTTTCCGCCCTGGAAGGAGGCCGGTCCGAGGAGGCCGGAGGCGATGCTCTGGAGGATCCGCTGCACGGTGCTCCGCTGGAAGATCACGACCCAGACGACGATCGCGTAGAGCAGATCGGCGGCTGCGACCACGGCCGCCGCGAGGAGAACCGTTCCCGGGGAGGGGCGCGTCGAGTCCGGCATGGACCGCCACATTGCCGGTCGGGCTGTGCCCGACCACGGGCGGGCAGCGGGTGGATGTTCCTGGGCCGCGGACGGTCTGAAGCCCCGGACGGTGTCCGACCGGAGAGACACCGCTCCGACGAGAACGCTCGGGCCTTGCCCGCATCGGAGGGGTGCCCCTCGGACGGTGCACGCCGAGGTGCCAGACACCTCGTGATGGTGATCCTCGTGATGCGACCCGTGATGCCTCGTGAGGGACGTCTCGTGGCGAAACGCCTCGCCCCGGATGCGTCCTCGACAGGGCTTTGCGAGTACAGGTCGTCCAACACCCTGAGTGTGTCTCCGCGATGTCTTCTCGCGAAACGGATCGCTGCTCGGGCTGCGGCGTTTCCGGGAGGCTCTGTTAGAGACCCCCGACCGCGGCTTCGCCGCTCAACGCCCGAGGAGATTCCATGCCGGACGAGAACATCGTCACCCGGTGGCGCTCGTGGGCTCCGCAGCTGCTGAGCGTGCTTCGCATCATCGCCGCCTTCCTCTTCATCCAGTTCGGGACGGGGAAGCTCTTCGCCTCGCCCGGTCCCCTGATGCCGGGCGGCGGCACGGTTCCCGTCGGTTCGCTACCCGGGATCGCCGGGCTCCTCGAGGCCGTCGGCGGCAAGTTGCTGTTGCTCGGGCTCTTCACCCGTCCCGTCGCCTTCCTCGTCTCGGGCGAGATGGCGATCGCCTACTTCCATTCCCACGCACCCAGTGGCTTCTGGCCCGTTCTGAACGGGGGACACCCCGCGGTCCTGTTCTGCTTCGTCTGGCTCTACCTCTCCTCGGCGGGGCCGGGTCCCTGGAGCCTCGACGCGCTCCTCCGCCGTGCGCCGCGCGTGGTCGAGCAGAGCTGACACCCACGCTCAGCGTTCGGTGCGACCGGCCGGGTTCTTCAGCGCTCCCGGCTTCACCGCGATCAGGTCGCGCGTCTGGAGCAAGTCCACCTGCCCGGCAAAGCCGGCGAACGCTTCGTACTGCTTCACCGGGATGCGCGCCATGTCCAGCCGGTAGCGCTCCTCGACCCGGAACACGTCGCCCTCCTGCTCGTCGCGGGTGAAGAGTCCGAACGAGCTCTCCAGCTTTCCGCCCTTCAGCGGATCGTCGATGTGCCAGCCCTTGGGGAGCCGCAGCGCCACGTGGCTCACGTTCTGCTCGGTGGAGTCGATGAAGAGCGGCGAGCGTCGTGTCCCCACGGTCACGTACCGACGCCCCACGTGGGCCGGGTAGGTGAGCGGACCGAGGGTCATCCGGTTGTCGTCCACGCGGGCGAACCGCGGGGCGACGAAGCGGTAGCGAAGCGAGAGCGGCGCGCCCACCGCCCGCTTCACGTCGAGCCGCAGGTTCGACAGCTCCGCACCCCCGAAGTACCGGGACAGCGCCTGCTGCAGGGCCTGGTCGCGCTGCTCGTTGGACACGCCCTCGAGGGTCTCCGCGAGCTGCGCCGCCTCGAATCCGCTGTAGATCTCGAGCACGTCGCCGCTCAGCGTCCCGTCCTCGGCCAGCGCGAGGTCGAGCCTCACCTCGCGCCCGCCGAGCGGTGGCTGCACCGGGGTCTTCACCGCCACCAGCGGCCGCGTGGGCTCGGGCAAGAGGTACGCCTCCCGTCCGTTCGCCGCCTGCTCCGGCAAGAGCCCGAACGGTCCGTAGCGAATCACCGTGTCCAGCCACACCGGCTCGTGGCCTGGCACCTCCACCCGCAGGCACCCATAGGGAAAGAGCGCCTCGTTGGGGAAGCGGTAGGGGTTCGGGTCGGTGGCGAAGGTCCGCACCATTGCCACCCGGGCCGGGAAGCCCTCGGCCTCGAGCGCCGCCTTCAAGAGCCACAGCCGGCTTCCGCGCTCCTGGGCCAGGGTGCTCGCGGCGGTGAGCCCAAGCCCCGCGTCCCGGCCCGAGATGCGGTCCATCACCGCCGCGTGCAGCGCGCGCACGGCGTCGAGCCCGGACTTCCCTGCCGCGGCTGCCCGGGCGAACGCCTCGACCTCGAAGGTGCGCTGTGCGCGGGCACTCAGCGCGTCGCCGGTGGCGGTGAGCAGCCCGCCCGGGCCGGTGTCGCCCGCGCCGACGACGAGGAACGGCAGCTGCTCGGTCCCGGACGGAGGCGCGTTGGGCTCGGGGACCAGCGCGGGCGCGCCGCGGACCTCCGCCCGGAGCACGTCCAGCCCCCCCTCGGTCTTGATCGTCGGTGCGGGCATGTTGTGCGCGTCGACGGTCATCCCCGAGCCGCGGGGAGCCACGACCGCGTAGGTCGCCCAGTCATCGGCCACCCCGCCCACCTGGAAGTAGAAGGCGCCGGCGGTCCAGCCCGGGCTCGCTGCTCGCCGCGTCGGGTGGGCCAGGAGGTACTCGAAGTCGACCGCGTCCCCCACGCCCACACCCGGCAGGCTGACCGTGTCCTTGTCCAGGCTCTCTGGCTCGAGCACGGTGCCGTCCGCCTTCAGCGTGCGCAGAGCGAGGACCTGCGCGCCCTGGGGAACCTGCACCTCGGCCACCCGGGCCACTGCGCTCTGGTCGAGCACCTTCTCCACCGTGTGGACCCGATCCACCATCGACCCGTCGGCGAAGGCCCGCGTCGCGGCGGCATCCACCACCAGCACGCTCGAGCCCTCGACGTTGCTCCCCCGCGCGTCGAAGGCCCTCAGCGCCTTGCGGCCGTCGATGGCGAAGTTGGCGAGGATCTCCTTCCCGGTCCTCGCGCGCTCCACCGTCCGGCGCAGGGCCAGGTCCGAGCCGTCCAGAACCAGCGCCTGCTCGCGGGCGGCGATCGCCTCGGCATCGTGCTTGCCCAGGGCGAGCGTGTCCCCCAGCCGCTTCCAGAGAGAAGGGTCGCGCGGACGGAGCGCGGTGAGCGACCGGAGCACCTGAGTCGCCTCGTCCATCCGCCGAAGGGCCACCAGGAGATCCGCCTCCTGGGTTCCGAGCACCACGTCGCCGGGCTGCCGCCCGCGAAGCCGCCGCAGCTCGGTCAACGCGCGGTCGTTCTGTCCGCGAGTCTTCCAGTGATTCACCCGCCGGAGCTGCTCGCCGGGGCAGGTGGAGATGGCGTCGAGGAGCGAGTCGGTCGTGGCGATCGCGTCCCGGCGTCGCGCGACGTCGTAGCGGACCAGGAGCGCCTCGCAGAGACCGGAGATCTGGTCGAGGCTCTGGCGGGCGAGGGTGTCGGCCTGCGCGTCGACTCCCTGGGCGAGCGCGATGCGCGACTCGAGCCCGAGCACCGGGGTGCCCACGGGCGAGTGCGCCGCGCGTGCCCGGGCCGCGAGCCCCACGGCCTGGTCCACCCGCTGGTCGTTGACCGCCAGGAGACCCCGGGCGACGAGGGCGCCGACGTTGGCGGGATCCCTCTCCACGGCGACCTCGAGGTCCCGGGTGGCCCGGCCCTGACCCACCTTGCTGGGCAGGCTCCGGTCACGGACGGCGAGGTCGGCCGAGAGCACGTTCCAGGGCGCGGCCGCGGGCAGGGCCCCGAGCCCGGCGAGGAGGCGTCGCGCGCCATCGACGTCTCGTGCCTCGGCGTCCCGCGCCGCGAGGTAGCTCGCCAGCGATCGTCCTGCTTCGGGTGCCAGGGCCGCCTCGACGCTCGTCGCGTCCGGATAGAACCTCGGTGCGTCCTCCACCTTCGCTCCGCTCCAGCGCGGGGCCGGCCCGCGCGCCGGCGAGAAGCGCACGCCCGACGGCTGTCCATCCGCCCGGGACACGGTGAAGGACAGCGAGCCGGCTCGCTCCTCCTTGAGGAGCACGGCCATGAGCCGGTGCACCCCCGGCTCGAGGCGAACCGCGCGGGCGGCGACGGTGGAGCCAGGCCGCTCGTACGTCCGGCGCTCGTGGAGCGGGCTGCCGTCGAGGAGCATCCGGTGCGTGCTCGGGCTGGTCGCCCGGACCACGTAGAGCCCCGCGGCGGGCACCTCGACGTCCACCGCCATCACGTAGACGTCCCCGCTCAGCCCCTCGGCTTCCAGCGACAGCCGTCCCGAGGTCAGGGGAAGGGTCCGGGGGCTCAGCGCGCCGAAGGGTCCGGACAGCGTCTCCGGGATGGCGCCGCTGCGCTCGGGCTCGGTGCGTTCGCCGAACGCGAGCAGGTGCAGGGGCGAGAGCGGCCCGAGAAGGGTGACCTCCGCGGGGATGCCTGCCGCGGCGCGGGTCTCGGCCAGCTCCGGCCGATCGCCGAGGAACTGCAGCTGCGCCAGCGCCTGCCGGAGCAGGACCGCGGTCTCGCCGTCGGCCCCGGCCGCGAGCGCACGGGGTGCGTCGGCGAGGATGCGCGCATCGAGCGAGCCGGCGAGTCCCGCCATCTCCTGGATCTGCCGCGCGGCGACCACGGCCAGCGGATGCCTCGGTGCGCCCCGGACCAGCCGCAGGGCCGCGTCGAGCGCCGCCTCGGGATGCCCGTCCCGTTGCGCGAGCACCTCTTCGAGGGCCAGGGCGTAGGGTTCGACACCGTCCCTCCGGAGCGCGTCCTGGGCCAGCGCCCGGGCGCGCTCGGGCTGGTTCTCCACCAGGAGGGCATGGAAGCCTGCGAGCGCCACCGTCCGGGCAGGCGCTCCGGCGTCCTTCGCGCGTCCGGCGGCCTCGTCGAGGACCGCGGTGGGAGAGGGTGGGACATGGGCGCAGGCGCAGAGCGCAAGCACCAGGGCAGAGAGGACACGACGCATCGGAGGGTTCCAGTGAATCGGGGCGGACCCGCGGTCACTTCTTCGCTTGGCGGGTGGTGGGTGCCGGGGAGCGCAGGAAGAGGGTCTTCTTGTCGCTGGAGGTCTTGCGCTTCGTGGTTCCCTTGGCAACCGTCTTCGACTTCGGCGTGGTGGAAGGTTCGGTGAGCACCAGTGGCTCGGGAAGATCCGGCGGCTCCCGGCCGATCTCGTAACCCACCTGACGGAACGTGCACTCCCCGTCGATGCATCCCAGGGCGGGAGTGGGGGGCGCGCCGAAGCTGTTGCGCCAGTCGGTCCCCAGGTAGAGGGGCTCGCCCACTGGCCGCTGGTCGATGTCCGTCCCGACGAAGGCCTGGAGCTGCCCGGCCCGATCGACCTCCAGCTTCACGTGCGCGGCACCGCCGAGCGGGCTCGGGGGGCCGAGCATGGTGCCTCTCCGCTCGCCGAGCGCCCACTCGAACGCGACCGGCTCACCGGCCCCGGAGACGATGACCGCCACGTACCGCCCGGGGCTGCCCAGCAGCACCAGCGCCGACTGCGGTTCGCGGGTCACGCCGAGGAGCTGCTCGCGGATGCCGGCCCAGAAGGAGGACGGGGGCGCGGTGGCGGTCACGTCGGCGATGAGCTGGGCGGAGATGCCGTCCCGGTCGACCAGGTCGAGGTTCAAGCGTCCGACGCCGACGTCGTCGGAGGTGGCGGGGAAGCGCACCGTCCGGCCCTCCAGCCCGGGGATCCGGCCCCAGGCGATGAGGGGGATGGGGTCCGGCCCTTCGCCGAGCACCATCCGGCGGACGGTGCTGGTGTCGGCGATGCGGCCGGGCGAGGTGGTGGCCGTCTCGAGCCGGAGCTCGGGCGAGGTCAGGGCAGTGCCGGGGGAAGGTCGGGCGGGCGGGTGGTAACGGCTCCGGGCCCAGCTGATGCCCAGGACGGCGAAGGCGGCGACTACCACTGCGATCTCGGCGACCCGGAGCGCCTTGCGGAGGACCGCGCGGACCTGGTTCTTCAGCTGCTCGACCCGGGAGATCTTCCGCGGCACCTGGCTGAACGACACCGGCGCGAACGGCTCGAGGTCGAGCATCAGGTCCGCCACTCGCTGGTAGCGATCGGCGGGAGAGGGCTTGAGGCAGCGGAGGACGATGTTGTCGAGGCGCCTGTCGGTGCCCGGCCGGCGCTGGCTCGGCGGGTCGAAGGTGCCGATGGGGACCTCGCCCACCAGGAGCTCGTAGAGCATCACCCCGAGCGAGTAGACGTCGGCACGGTGGTCGGCGTTCTTCGCGTCCACCCGCTGCTCGGGCGCCATGTAACTCAGCGTGCCCATCGAGACGTGGGTCTCGGTGACGTTGAACCGGCTGGTGAGCTTGCTGTCGTCGAAGAACGTCGCGAGGCCGAAGTCGGTCACCTTGGCGATGCCGCCCGCCTGCTCGTCGAAGAGGATGTTCTCCGGCTTGAGATCGCGGTGCACGACCCCGCGACTGTGCGCGTAGTCGATGGCCCGGGCGATCTCCATGATGATCCGGAGCGCGCCGGGGATGTCGAGCAGCGGCGAGCGCATCACCTCGCGGAGCGAGGGCCCGTCCACGTACTCCATCACCAGGTAATAGGTGTTCTCCGCCTTCCCCTTGTCGACGATGCTCACCACGTTGGGGTGGCTGAGGGTGGCGAGCGCCGCGGCCTCCTTGTCGAACCGGGCGACGAAGGTGGGGTCGGCGGCGAGCTCGCCGGAGAGGATCTTCACCGCCACCACACGGCCGAGACTCAGCTGGACCGCGCGGTGGACCTCGCCCATCCCGCCCTTGCCGACCAGCTTCTCCAGACGGTAACCGGGGATGTGCGGAGGGCCCGCGCCCGGCCGCGATGGAGGATGGGTGGCTTCGATGGAGGCGGACATCGCGGGAGAGGGGTGCGACCCTCCGAGGCTACTCTTCTGCTGAATGCTCGGACAACCTGACGACGCATGCCCACCACCCGAGAAAGACTCCTGGATCTGCACGCCGAGCTCTCGGGGTGCCGTGCCTGCCCACGGGTGGTGGGGACGCCCGTCCACCCTTCCGCACAACCGGCGCGGATTCTCCTCGTCGGCCAGGCTCCGGGGCCGCGCGAGGCCTCTCTGGGGAAGCCGTTCGCCTGGACCGCCGGGCGCACGCTCTTCGGGTGGTTCGCCTCGGTGCTGGGCGCCGACGAGCAGACCGTCCGGAGGCACATGTACCTCTCGGCGGTCACCCGCTGCTTCCCGGGGAAGGCGCCCGGGGGCGGCGATCGACGGCCGGATCCGGACGAGGTGGCGCGCTGTCGGCGGTGGCTGCGCGCCGAGATGGAGCTCATGCGTCCGAGGCTGGTGGTGCCGGTGGGAACCCTGGCCATCGCCGAGGTGATGGGCCATCGCGGCGGGCTGGCGGAGGTGGTGGGCACGTCGCACCGGCTGGTGTTCGAGGGGCACCGCGCGGACGTCATCCCGCTTCCCCATCCGTCCGGCGCGTCCACCTGGCATCGGATGGAGCCGGGGAAGACGCTGCTGGCGCGAGCACTGGCGCTCCTCGCGGCGCATCCGGAGGTGAAGCGGGCGTTCGGGCCTCGCCGGAAGGCTTGAGAGGCGGGAAGGGGTGGTCGCCGTTCCGGAGCTCGAGGCCCGGCGCCTGTCCGCCGGGAGGCGCGCCTGGTCTCCCGCAGCGCTCCGGCATGCAGGACGGGCGTCCGCTCTCCCTCACCAGGAGGAGGGGCCGGTGGTGTCGGTTCCACTGCCGCCACCGCGCGGAACCGGACGGCTGGGGGCGAGAGGGACGACCGGCATCACCGAGGACCCGATCCGAACGGCGACGGCCGGGAGGGGAGCGTCCATCGCGCCCGGGTTCGGGTGCCGGGCCTGAAACTGATCGCTCGCCAGCGCCGCAATCTGATCTCCGAGCGCGGCGACCCGGCCGGTGTCCAGTTGAAGCAATGACCAGCGACCTCGTCGGACGCGGCGGATGAGACCCGCCCGGAGCAGGACCTGGACGTGGTGGGACACGAGCGCGTGCGCGCGGCCTATCCGGGCGCGGAGGTCCGACACGCACATCCCCGGTTCACTGTCGGCGAAGGGTCCGGAGCGTGCCCCCGGGGGGTGGGCAAGGAGCACCAGCATCCGGAGACGCAGTGGATCGCCGATCGCCCGAAGGCAGGGAAGCAGGTCCTCTCGAGGCAGCGCGAGCACGATGCCGGGGTTGGATGTCGCCCGGGAACCGGCACCGCATCGGGTTCGTTCGCACCAGTCGCGCTGGGTACGTGTCGGTCAAGCGACGGAAGTCACTAGAACGTTCGTTCTAGGGGCCTTTCCTGGGGTGGTGCAGATGCCCTACGGTCTCGATCAGGGGCCCCACCGGGGGAGGGGAGCGTGACGGGGGTCCCGGATTCGAGCGCGTTGAGCCTCGCCGTCACGTCGCTGCTCCCCGAAATCGCCGAGTGGGCCTGCCAGGCGCGAAGCCGCCTCGGGTTCAGGCGCGGCGTGCTCGAGCGGCTGAGGGCTGTGCTGACGCTGGAGGCCGCGGCCTTCGCCAGCCTGCCGCCCTTGTCCGGGGACGAGACGGTCGCGGTGTGGAACACCAGCGCGCGACGGGTGATCACTCTCTGGTCGGAGGAAAGCTCGGATCTCCGAGCGCAGCTGCGTCCTCCGGCGCGATTGTTGTTGTGTGGACCGGGTGAGCGGGACTGGTCCGCCACGGAGCGTAAGCTCATGTGCTGCGTACTCCGGGTCGGCGAGCGGTCGACGTCCGCGCTGTCGCTCTCCAGAACCCATCCCTTCTCCACCGCGGAGCTCCGGTTGCTCGATCAGCTCCAGCCCGTCCTGCAGCTGGGGGACGAGCGGCAGGTCGAGGTCGGGGAGACGATCGGTGCTCGTCTCTCGCCTCGGGAACGGCAGATCTTCGAGTACCTCGTCCGGGGGTTCCGGAACGAGGACATCGCGCGGGCGCTGGGGACGTCGCCGGCCACGGTGCGGAACCAGCTGGTGCGGCTCTACCGGAAGACCGGCGTGGGGACGCGGTTGGAGCTGGTAGGGCTGGCGACCTCGCGGCTGCTGTCGAACGCGGCGGCGGGAGGTGGTCGATGACCGCGCCTCTGCCAGTGGAGCCCGCGGTTCGGCCCGAGCCGTCCGATCCTTCCGAGCTGGTCCCCGAGCTCACGCGCCTGGCGCTCGCCTCGGCGTGCAAGGCCGAGTTCCGAGGGCGGGCGCTCGCGCTGCTCTCCCGTGCGCTCCCCTTCGACCGCGCGGTCTGGGAGGAGGTTCCGCCGTTCGGCGAGTTTCGCGTCGTGTACCCCGGGCTGAGCTGGGTCGCTGGTCGCGCCGGCGAGGAGCGGGGTCCGGCGTGCGTGATGTCCGGCCCGGCGTGCGACGGGAACCCCGATGGACCGGTGACCGGCGGCGAGCTTCGCTCCGCGCCGGAGCCGGAGCGCCGGCGAGCGGTGCTGCGCCTGGACCTCGAGCGCCTCGGACGCACGCGGGCGGTTCTCACGGTGGAGCGGGCAGGGGGGGCGTTCGGAGTCAGGGACGTCGACTGGCTCCGGGCGCTTCTACCGACGCTCATCCTCGCGGACGAGGGCACGGCGATGAGCGCCGGTCCTTCGCGTGCGCTCACCCCGCGGGAGGCCGACGTGGTGGAGTACGTGCGGCTCGGGTACACGAACGCGCAGATCGCGCTGGCGACCGGGCGGTCAGTCGCGGCGGTACGCAACGTGCTGGTGCGGATCTTCGACAAGACGGGAGTTCGCACGCGGGCCCAGCTGGTGGGCGGTCCGTTGACCACCTCGGGGCTCACCCGGCGCGAGCGGGAGATCGTGGAGAAGCTCAGGGCGGGCCTGACCAACCGGGAGATCGGCCGAGACCTCGGGATCTCCGCCAACACCGTCCGGAACACGCTCTCGCGCCTGTTCGAGAAGGTGGGCGTGTCGACTCGGTCCGAGCTGATGGGCGCGCTCGCGGCGGATCCCTCGGAGACGACGTGAGGCGGTCGGGGTATCCCGTCACGAGGTTGGTGCCGAGGCGGCCGTAACGAGTCCGTAACGAGGTGTCTGGCACCTCGAACCTTGCACCTCGAACCCGGTAACGAGGTGTTTGGCACCTCGAACCTGGCACCTCGAGCCGGTAACGAGGTGTCCGGTAACGAGGTGTCTGGCACCTCGAACCCGGGCACGTCGAGCCTCCCGGAGCCGACGGGGGCGCGCTCGCAGCCAACCCGCGGAAAGGACGTGAGCAGGCCGGAGGGTGTCCGGTCCGAGGGGGCTCGCACTCAGGGCACCTCCACGGGGACGAAAGCCGAGTGCGTGCAACCGGCAACGGCCAACCGGGTGCCCGCACGCGGGTGCCCGCACGCGGGTGCCAGACACCTCGTTACCGGCCTCGTTACCGCCGCGGTCGCACCCTTGCTGGAGAGCGGTTTCACCGCGCACCGGTCGCCGTCACGAGATGTCTGGCACGTCGACCGGCGCGTCAGTGAGTCGTCAAGTCAGCGCGCGAGGAGTTCGAGCCGGACCGTTGCGACGTGGTTGCCGGCCTCGACGTGTCCGGCACCGGAAGAAGCAGCGGCGGCCGATTGTCCTCGTGCCGCCTCCTCCGCGCAGCGACGCACGACACCCAGCACGCGCTTCGTTGCGGCCGCATCGGCGCTCGCGCGTACCAGCCCCGTACCGGTCGTTCGGACCACGGGTACCAGCGTCGTACCGGTTGGTCGGACCACGGAAGTGATCGAGCACGCTCCGGTATCCCTCCTCGAAACGGAGGAGGGATGTTCGTGCGATTGATTCGTTCGAGAGGGGTTGGCGCGCTCGCGCTCGCTGCCGCGCTGCTCCCCTCGGTGGTTCTTGCGCAGGGGGCGACCTCGGTCCTCACCGGAAACGTGGTCGACACCCAGACCCACGCTCCGGTTCCCGACGTGGTCGTGACGGCCACCTCGCCCAGCCTGCAGGGAGAGCAGGTGGTGGTCACGGACTCGACGGGGCTGTACCGGATCCCGCAGCTGCCGCCGGGCACGTACACCCTCCGGTTCGAGAAGGAGACGTATCGCCCGTACACCCGGACCGGGATCGACGTCGCGGCGGACCGGACCTTGCGGCTCAACCTGGAGCTCCTGCCCGAGGCGCTCGAGAGCGAGACCATCGTCATCACCGGTGCGGCCCCGGTGGTGGACGTGGGCTCCAGCGCGGTCGGAGCCACCATCAATCAGGACTTCCTTCGCAACTTCGCGCTGAGCCGCGCGGGCGGCATTGGCGGGGCGGTCCGCTCGTTCGACTCGATCGCCACCGCGGCTCCCCAGGCGGCGGCAGACCTCTACGGCATCTCGATCAGCGGCGCGACCTCGCCCGAGAACTCGTACCTGATCGACGGCCTGTCGGTGAACAACCCGGCCTACGGAGTCCTCGGCACCCCGCTCACGGTCGAGTTCCTCGACGAGGTGAACGTCATCACCGGCGGCTACATGCCCGAGTACGGGCGCACGACGGGCGGCGCGGTGAGCGGCGTCACCAAGTCAGGCGGCAACGAGTTCCACGGGAGCGTGTGGGGCACGTTCACCCCTGGCGCGCTCCAGGGTCGCGCCAAGACGGTGACCACCGCCGGAGCGGTCGTCTCCGGAAAGCGCGAGCTGTACAACATCGGTGATTTCGGGGCGACGCTCGGCGGTTACATCATCAAGGACAAGCTCTGGTTCTTTGCCGGCATCCAGCCGAGCTTCACGCGGTACTCGTATACCCGGCAGTTCTACATCGAGAACCCGGGTCAGACCGATGCCGACGGAAACCAGGCCTACTCGCTCATCCCCAACAGCGATCAGCGCCGGTTCGCGGACGAGAAGTCGTTCCAGTTCATCGGCAAGCTGACCTACCTCATCAGCTCCGATCACCGCCTGAGCCTCACGGTGACCGGAACGCCGACCACGGGCGGCAGCGACGCGGCGTTCTCGGTCCGGCCGCCGGGTGGGCTTGCCAACCGTGCTCCCTTCGCGCTCAGCGGCTACACCTTCCAGACCTTCAACTCCAACCACTACCTGACCAACGACACGGCCTACGACCTGAGCGGGGAGCTGAACAGCAGCTTCCTGGACAAGAAGCTGCTCCTCGACGTGCGGCTCGGCTGGCACCACCAGCTCGACGAGGGCGCGCCGGGCGACGGGAGCGGGTTCGACAACATCCACCACCTGAACACGCTCGCCGGCATCCCGTCGCTGCAGCCCCTCTACGTCAGCAACGTGCTCGACTTCGAGGACCAGGTCCCGGCGAGCGTCAGAGACGCGTGCGGAACCGGTGACCGCACCACGAAGTGTCAGACCACCTGGAATCTCTACGGTGGGCCCAACTTCCTCGAGCGCCAGACGCTGGACTCGTTCCAGGGGAAGGCGACCCTCACCTATCTGCTCGCCGCGCTCGGCCACCATGTGATCAAGGCCGGTGTCGACGGGAGCCTCTCCTACTACGAACATCTCAAGACCTACGGCGGCGGGGCCTGGTACTTCGATTTCGGTCCCGGTGGGGTGGCGCCGGGGAACTCCCTCGGCGTCCAGGAGGCGCGGCGGTTCGGATTCCTTTCGGACATCGACACGCCGACTGGCAACGGCATCCTCACCGTCAAGAGCAAGTCGGTGATCATCGGCGGCTTCGTCCAGGACAGCTGGAGCATCCTGGACAAGGTCACGCTGAACGTCGGCCTGCGGTGGGACGGCCAGTACCTCTACGACAAGGATGGCCTGTTGGCGATGAAGCTCGGCAACGAGTGGTCGCCGCGCATCGGATTCGTGTGGGATCCGACGCAGCAGGGCCGCTCGAAGATCTTCGCCAACTACGGCCGCTACTACGAGGCGATCCCGCTGGACATCGCCGACCGGGCGCTCTCCGGCGAGAGCCTGGTGATCGCCAACCACGACTGCGATCCGCGCGTCGTCGGAGTCGCGGGCTGCGACCTGGCCACGGCCAACCGGGGGTCGAACATCGCCAGGCCCAACGTGAAGTGGCGAAACCTCGCGGTGGACAAGACGGCGGTGGATCCGAACCTGCAGCCGACCACCAACGACGAGGTCGTCGCCGGCGGCGAGTACGAGGTCTTCCCCAGCGCCCGCGTCGGCGTCTCCTACACGTACCGGAACCTGGTCCGCACCATCGAGGACATGTCGGCCGACAACGGGAACACCTACTTCGTCGGGAACCCCGGCGAGGGCATCGCCACGTCCTTCCCCAAGGCGACGCGCACGTACCACGCGGTGACCGTCCAGTTCACGAAGAACTTCAGCGACCTCTGGCAGGCGCAGGTCAGCTACACCTGGGCACAGCTGCGAGGGAACTACGAGGGCCTGTTCGTCAACGGAACCGGGCAGCTCGATCCCAACATCAACGCGACCTTCGACCTGGCCCAGCTCCTGGTGAACCAGGACGGGCCGCTGTCTGGCGACATCACCCACACCATCAAGTTCTTTGCAGCGAAGGAGTTCATCGTCACGCCGGTGCTGAGCCTCACCCTCGGCCTGACGTACACCGGCGCGTCGGGACCACCCATCAGCTACACCGGCCCGTCCAACGAGACCGGTTACGGCCCGGGAAACGTGTACATCCTCGAGCGCGGGCAGGGTGGGCGGCTCCCGTGGGTGCACAGCGTCGATGCCCGGCTCGCGCTGAACCTCCGGCTGGGCAAGGACAGCGTGATCTCGGTCGGGGTCGACGGGTTCAATCTCTTCAACTTCCAGAACCCGATCCGGGTCGACGAGGAGTACGTGGTCCTGCCGTCGCTGACCGGCGGCGGGCGCGACCCCGGGCCGATCATCAATGGGAAGCAGGGCAGTGTGCCTCCCCCGTACGGGGCGAACGGGAACCTGCCTCGCGGTGGAGTGGTGGCCGGGCCGAACGGGCCAGAGCTGAAGACAGTTGTCCTGCCGGATCCCGACCAGCAGCCGCAGACCTACGCGATCAACCCGAACTGGGGCCGGGCTCTGCAGTACCAGGCCGTGCGCAGCTTCCGGTTCACCGCCCGCTTCACCTTCTGAGGACCGACGACACCATGTTCAAGCCTTCGTTCCTTGTGGTGCCTCTCCTCGTGATGCTCGCGGCTTGCGGAGGAGAGGTGAACACCACCTGCCTGGTGCAGCGCCCGGGGCTGGGCGGGTACCTGTTCGTGATGGACCGCACGGGGGCGGTGACCGGCGGAGCGGGATGCGACGACTCCGTGCTCCCGCCGCGGCTGGCGGACAACCTCCGCTTCGACAAGCTCGGTGCCGAGCAGCGCGAGGTGGTCTTCCGCGCAGAGTCGATGCTGCCGACCGACGCTGATGGCAATCCGGACTTCCCGGCCTCGACCGGTGACGTGGGCCGAGGGCAGATCGGCGACTCGCCCGACGCGCAGGGAGTCTGCACGGTTCCGACCTTCACCACGGCCAACGCCGTCGCCGCTCTGAGCGACGGGAACCCTCCGAATCCGCCGCGGTCGGTCACCCTGACGAACACCCGGTTCCTGAGCGCCCCGGAGTACCAGGGCTCTCAGGCCGAGAGCGACGCGACCTACACCATCGGATCCTGCAGCGCGAGCTACCACGGCCTGTTGCTGACGCCGATCGCGACCTGCGCCACGGACGCCGACTGCAATCCGTTCGCCGATCCGGCGAACGGGCGAGCGGCAGGCTCCGGCGTGAACCCCCTCTATCCGGTGAGCTGCAACATGGAGGTCGGGGCGCTCTACGGCCAGGATCCCGGAACCGGCATCTGCTGGTTCACGGGCAGCACGTTCCCGCAGATCCAGAAGTAGCCGGAGTGTCGATCGGACCCTGACGGGGAGGGCGCCCGGAGGTGCCCCCCCGGTGCCGCCTCGAACGTGCGTCGGGGGGTGCCGGTCGGTGCCCCCCGAGCGGTGCCCCCCCGAGCGGTGCCAGACACCTCGTTACGTTGTTTGCCCGGCAGCCGAGACGGGGGGCATCACCTCGTCGGTCTTGCTCACCGGACGGCACCGTCCGCGCTGGTCGACGGTCCTCACCCGTTGTCGTGTCCTGAGGTCTTCTCCGAGTCGGGGTTCCCAGCCGGCCGTCGGCCGGGAAGTGCCGTCGGGAGGTACCGAGGTGCCGGTACCCGAGGTGCGTACCCGAGGTGCCTGCCCGAGGTGCCAGACACCTCGTTACGGGCCCGTCCTGCCGGCACGGCACGACGGCTGTGTGTGGTACGAGCCCTCCGTCCAGGATGATCGAGGCCCGGGGACTCTCCAAGCGCTACGGCGAGGTGGTGGCCGCCTCCGACGTGAGCTTCACCGTCTCCGCCGGAGAGGTCGTGGGCCTGCTCGGTCCCAACGGCGCCGGCAAGACCACCGTCCTCCGGATGCTCGCCGGGGTGCTCACCCCGACCTCCGGCGAGGTGCGTGTCGCCGGCCACGGCACCGAGGGCGAGGCCTTCCAGCTGAAGCGGGCCCTCGGGTTCCTCACCGGCGACACGGCGCTGTACCAGCGTCTCACCCCCCGGGAGGTCCTCCGGTACTTCGGCCGGCTGCACGACATCCCCGAAGCGGCGCTCGCGCCGCGCATCGAGGCTCTCGTGGCTCGCTTCCGGCTCTCCGACTTCGCCGACCGGCAATGCGGCAAGCTCTCGGCCGGCCAGAAGCAGCGGGCGAACATCGCGCGCGCCTTCGTCCACGACCCGCCGGCGCTCATCCTCGACGAGCCCACCACGGCGCTGGACGTCGTGACCGGCCGCTTCCTCCTCCAGGCCTTCCGCGAGGCGCGTGCGGCCGGCAAGTCCATCCTCCTCAGCACCCACGTGCTCGGCGACGCCGAGGCGCTCTGCGACCGCGTGGTCCTGCTCCACCGGGGCCGGGTGCTCGATCAGGGGACCATCCCCGAGGTGTGCGCACGGGCCGGCGCCCGGACGCTCACCGACGCCTTCCTGGCCCGGGTGGGCGACGAGGTCGCCGCGTGAGACCTCGCATCGTCCTTCACATCTTTCGCAAGGACCTGGTGGAGACGCTTCGCGATCGCCGCACGGTGGTCATGGCCTTCGTGGTCCCGGCGCTCA
Source organism: Myxococcaceae bacterium (assembly GCA_003818285.1). Classification (GTDB taxonomy): domain Bacteria; phylum Myxococcota; class Myxococcia; order Myxococcales; family Myxococcaceae; genus RPRB01. The sequence goes on from RPRB01000023.1 coordinate 35,042, forward strand.
TCTATCCGCTGCTCTTCACGCTCCTGGGCTCGGTGGCCACCGACAAGCGCGGCGAGCTCGAGCGCACGCGGGCCCGGATCGCCGCGTGGGGGCCGGTGCCGGAGGACACGCTGCGCGCCGTCGAGCAGCAGGCGCGGGCCGAGATCGTCGACCGCCGGGCCCTGCCCCCGCCCGAGCCCGAAGCCGAGGCACGGACGCTGGTCGCCGCGAAGAAGGTCCACGTGATCCTGCTCACGCCACCGGGCGCTTCGGGGGCGAGCACCCCGGTCCGCGTCCTGGCCGACTCGACCAACGTGGACTCGGACGCGATGGAGCGCCGGGTCTCGCGCGCCCTGACCGAGCACGGTGCTGAGCTCCTCCGCCAGCGGATGACGGCGCTGGGGCAGGACGCCGCGGCGGCGACACCGCTCGATGTGCACGAGGAGGACCTGGCCGACGCCGCCCGTCGTGGCGCCAGCTTCGCCGCGGCGCTCCTTCCCTACCTCCTCCTCGTCCTGGTGGCGACTTCGGGCTTCTACGCCGCGCTCGACCTGACCGCCGGCGAGAAGGAGCGGGGAACCCTGCAGACGCTGCTCACCGCGCCGGTGAGGTCGGTGGAGATCGTCGCCGGCAAGTACCTGGCCGTGCTGGCGCTCACCCTCGCCGCGACGGTGTGCAATCTCGGGTCGATCGCCCTGACCCTCTCCCGGGCGACCGCCGCGATGGAGGCAGGCGCGCGCTTCTCGCTTGGCCTCTCCGGCGCCGGCGCCATCTTCCTCACCGTCCTGCCGGCGGCCCTGCTCATCGTCGCGCTCCTGATGGCTGTCGGGGTCCTCGCCCGGAGCTACCGTGAGGGTCAGAGCTACCTGATGCCGATCCTGCTGCTGGTGATGGTCGCCGGCTTCGCCAGCTTCCTCCCCGGCGCCGAGCTCACCGCGGGGACCGCCCTGGTCCCGCTCCTCAACGTCACGCTCCTCGTGCACGACATCCTCGTCGGCAAGGCAGGGGCCACGCAGATCACCGTGGTCTGGGCGGTGAGCCTCGCCTGGGCGGTGCTGGGCATCCTCCTCGCGGCCCGAGTGTTCCAGAGCGAGCAGGTGCTGCTCTCGGGCGAGAAGCCCTGGCGCGACGTGCTCTCGCCCGGACTCCGCCAGGCACGTGAGCTGAGCCCGGGCAACGCGCTGGCCTTCGCCGCGGTGCTCCTGGTCCTGACCTTCTACGGATCGGCGCTGATCGAGCGCCGGGGCGGCGTGGTGGCGCTCATCCTCGTCTCCCAGCTCGGCTTCTTCCTGGCTCCGTCGTTGCTCTGGTGCCGGCTCTTTCGCGTTCCGCTCCGAGACACCCTGCAGCTGCGCTGGCCCACCGGGCGGGGCTGGGCGGCCACGGTCCTGCTCGCCGCGGGCGGCTGGAGCGTGGGGGCGGTGGTCTGGGCGCAGCTCCTGCGCTTCCCGGGGGCCCGGGCTTACTCCGACTGGCTCGGCGAGCTCCTCGGCAAGCAGGGACAGCTCGGGCTGGGCACGGCGCTGCTCCTGGTCGCGTTGCTCCCCGCGGTCGCCGAGGAGGTGACCTTCCGCGGCGTGGTCCTCGCCGGGCTCCGGCGCAGCGGCTCGCGGTGGATCACCGTCGCAGGCAGCGCGCTCGTCTTCGGGCTGTTCCACGTCAACCCGTACCACGTGCTCGCCGCGACGGCGGTCGGCCTGCTCCTGGGGTGGGTGGCGCTGGAGAGCGGGAGCATCCTCCCCGGGATGCTCATCCACCTGGTGAACAACGGGGCGCAGGTGCTGCTCGATCGGATCCCGGGCCTGGCCGACCGGCTCCAGTCGCCGATGGTCCTGGCCCTCGCGCTCGCGACCACCGCGGCGGGGGTCCTCCTCGTGCGTGGGAGCCGGCGGCCGGCACCGGAAGAACCACCCGGGCCGGCCCCGGTGTCCCTCGCCTCCCCCTAGAAGGTGAAGCGGGCGGCGATGCCTCCGCCGTCCTTTCCGAAGATCGGCGTGACCTGCACCCGTGGCTCGGCGGCAGCGTTGAGCCGCCTCGAGAGGTTGCGGTTGTACTGGTCGGCGAGCTTCGCGGTCTCGTCGGCGCTGGTCACCATGTCCGGAGTGAGCGCCGCGATGGTGGCGAGCAACCCTCCCACCACGACACCGCCGCCGATGAGCAGGGCGCCGTAGAGGTTGGTCTTCTGCGCGCGGTCGACGCAGTCGTTGTAGCTCTTCGTGCCCTGCGAGAAGCAGGCCGGATCGTTGAGGTTCTGTGCGTTGCTGGTCACCAAGATGCCCGAGGCGACGCCCGCGGCGAAGGTGAGGAATCCGAAGCCGTAGAGGATCCCGCGCTCACTCTTCCGCGCCTCGGAGGCGGCGGCGAGATCCCCCCGGCCGACAAGCCGATAGAACTCGACCGCCGAGAGCTGACGCGCGCCGTTCTGGGTGTAGACGTCCGTCTTGTGCGAGCGGACGCGCAGCATGTCCCGGTAGTAGACCTCGCGGGCCAGCCCCGCTGCTGGCAGGTCCTCCTGGACCGCCCTGCCCGGCTGGTTGTCGACCGATTGTGACCCGGGAGCGGCAGGCGCCGGCTGGGCCGGGACCGCTCCGGGCGGCAGGAGCGGCTTGGCCGGAGGGCTCTGGGTGGCGGGGGCGGCGGCAGGCGGAGGCGCGGCGGCAGGTGGCGCAGCCACGGCGGCTCCTGCGGCCGCAGGCGGCGCGACCTGCTGGAGGGGCGCGGCCTGGGGAGCCGGGGCGGCCGGCTGGGGCGCCGTGTACTGCGGCGGAGCGGCCTGTGGGGCGGGCGCGGAGTACTGGGCCGGCGGCGCGGCCTGTGGGACGGGTGCGGCGGCGGGCGGAGCCGCCACTGCGGCCCCGGCGGCGGCTCCGGCGGCTGCCCCCGGTGCTGCGGAGGGAGGCGGCGCGTACTGAGGGGCGGCCTGTGGCGCGGGGGCGTACTGCTGGGGCGGGGCCTGCGGTGGCGCGGCGTACTGCTGGGGCGGCGCGGCCTGCGGCGCGGGCGCGTACTGCTGAGGAGGCGCTGCCTGCGGTGGCGCAGCGTACTGCTGCGGCGGTGCCTGCTGAGGTGCGGCCTGCTGGGGCGGCGCGGCTTGCGGCGCCGGAGCGGCCTGCTGCGGCGCCGGGGCGTACTGCGCGGGCGCCGGAGCCGGAGCGGGAGGGGCCGCGTACTGTTGAGGTGGGGCGGCCTGTGGCGCAGGCGCGTACTGCTGCGCCGGCGCCGGGGCGTATTGCGCCGGCGCGACCTGGGCGGGTGCAGGTGCGGGCACGTATTGCTGAGGCGGCGCAGCCTGCGGCGGCGGGCCCCACTGCTGCGGGGCCTGCTGTCGAGCCAGCGCCAGAGAGGAAACCAGAAGACCCAAGACACAACCGAGCCGACCCTGCATCGTCGCCTCCAACCGAGCGGCGCTCCCCTCGTGCCGCCCGGGAACCCCCCAGGGCCCCGCATGATCCTCGGGCAGGCCTTCTTGTACCAGCCTGCTCGAGATGGCCGGCCGCCAGCCCGGCAAGAGATCCGACACTCCCAGCGATGATTCGTTGCAGCCGGAATGCCCTGGCGACCCCACTCCGGGGTCCACCGGGTGACGGTCGGGTGTCGGGCCCGGGCTCAGGACACCTGGCGAGGGACCGCCTCCGCATCGAGACGGGTCTTCTCCGCCACGATGAGCGCCCGGACGTGTTCCCGGAA
>RPRB01000024.1 GCA_003818285.1 Myxococcaceae bacterium
GGGCGGGGGGCGGCGCTCCTCCAGGAATTGCACGCCCGCCCCGAGACCGCCCGCCTCCGGATCCTGCTGCTCGGTCGGATGGTGGATGGGCATCGGGGGTCGGTGCTGCCAACGCCATTCCGCGCGGAGACGCTGCTCCAGGCAGTGGACCAGGCGCTGGCGGGGGACCCTCCTACCGACGAGTCGGTGACCGACATGTTCGGGACCGGGACCGGCCCCATTTCCTTCGAGGTCGGCCCGGAGACCATGGACCTGGACTGGGAGCCGCCCACCGGGCCGATGCTGTCTTCCGGGTACGAGCCGGTTCTCGAGCCGATTCTCGAGCCGGCCGAGCTCGCACCGGTCGCGGTTCCGTTGCCGGCGCCGGACCGCGTCGAGGCCTTCGACGCTGGCCCGCTGCTCGAGGCGGAGCCGGAGCCCGAGCCGGAGCCCATCGGCGAGAATGAGCTGCTCCAGGCCGCGGAGGAGCCGTCGCTTCCCGGCCTCCACCCCGAGCTGGAGCACACCGGCCCGATGCTCGCCGTCGCCGCGGGGGCCTGGAGCGCGACCACCGACGACCGGCTGGCGCCGCCGGGGAAGACCGGCTCGAGCGCCTCGGCGCTGCTGGAGGACATCGCCTCGGAAGCGCGCGCCCGCGAGGACCAGGCCCGGGCTGCGCAGCAGGCGCTGGAGGAGGCACAGCGCCTTCGGGCGGAGGCCGAGGCGCTCGCCGAGACCCGGACCCGCGACGCACGCGAGGCCTCGGCCGCGGCGCTGGTCGCACGGATCGACGCCGACGAGGCCCGGACCCGCGCGGAGGCAGCGCGGGCGGACGCCGCGGCAGCTCGCGCCGAGGCGGACTCCGCGCGAGCGGATGCCGTTGCCGCACGGTCGGAGGCGGACAGCGCCCGCCTGCAGGCCGAGCGCTCCCGCACCGCCCACGAGGCGGCGGAGTCCGCTCGGGTGGAGCTGGAGCGGGCGCTCCACCGGGAGCGGGAGCGCGCCTCCGCGGCGCGGGCGGCGGTCGAGTCGGCACAGGCGACCGGCGTGGCCGAGGCCGAGCTGCTGGCGACCACCCTGCGCGAGGCCGAGGCGCGCGCCGAGTCCGAGGCCAACGCCCGGCTGGCGCTCGAGGCCCGCTCGCAGGCGGACATCGACCGGCTCGGCCGCGAGCTGCAGGCGCACGCGGCGGAGCTGGAGCAGCTCCGGGCGGCGCTGTCCGAGGCCAGCGAGGCGAACGTCGTGCTGTCGGAGGCGAGCCAGTCGCTGGAGCGCGAGGCGACGGAGCTCGCCGCCCGGCTGGCGGCCGAGGAGCGGGCCTCGGTGGAGGCGCGGCGGCAGGCCGAGGCGTGGTTGCAGGCCGAGCGCGCGCAGGCGGACGAGCTCCGCCGCGAGCTGCTGGAGCTGAAGACCGAGACCCGCCGTCAGCGCGAGGAGCTGGAGCAATGGCGCGGGGGAATGGCGGAGGCGGAGATCCGTGTCGCGCAGCAGTCCACGGCACGGGCCGAGGCCGAGGAGACCGCCCGGGCCGCGGCCGACGAGGCCGCCCGCCTGCGCCAGGAGCTGCAGGGCGCGCGAGCGGAGACCGAGCAGGTTCGCGAGAGCGCGGAGCGCCGTGCCCGCGCCGACGAGGAACGCCGGCAGGCGCAGGCCCGCGCCCAGGCCGAGGCCGAGGCGTCGGAGGCCGCGCGCCGGGAGGCGGAGCGTGCTCGCTGGGCAGTCGCCGACGCGGGGCGGGTGACGCTGGAGGATCTGGCCGCACTTCTCTTTCGCCTCGAGGGAGGGCGGGCGACGGCGAGACTCGAGATCCGCTCCGCGGATGCGCTCCGGGTGCTCTGGCTCGAGGAAGGCGTTCTGGCGGCGGCGGCGAGCACCGTGTCCACCGAGTCGGTCCTGGACCACGCGGTGCGCGACGGACTGGTAGACACGGCTGCCGACCGTGAGCTGCGCATCCTCCGGCTTGGCGAGCCGGAGCTCATCCAGGAGCTGCTCCGCCGGAAGCTGATCACCGACGCCGAGCTGGTGCCGTTCCTGCAGCGACTGACCGAGGCCCGGGCCCTGGAGGCATTCAGCGAGCCGGTGTCCTTCTATCGCCTCAGCGCGGACACGCCCCCGCCGGAGGGACGCCGGGCAGCGGTGCGGCCGCTCTCGGCTCTCGCCGCGGAGGGAGTGCGGCGCGGGCTGCCGGCGGAGGAGGTGGAGCGGCTCGTTCCCTCGCTGCGGGCGGTTCCCAGGATGCTTCGGCGGGTGGACCCGCAAGGCCTGGGACTCGGCGACCGCGAGCGGCGGCTGCTGGAGGGGATCGACGGCCAGCGCACCGTGCAGCAGCTGCTGCTCGCCACGGGCGTGTCCCGGGACCCGGGGCGCAAGGCGCTGGCGGTGGCGGTGGCGCTGGGGTGGGTCGAGCTCCAGGCGCCCTCGCAGGAGGAGGCGCGGGCGGAGACGGTGGAGGTGGCCGCCGCGCGGCTCGAGGCCCGCTGGGCGCAGGTGGAGGACGCGGACTACTTCACGGTGCTCGGGCTCCCGCGGAACGCGGGGACCGACGAGGTGGCCCGCGCCTTCGCCCGGCTCTCCGCCGAGTACGACCCGCTGCGCTGGTCGGGTCACCCGGACCCCCGGGTTCAGGCCCGGGCCGAGCGGATGCAGGCGCTCCTCTCCGAGGCGGTGCGAGCGCTGTCGGATGACGCGCTCCGCGGCGCCTACGCGCGCTCGCTCGGGGAGTGAGGCTCGATTGCGCCTGCCGGACCCGCCGACTAAGACCGGAGAGCGATGATCCGCGAGATTCGTCTCTGGCCCGACCCCGTCCTCCGGCGCCGTGCCCTCCCGGTCGAGGCCGTCGACGCCCCGGTGCGCGCGCTGGTGAACGACATGTTCGAGACCATGTACGCCGCGCCCGGCGTGGGCCTCGCCGCGCCGCAGATCGGGGCCCTCCAGCGGGTCCTGGTGCTCGACACCCGGCCGCGGCAGCCCGAGGTCCAGCCGGTGGCGATGATCAACCCTCGCATCGTCGCCACCGAGGGTGGACTCTCGGTCTACCGCGAGGGTTGCCTGTCCATCCCCGGCGAGGCCGAGGAGGTGGAGCGCCCGGCGATTACCACGGTCGAGTTCCTCGACGTCGACGGACAGCTGCAGCGGCTCCGTTGCCAGGGGCTCCTCGCCACCGCCGCCCAGCACGAGATCGACCACCTCGACGGCAGGCTGTACGTGGACTACCTGCCGATGCTGCAGCGCCTGTCGATGCGCCGCCGGGCGAAGCGCCGGAAGCAGGAGCGCGCCGGCCCGGAGCAGGGCACCTCAATCGCGCTCTGAGGTGTGAGCGGATGGGCGTCCTGCTCACCGGCCGGACGGGCGGGCACGGCGCAGAGCACCACGGCGCGGCCGGGGAGGGACCACCGCCGCGCGCCTCGGCGGCCGCGCGCCCTTCACCACCGTGGCCTTCGCCTTGGCCACGCCGATCCGTGGACACAGCTCGCGCACCACGCACCGCTCGCAGGCCGGTGACCGCGCGAAGCAGGTCCGCCGCCCGTGCCAGATGAGCAGCTGGTGCCCCTTGGCCCACAGCTCCTCGGGGAGCAGCGCCTGGAGGTCCTCCTCGACGCGGCTCGGCTCCTCGTGCCTCGTGAAGCCCAGCCGGCGGGCAAGCCGCTTCACGTGCGTGTCCACCGGAAAGGCGGGCTCACCGCCGAGGTGCACCGTCACCACGCCGGCGGTCTTCGGGCCCACCCCCGGAAGCGCGGCCAGCTCGGACCGCGCAGTCGGCACCTGCCCGCCGTGCTGCTCGGCCAGCGCCCGGGCCATCCCCTTCAGCGCCTTCGCCTTGGCGCGGAAGAAGCCACAGCTGTGAATCATCTTCTCCAGCTCGGGCGTGTCGGCCTCCGCGAGCGATCGTGCATCGGGGTAGCGTCTGAAGAGCGCGGGGGTGACCATGTTCACCCGCTTGTCCGTGCACTGGGCGGAGAGGATGACCGCCGTCACCAGCTGCAGTGGGGTCTGGTAGTCCAGCTCGATCTTCGCCTCGGGCATCGCCTCGTCAAGGCGTTCGAAGATCTGAAGTCCGCGCGCCCGACGCTCGGGCACCGTCTCGCGAGCCATGCGCCGGTTGTAGTACGGACCTCGCATGGCCACCGCACCGATCGATCTCCGCTCCGATACCGTCACCCGCCCGACGCCGGGAATGCGCCGCGCGATGGCCGAGGCGGAGGTCGGCGACGACGTCTACGGCGAGGATCCCACCGTGCGCGCGCTCGAGGCCCGCGTCGCCGAGCGCCTCGGGCTCGAGGCCGCGCTCTTCGTCCCCTCGGGCACGCAGGGAAACCAGCTGGCCATCGGCGTCCACACCCGCCCCGGCGAGGAGGTCATCCTCGAGGAAGGGAGCCACCCCTTCCACTACGAGAACGGGGCCATTGCCGCTCTCTGGGGCGCGCAGCCGCGGATCGTCGTCGGCCAGCGGGGGATCCTGACCCCGGTGCAGATCCAGGCGGCGTCGCGGGGCAACGACGACCACCTGCCACGCTCGCGGCTCCTCATCCTCGAGAACACCCACAACCGGGGTGGGGGGACGGTCTGGAAGCCCTCCGTCTTCGGCGATGCCGTGGCCGCCGGACGCTCGGCGGGGCTGCTGGTGCACCTCGACGGCGCGCGCCTGTTCAACGCCGAGGTGGCCGCCGGGGTGCCGGCCAGCACCTGGGCGCGGCTCACCGACTCCACCACGGTGTGCTTCAGCAAGGGGCTCGGCGCGCCAGTGGGCTCGGTGCTCGCCGGGAGCAAGGCCTTCGTCGCCGAGGCGAGGCGGCTGCGGAAGCGGCTGGGCGGGGGCATGCGCCAGGCCGGGATCCTCGCCGCTGCCTGCCTCTACGCGCTGGACCATCACGTGGCCCGGCTCGCCGAGGATCACGAGAACGCACGCGCGCTGGCGCGCCGGCTGGCCGAGATTCCGGCGGTTCGCGTGGAGCTGGACCGCGTCGAGACCAACATGGTGTACGCGGAGGTGCCGGTGGACGCCCCGGCGCTCGTGCCCCGGCTTCGCGCCGCGGGCCTCCTGGTGAACTCCGTGGGACCCCACGCACTTCGCCTGGTGTGCCATCTCGACGTGGACCGTCCCGCGTGCGAGCGGGCAGCGGACATCCTGCGCGCCTCGCTGGAGGGCAAGTAGGCGGGCTTCGGCACATGTGTGGTCGCGAGAACCAGGCGTCCTTTTGGCTGGACGGACGCCTCAGTTGTGGGTCAGGGTGTTAAGGCTGACACGGCATCGCGGCCGGGCAGCGCATCTGACGATGACCTGGAACGCCACCGTCACAGCCCTGGCCGCAGTGAGCCTCGCTGGCTGTGTCACGGCGCACGGTCCCGGAGCGCTGACCCCGGACCCTGTGGAGGTCGTCCAGCTTCCCAGCAGCTGGGAGCCGGTGAAGCCCGAAGCCCCTGCCCGTCCGGCGCCGGTCCCTGCGCCGGCCGACGCGCCGATGACCTCGAGCCTGCTCCGGGCCCGCCTGGTGGCCTTCGTCCTCGAGGCGGAGGCCCGGCGGAGCGACGCCGAGCCCGGCTCGCCGATCCCGGAGTCGCAGCTCGGCGCCTGGGAGCGGATCCAGGGCGACGTGGAGCGGTTCCTGGCCGAGTCCCCGGGCGAGGGCGACGCCGAGGACGTCCAGGTGGCCCGGGGCTCGCTACGCGCCGCGCTCGACCGCGACGGGCAGGCCTACGGCGGCCTTCCTCCCGAGCTGGTGCGCTCCGTCGAGGAGCGGCTCGCCCTGCTCGATGCCCGGATGGGACCCCCGCCGGGGCCGCGGTTCCAGTGGCCGCTCGACGAGGTGAAGGTCACCAGCCGGTTCGGGAAGCGATTCCACCCCATCGCCCACCGCAAGAAGATGCACTCGGGGATCGACATGGCCGCCGAGCGCAACCAGCCGGTGCTGGCGGCCGGTGCCGGCATCGTGGTCCGCGCCGGCTGGATGCACGGCTACGGCTACGAGGTCACCATCGATCACGGCAATGGCCGGATGACTCGCTACAGCCATCTCGCCCGCACCCTGGTGCTGGAGGGGACGCAGGTGGTGAGGGGGATGCCGCTGGGACTGGCCGGCCGGACCGGCACCGCCACCGGCGTGCACCTCCACTTCGAGTACTGGAAGGACGACGTCGCGCGCGATCCGCTGAAGGATTTCCAGAAGCTCGTTGGCGACCAGGGGCAGAAGCCGGTCGTGCTCAGCCGCCCGCCCCGGCGTCCCAAGACGGCCGTGGCGCGCAAGCCCGAAGGTCCGGGCGCCTGATCCCGAGGGCCGCGTCCCTTCTCGCCCTGGGCGCGCTGGGCTGCGGCGCCTGCTCCTCCGTCGTTCCACCCGCCGCCGCCGCTCGCCCGGAGGTCGCCGTCGTGACTCCCGACGCGGGCGTGGTCCCGGAGCGGTTCGTCGACGCCTCGGCCCCTCCGGGAGGTGACGGGAGCCGTGCGCGGCCGTTCCGGTCTCTCGCGGAGGCCCCGGCCCACGGGCGGCTGCGGCTGGTCTCGGGAATCTACCCGGGCGGAGTGCTCCTCGAGGACGTGGAGCTCGTCGGAGGACCGGCGGTGGTGCTGGCCGCGACTCCGCCGGCGACGTGCATCCGCAGCCGCGGCACGGTGCGCCTCGAGCAGGTGCAGATCCAGGGTGGGGCAGCCGGGGTGGTGGTCGAGCGCGGACGGACCACGCTCGCCTCGGTGTCCCTCAGTGGTCAGCGCGGCCCGGCGGTGGAGGTGGGCGCCGGGGCGGAGGTCGTCGTCACTGGCTCCACGTTCCAGGCCTCGGTCTCGTCCTTCCCCGGGATGCGCGTGCTCCCGGGAGGAAAGGCCGACCTCGGGCAGGTGCGCTTCCAGGGACCCTTCCGGCGTGCGGTGGACGCGACGGGGCCGGCAGCTCTTCGACTGGTAGGAGTGCAGGTCCAGGACGCGGTCACGGGCCTCTGGCTCTCGGGCGGAGCGGCACACGTCGAGTCGATGGAGGTGCGCGGCGGCCGCGGCCCCGGGATCTACGTCGCCGGCGGGACGCTGCACCTGCGGGACGTCCGCATCGGCGGACACGAGTACGGCCTGCTCACCGGCGAGGGCGCGCGCGTCGACGGCCGCGGCCTGCGCTCCGCCGGCGCGGAGCGTGCCGGGTTCGCCCTCGTCAAGAGCAAGGGAACGCTGGAGGACGTCCACGTCGAATCCGCCGGTCCCATGGGCGCGGTGCAGCTCATCGCCTCCGAGGTGCGCATCCGCGGGCTGGAGGTGGAGGGCGGCCGCTCGTCGGGCCTGGTGACCCGGAACGCCCAGGTCACGCTCGAGGGTGGAACGTTCCGGGGCCCGCGCGCCACCGATCCGGACGAGGGCGACGCGGTGCAGATCCGGGGAGGTGGGGCCACGCTCGGCGGCCTCCGGATCCAGGACTGCAGTGGCATCGGGATGCTCGCCGCCGACGGGGCGTCGGTGACGATCGCCCGGAGCACCGTGAGCGGCGCGGCGGTGGCAGGGCTGGCAGTGGAGACGGAGGCCACCCTCACCGCCACCGAGGTGTCCATCGAGCGGACCGCCGGCCCGGCGGTGCTGGCGACCTCGCGCGGGAGGGCACGACTGCGGTCGATGACTGCCCGGACGAACCGCGACGGCCCGCTGTGGGCCGAGTGCAGCCAGGGCGTGGACGTGGAGATCGACGGCTGGACGGGCGATGTGTCGCCGGTGCGGGCGCCCTGCGTCCACGGCGCATGGGCGATCACCCCGCGGCGCTGAGCCTGGACGCGCGGCGCTGCTGCGCCGCCCCGCAGGCGTCCCCCTGGAGCGGGGGGCTGAGCCTGGACGCGCGGCGTTCAGCCCGGCCGGTGTCCGCTGTCCGCGCTCGGCATCGGAGAGGCCCGGTCCGACACCCAGCGGAGAATCCGCGGGTAGACCTCCAGCGGCGCGTTCTCGCCGAAGAGGAGATCGCCGTGCCCGTACTCGAGGGTATCGCCGTTCTCGCGCCCGAAGAGCATCACCGTCTTGTCGTCCGAGGCGAGCAGCTGCGCCTGTCCGAGCACTGCCTGGGGCGTGGCCAGCGCGTCCTGGCTCCCACCCATGACCAGCGCCGGGGTCGTGACCCGGCGGAGCCGCTCCCGGTAGTCGACGCGGCCGTCACGGCTGCGGAACGCGTCGTTGCTGCTCCAGTCGTCCAGCTGGCGCAGCAGGCGGTACCCCATCGAGGAGACCAGGTTGCAGTACATCTTTCGCAGCACGCGCGGGGCGATCGCCTGGGGGTTGATGAGAACCTCGGTGAGCGGAAGGGGGACGCGCCCGAGGAACGGAGCGAGCGCGATGCTCAGCCATCGCTGCCGCAAGGCGAGCGGCCAGGCCAGACCCAGCGCCAGCCGCGACAGCCGGACCACCCATCCGGTGTAGCGGAAGAAGACCGGCGCCCCGAGCGCGCAGATGCCCTGGATGCGGCCTCCGTGCGGGCCGCCGAGGACTCCGTAGCCCACCAGTGCTCCCAGCGAGTGTCCCACCCAGAACGCCCGGCGGGCGCCGGTGCGCTCGAGGACGTGGGCGAGGAAGGCGGGTCCGTCCTCGGCGATGAGGTCGTCGGCGTCGAACAGGAAGCGCTGCCACGGGCGGCGGGCCCGGGAGGCGCCGGCGCCTCGCCAGTCCACGCTGAAGACCTCGAAGCCGGCGGCGGCGAACACGTGCGCCAGGGAATGCGGAGGGTCGAAATCGAAGTTGACGTGATTGGCGGCAAGACCGTGACAGAGCAGCACCGGCTCGAGAAAGCGTCGGACCTCCGGGCGGCGGCGGTGAACGGCGAGGAGCGTCCCGTCCGGGGTCTGGACCCATTCCAGCTCCGGGCGTGCGCTTCGCAGCCGGTAATATGTGCGGACGGCGACCAGGTAGGCCCCGACCGCCAGGACCAGCAGGACCCCCGTGACGACGGCCCGGGCAGGGTCCATGGTGCTAGAGTCCCCCGACCCGGCGGCCAGGGCCTCGGCAGGGGCCCGTCCGTCGCAGGGGCCGGAGATCGATGAAGCTCCACAAGCTCAAGTTCGTCCTGCCCAACCTGTTCACCGTCACGTCGATCTTCTGCGGGTTCTACGGCCTGACGCTCTGCGCAGGTGAGGCCAGCCCCTCCCAGCTCTATCAGGCCGCGCTGGCCATCTTCTTCGCGATGTTCTTCGACGGGTTCGACGGCCGGGTGGCGCGCCTCACCCGGACCCAGAGCCAGTTCGGGGTGGAGCTGGACAGCCTGGCGGACGTGGTGTCCTTCGGGGTCGTCCCGGCGATGCTGGTGTACAAGTGGGCGCTGTCCTCGCTCGGGCTCGTGGGCCTGCTGGTCTCGTTCCTGTTCACCGCCTGCGGCGCCCTGCGGCTGGCACGGTTCAACGTGCTGGCCCACTCGACGGACCACTCCGGCAGCAGCCGGTTCTTCGTGGGCCTGCCGATCCCGCTCGCCGCGGGGATGATCGTGTCGATGGTCATCGCCCACCACGGGATGCGCGGCGGGGACCCGCTCGGCACCGGCGCCCGGGTCCCGATCGCCATCGTGGTCGCGGTGCTCTCCTTGCTGATGGTCTCGACGCTGCGTTACCGGACCTTCAAGGACGTGCGGCTGAACCGGAAGACGCTCAGCATCTTCATGCTGGTGTGCCTCAGCGGGGTGCTGGTGGCCACCCGCATCCATCCCTCGTACGTGCTGGTGGTGTACTTCGGCGCCTATCTCTTGCTGGGGTTCGTCGAGTCCGGCCTGTTGCTCGGGCGGCATCTCTCCGAGCGGCGTGAGGCAGGCGAGCCGGCGCCGGCGGAGGGGGTGCTCGAGGACGAGGACGAGGTGGACGAGCAGGATTTCCTGTAAGCCGGCGTCCCCGGACTCCCTGGCATGCGCATCGAGGCACTCTGTACCGGTGACGAGCTGCTCACCGGCGTCACCACCGACACCAACAGCACCTGGTTCCAGCAGCGACTGCTCGAGCACGGCGAGCAGATCGCCCGCACCACGGTGGTGGGGGACGTGCGGGAGGAGATCCTGGAGGCGCTGCGGACGCTCTCCGGCCGGGCGGACGCGGTGCTGGTCTCGGGAGGTCTCGGACCCACCGCGGACGATCTCACCGCCGAGGTGGCGGCGCAGGCGGCGGGCGTGCCGCTGGTGATCCACGAGGGCGCGCTGGCCGCGCTCCGAGAGCGGTTCGCGAAGCGCGGGCTGGCCATCACCGAGAACAACATGAAGCAGGTGATGGTGCCGGCCGGGTCGGAGGTGGTGCTGAACCCGGCGGGCAGCGCGCCGATGTTCATCCTCCGCCTGGGGAAGGCGGTGCTGTTCTTCGTCCCGGGGGTCCCGCGCGAGTACCGGGCGCTGGTGGAGACGGCGGTGCTCCCCCGCATCGATGCGCTCCGGGCCGAGCGGGGAGAGACCGGCTTTCGCGCGCTGCGGTTGTTGAAGACGGTGTTTCTGCCCGAGTCGCACCTCGACGCGCGGGTGCGGCCACTGCTCGCGCTGCACCCCCGGGTCACCTTCGGCTTCCGGACCCACTTCCCCGAGAACCACCTCAAGCTCATGGCCGAGGGCCGGTCGCCGGAGGAGGCCCGGGAAGTCCTCGAGGCGGCCGATGCCGCGGCCCGGCCGCTCCTGGGGGACCACCTCTTCGGGGTCGACGACGAGACCATGGCCGGGGTGGTGGGGCGGCAGCTGCTGTCGCGTCGGGAGACGCTCGCGCTGGCCGAGAGCTGCACCGGCGGCCGCATCGGCGACATGCTGACCGACGTTCCCGGGGCGAGCGCGTACTTCCTGGGGAGCGCGGTGGCCTACGCCAATGACCTCAAGGAGCGCTGGGTCTCGGTGGCCCACACCACGCTGGTCGAGAACGGCGCGGTCTCGCAGATGGTCGCGGGGGAGATGGCCCGCGGCGCACGGCGGAGCGCGGAGAGCACCTGGGCGCTGTCGGTGACCGGCATCGCCGGGCCGGACGGCGGGACGCCGGAGAAGCCGGTGGGCACGGTGTTCATCGGGCTCGACGGCCCTGACGGGACCGAGGTCCACGCGCACCGCTTCCATGGCGACCGGGAGTGGGTCCGGAGCGCGAGCGCGTACGCCGCCCTGGACTGGCTGCGGCTGCGGACCCGGGGCTCCGCCTCGTGACGGCGCCGGCCCGACCGAGCTCCACGTCGGAGGTGGCGGTGTGGAGCTGGATCCGGGCGTACCGGACCGAGCTCCTGATCTTCGTGGTCAGCCTCTTCGCGCTGGCCTGCTTCAGCGGCCCCCGCTTCCTCCGCCAGAGCGCGGCTCCGCACTTCGTCTATCAGGCGAAGGCCTTCCTCGAGGGCCGGCTGGACGTCGACCCCGAGGTGCTGCCCAACCTCGAGGACTGGGCCTGCGTCCGCGAGGCGGGCGCGGCGAAGCGCCGCTGCACTGGCCCCGTGCTCCCGACGGATCGCTGGTACGTGAGCTTCCCGGCGTTCCCCGCGGTGGTGATGCTGCCCTTCGTCGCGGTCAACGGGTACCAGCTCAACGACACGAGCTTCGGGGTCATCCTGGGGGCGCTGGCGATCACCCTGTTCTATGTGATGGCGCGCTCGCTCGTGCGGCGGGGAGAGCTGCACCGGACCGAGCAGGAAGCGCTGGTGCTGGCGGGGGTGCTCGGCTTCGGGACGCTCTTCTTCTCCTGCGCCATCCGGGGCGAGGTCTGGTTCCTGGCCGAGGTGATGGGGGTCGTTCTCACCTGCCTCTACCTGCAAGCGGCGACCGGGGCGGCCCGGCCGGTGCTGGCCGGTGCGCTGTGGTCGATGGCGACGCTGACGCGGACGCCGCTGGTCTTCACCGGGCTCTACTTTCTGCTCGAGGTGCTGACGCCGGGGCCGGCCGGACGCCTCGAGCAGCTCCGCGTGGCGCTGCGCCAGCCGAGGCGCTGGCTGCGGCCGGTGCTCCTCTTCGCTGCCGGGGCCGCACCGCTCGCGCTCCTGGCGATGGTCTTCAACGTGGCGCGGTTCGGGAGCCCGGGCGAGTTCGGGCACAGCTTCCTCTACGACAACCGGGTGAATGCAGACATCGACACCCACGGCCTGTTCAGCCCGGTGTACCTGGCGCGGAACCTCGAGGCGGCGTTCCTGATGCTGCCCCGGGTGCAGGTGTCGCCCTTCAAGCTCGGCTACGACCCGCGGGGACTGTCGATGCTGGTGACGATGCCCTGGCTGGTGCTGCTCGTGTTCCCGAGGACGCGCCCCCGGCTGCACTGGCCGGTGTGGCTCACCGTGGCCGTGACCGCGCTGCCCGGGCTCTTCTACCAGAACACCGGGTACATGCAGTTCGGGTTCCGGTTCAGTCTCGACTACATCCCGTACCTGGTCCTGCTGCTCGGCCTGTCGGGCTGGTCGTTCCGGAGGCCGCTGGTGCAGGCGCTGATCGGCGCGGCGGTGGTGGTGAACACCTGGGGCGCGCTGGCCTTCAAGGGGTACACCGAGCTGGTCCGGCGGCTCTGATCGCGGAAACCGAGGGTTGACTTCGGGGCAGGGCAGCCGCATCGAGAGATCCGTGGCGGAGATCGGCATTCCGAAGCGGTGGCACACCCGCGAGGACAGCGGGCTGGTGCTCGACCGCGAGCTGAACTGGATCCACGACGGCGAGCGGATCACCCACCCGAAGATCATCGAGGCCTTCAACCAGGGGCTGGTGCCCACCGGCGACGGGCGGTTCCAGCTCCGGCTCGGGAACGACTGGGCGTACGTGACGGTGGAGGGCGCGGCCTACCGCGTGAACGCGATCGACACCGACGACTCCCGGGTGTACCTCCGGCTGAGCGACCGGACCGGCGAGGCGCTCGACACGTCGACGCTCAGCCTCGGCGACGACGGCGTGCTCACCGCCCGGGTGAAGGGCGGCCGCGCCGAGGCCCGGTTCTCGCGTGACGCGCAGTTCGCGCTCGGGCAGCTGCTCGTCCCGGAGGGGAGCGGCTGGGTTCTGGTTCTCCCCGACGCGCGGATCGCGATACCGTTCGATCCCTCCCCGCGGGGGTAGACACGCGGAGGCCGGACCCGTCGCGCTGAGCGCCCGCGCTTACACGGTGTGCGCCACGGCGTCGGCGAGGTGCTTCGAGAACGTCGTCGGGTCGATGTTCCCGCCGCAGACGATGACTCCAATGCGCTTGCCGGCAAGGCGCTCGCGCAGCGGTCCGAGCAGCGCCGCCGTGGCAGCCGCTCCGGCGGGCTCGGTCACCAGCTTCGCCGAGGCGAACAGGAGCAGCATCGCGTCCCGGAGCTCGTCGTCGTTCACGTACACCAGCTCGTCCAGGAAGCGCCGGCAGAGCTCGAAGCTGTAGGGCGCGGCGTGCGGCGCGCCGAGGCTGTCGGCGATGGTCCGGACCGCGTCGATGGCCTGCGGTGAGCCCTCGGCGAAGCTCCGGTGCATCGAGTCCGCCCCGGTGGGCTCGACGCCGAACACCTGACAGCGGGGGAGCAGCTGCTTCACCGCCGAGGCCATCCCGGCCGCGAGGCCTCCCCCACCGATGGGAATGATGACCGCATCGAGCGCCCCCGCCTGCTCCACCAGCTCCAGTCCCACAGTCGCCGTGCCGAGGGCCGTCTTCGGTCCCTCGAACGGGTGAACGAACGTCCGTCCCTCGGTGGACACGATCTCCCGCACCCGGGGGAACGCCTGGTGGACGTTGTCCACGTGGACCACCTCGGCCCCGAGCTCGCGGCATCCCGCCACCCGGAACGGGTTCGCGCTCTTCGGCATGACGACCTTCGCGCTCGTTCCGAGGACGCGGGCCGCGTAGGCGGTGGCCATCGCATGATTCCCGGCCGAGACGCAGGTCACCCCGCGGGCCAGCTCCTCGGGCGAGAGGTCGAGCATCACGCAGAGCGCCCCCCGCGGCTTGAAGCTTCCCGTGTGCTGGAAGAGCTCCTCCTTGAGGATGAGCTCGGTTCTTCCCAGCCGGCGCTCGACCAGCGGGGACGAGAGGCGACGCACCGGCGTGGTCACGACTAGGTCCCCGAGTCGCGCCCGCGCCGCACGCACGGCATCGAGGGTAGGGGCATCGGCCATGCGGCCGACTTTACGCCGAAACCACCTGGATCGATCCGTCCCTCGCTTGCCCTCGCGGCCGATCCCCGCGTCGCTCCTCCGTCACGTGACGACGGCCACGCTCCGTCGTCGCTCCTAGGCCTCGGCCGCGATTGCGGCACGATCATCCGGTCAATCCAGGTGGTCTCGCCGTTACTGCAACGCTCAGGCGGCGGCCGGCTCTGCCACGCTCGACGGCGGGGCGGGGCGGATCTCCGCGGCCAGGATGCGCGCCACGAGCGACTCGAGCGCGGGGGGCCGCTCGCGCAGCCACTCCACCGCGCGCTCCCGGCCCTGGCCGATGCGCTCTCCGTCGAGCAGGAAGTGGCTGCCGGACTTCTCGGCCAGTCCGAGCGTGACCGCCAGGTCCAGCGCCTCACCGGGCCGGCTGATCCCCTGGCCATAGAGGACGTCGAACTCGGTCTCCTGGAATGGCGGCGCCACCTTGTTCTTCACCACCTTCACCCGGGTGCGCGTGCCGACGACCGTGTCTCCGTCCTTGAGGTGTCCGAGACGGCGGATCTCCAGCCGCACCGAGGCATAGAACTTGAGGGCGTTGCCACCGGTGGTGGTCTCGGGGTTGCCGAAGACCACGCCGATCTTCATCCGGATCTGGTTGATGAAGAAGATGACCGTGCCGCTCTTGCCCACCGCGCCGGTGAGCTTCCGGAGCGCCTGGCTCATGAGGCGCGCCTGCACGCCCATGTGGGCATCCCCCATCTCACCCTCGATCTCCGCCCGGGGGACCAGCGCGGCGACCGAGTCCACTACCACCAGGTCCACGGCGCCGCTCCGCACCAGCTGCTCGGTGATCTCCAGCGCCTGCTCGCCGGTGTCGGGCTGGCTGACCAGGAGGTCTTCCACCCGGACCCCGAGTCTGCGCGCGTAGCTCACGTCCAGCGCGTGCTCGGCGTCGACGAAGGCGGCAACCCCGCCCTGGGCCTGCACCTGAGCGATGGCGTGCAGGGCGAGGGTGGTCTTGCCGGACGCCTCGTTGCCGAAGACCTCGATGACCCGCCCGCGCGGGTAGCCGCCGACGCCCAGGGCCCGGTCGAGGCCCACCGAGCCGGTGGGGATGACCGCGACCGGCGCGACCTCGCCGTCGCGCCCGAGTTGCATGATCGCGCCCTTCCCGAACTGCTTCTCGATCGCCGCGACCGCGGCGGCCACCGCCTTCAGCTTCTCGCTCACCTTCCCCACACGAGACCTCCACCTGTCGGATGTTCAGGTCCGGGAGAGCAAGAGACGGGCCGGCGGCTGCCCAACGGAACGCGTCGCGGGACCATCCACGGGCCCGGTCTCGAACGCCCGTGCCGGCGGACGCTCCGCCGAGATCAGCCGGTCGTGCGCTCGGCCCGGACGGGAGCGCTCGCCTGCTGCGGGTCGCTGCGCGCGAGAGAGGCATGGAGCGCGACCACGGCCTCCCTCGTCTGGTGGACCAGCTGGTCACGCCGATCCAGGCCCATCCCCTCGGTGACGATGGGCGCGCCGATGGCCATCCGCACCATCCCGGGCCGGAACGGCCGCAGGTGGGCGGGCATGCACCGCATCGAGCCCTCGATGGCGATGGGGACGATGGGCACGCCGGCCTGGAGCGCGAGCACGAACGGGCCCTTCTTGAAGGGAAGGATGCGCCCGTCGCGCGAGCGGGTCCCCTCGGGGTAGGCGAGGAGCGAGATGCCACCCCGCACCCGCTCGGCAGCGGCGTTCAGGGAGCCGACTGCCTGCGTGCTGTTGCTCCGGTCGACGAAGACCATGCCGGTCCAGGACATGTACCAGCCGAGGAAGGGGACCTTGCGAAGCGTGTGCTTGGCGATGAATCGGAGATCCACCGGCAGCACCGCGAACGCCGCGGGGATGTCCAGCGACGACTGGTGGTTCATGACGTAGATGGCTGGACCACCCGCCAGCGCGTCCGGCGAGCCCTGGACGCGGAGGTCGGCGCCGGCGAGCCGGAGCATTCCCGGACCCCAGTACTTGCGCGCGAAGCGGAGAGGCAGAGACGAGTCGCGGCGGACCGTGCCCAGGATCAGCGCTGCGGGGATCCAGAAGATGGACCACAGCGCCATCCCGGCATACCGGAGGAGGCTGGAGAGTCTGTTCAGTACCATCGGAACTCGAACGCGTTGACTTCGGGTCCCCTGGTTCGCACATCCGGGACAGCGATGGAACCCGACCGGCGACCCCACGTGGTGATTGTCGGGGCCGGTTTCGCCGGTCTCGAGGCGGCCAAGCTCCTTGGCCGGCGCGATGACGTCCGGGTGACAGTCGTCGACCGCCGCAACCATCACCTCTTTCAGCCGCTGGTCTACCAGGTGGCGACGGCAGCGCTGGACCCGAGCGACGTGGCCGCGCCGATCCGCGCCGTCCTGCGTCGGGCTCGCAACACCGAGGTGGTGCTGGCGGAGGTCTCCGCCATCGACCGCGCGGGGCGGACGGTGCAGTTCGCCGATGGAGACTCGGTCGATTACGACCATCTGATCGTCGCGACGGGAGCGCAGGACAACTACTTCGGCCACCCCGACTGGGCCGAGTACGCCCCCGGGATGAAGAGCATCGAGGACGCGCTCGAGGTGCGTCGCCGCGTTCTCTTCGCCTTCGAGGAGGCCGAGCGCGAGAAGGACGAGGCCCGGCGCCGCGCCTGGATGACGTTTGTCATCATCGGCGGCGGTCCCACGGGCGTGGAGCTGGCGGGTTCGCTCAGCGAGATGGCGCACCGGGCCCTTCCCCGGGACTTCCGCCACATCGACACCCACTCCGCGCGGATCATCCTCGTCGAGGGGCTCGACCGGTTGCTGCCGGCGTACTCCGAGCGGCTCAGCGCCCGCGCCAAGCGGGTCCTGGAGAAGCTGCAGATCCAGGTGCGGCTCGGGACGCGGGTGACGGCGATCGATGACGAGGCGGTGTTCCTGGGCTCCGAGCGGATCGAGACCCGGACGGTCCTCTGGGGCGCGGGCGTCTCGCCCTCGCCGCTGGGGAAGATGCTGAGCGGCCCGGTGAACCGGGCGGGGCAGGTCGAGGTGACACCCGAGCTGACCTTGCCGGGAGACCCGCGGGTCTACGTGGTCGGAGACCTGGCAGCGGTCAGCCAGGACGGCCAGCAGGTCCCGGGACTCGCTCCGGCGGCGATGCAGATGGGGCGGTCGGCGGCCCGGAACATCCTGCGCCGCGTGAACGGCAAGCCGGTCGAGCCGTTCCGTTACCTGGACAAGGGATCCTTCGCGGTCATCGGTCGCGGGGCGGCGGTGGGCTCGATCTTCTCGAAGCTCGAGGTGAGCGGGCTGATCGCCTGGTTCATCTGGGCCACGGTCCACCTCCTGTACCTGGTGGGGTTCAGGAGCCGGATCGCGGTGATGTTCACCTGGCTCTACTCGTACCTGACCTGGCGGCGCGTCGCGCGGCTCATCACTTTCTCGCCCTGGCTGCGGCGGTGGGAGAGCGCGGGACGTGCCGGGCAGTCAGCGGCGACCGGCAGGGGCTCGGTCCCGGCCGCCAGCGCAGCCCCCGTCCCGGTTCACGCGGCGCCGGAGCGCTGAATCTCGCGACGCCCACGGCCCGGGGCATGCAGCGCGCCCGGCCCGCCGCGGCCAGCAGACCGCGCGGGCGGCATCCGATCACCGTGCCACATCGAGCATGCGACCGAGCGGACCCGACCGCGACTCACTTCCATCGAGGAGGGCCATCAGCCAGTCCTTCCGGTCCATGACCCGGAAGTCGACCGCGAGCCGCACGTCCACGTCCTCGATCTCCCCGTGACCCTCGAGGTCAGCCCGGGTCCGCGAGAGCTTCAAGATCCGGTCGTGCGCGCGCGCCGACAGGCCGTAGCGGTCCATGGCGAGCCGCAGCATCGCCTCGGCTTTGGCAGTCGTCCGGCAGTGCTGCCGGACGAGCCGCGGCGGCATCTGAGCGTTGCAGCGCACCTCCGGCTCGTCCCTGAACCGTTCCCGCTGCCGTTCGCGGGCGGCCTCCACCCGCGCGCGGTAGTACGCGCTCGGCGTCTCGGGCCTTGCCGAAGCGGCGAGGCGGTACCCCTCCACGCGCCGGGTGAGAACGGTGATGTCGATGCGGTCGAGGAGCGGCCCGCTCACCCGCGCGTGGTACTCGAGCACGCGGTAACGCGGACAGCTGCAGCGCGCCCCGGGCACGCCGAGCCTCCCACAGGGGCAGGCATTCATCGCCGCGACCAGCATCACCTGCGCCGGATAGCTCACGTGGTGATTGGCGCGTGCGATGTGGACCACGCCGTCTTCCAGGGGCTGTCGGAGCACCTCGAGCACGTTGCGCCGGAACTCGGGGAACTCGTCGAGGAACAGCACGCCCCGGTGGGCCAGTGAGAGCTCACCAGGTCGCCCGAGCGGCCCACCCCCGATGAGGCCCGCGTCGGAGACGGTGTGGTGGGGCGCCCGGAACGGCCGCTCCGTGAGGAGCGGTCGAGGTCCGGCCAGCAGGCCGCTCACCGAGTAGATCTTCGTGACCTCGAGGGCCTCGTCGAAGGACATGAGCGGCAGGAGGCCGGGGAGTCGGCGCGCGAGCATCGTCTTCCCGCTGCCTGGAGGGCCGCAGAGGAGCGCGTTGTGGCCGCCGGCCGCGGCGAGCTCGAGGGCGGCCTTGATCTCGCCCTGGCCACGCACCTCGGCCATGTCCAGCTCGAGTGGTGGCCGTTCCTCTCGGGCGTGTTCCCGCCGGTACGGGGCGATCGGCGCCTGGCCGTTCACGTGAGCGACGGCCTCGGAGAGGTGGGCCACCGGATACACGTGGATGCGATCCACGAGCGCCGCCTCGGCGGCGTTGGCCGCGGGCACGAGGACGCCTTCGAAGCCGTGGTCACGCGCGGCGATGGCGAGTGGAAGCACCCCTCGAATCGGCTTGACGGTGCCGTCGAGCGAGAGCTCGCCGCCCATCACCCACGGGCGGAGCGCGTCAGGGTCGAGCACGTCCCCGGCCTCGAGCGCTCCGAGGGCGATGGGAAGCTCGAAGGCGGCGCCCTCCTTGCGGATGTCCGCGGGTGCGAGGTTCACCGTGATCCGCTTCTGGGGGAGGTCGTACCCGGCGTTCCGCAGCGCGGAGATGACCCTGACCTTGCTCTCCTTGACCGCGCCCTCGGGGAGCCCGACGACGTTGAAGTAGGGCAGGCCGATGGACATGTCGACCTCGACCTCCACCACGACCGCGTCGACGCCCATCAGCGCGCCGGAGTGCGCCCGGGCCAGCTTCCTCATTCGCCTCCCTTCGGCCGCGCCCCGCCACAGCAAGGTCGGTGCCGCGGATCGCCCAGAGCTGGGAGCGTGCGACCGTCGTGGTGGCGAGACCCTCCCGTCCGGGGGGACGGAATGGAACGCGGGAGCGGGGCGCCCGCCTTTCGGCCAGAGGCTATAGCCACAAGTAGGAATCGGGGTGAACCTCGCGAACCAGTACTCAACGGGTTACGAAGTGGTTTGACGCACTCGGCGTCCAGGTTCTGGCTATAGCCTCTCGCGCTTTGAAACCGCCTGGCCCGGGCGGCCGGAGGCGTGCTCGACGTGGAGATGCGCCGCTGGTCGAGTTGCTCTTCGGCGGGCAGCTCCATCTGGAGTCCCCGGCTCGACGAGCAGCGAGCGCCCGCGGTCGGGCCGGAGCCGCGAACGCACGACGCGATAGCAGCTTCGATGACGTGGAGTGCGAATTCGCCCCGTAACTCGCCGAGAATTCGACGCGAGTTCATTCTGCGCGCGCCGCAGCTTGCTCTTGCGCCGTGCGCTTTGAAGAGGCTCGGCCAGAGCGCCCGAAGCCGCGCAGGCCGCCCGGCACCGCTCGCCGCGTCCATTCTCGGGCCGCCGCCGTCCTCCCGAGGCGCTTTCTCCTCACGGACCGGGACGCATCGCGCCGGCCCGGCCTGCCTCAGCCCCGCAAAGCGAGAGGCCGGGCCGGGGCGCTCCCGGAGCCGGCCTCGTCACTCCCGCGGTTCAGCGCCCTACTTGCTGCCGCCGGTGGGACCCGCCGGAGGCGTCGGTGCTCCCGGCGCGGCCGGGGCTCCCTCGGTTCCCGGGGCCGGTGCACCGCCGGGCATGACGCCCGCGACGGGCTCGGTCACCACGCCGAGGATGAACGCCCCCGCGGCGCGGGTCCAGTCCAGCGTCTGCACCACGCGCGGGTACGGCGCCTTGTCGTCGGGGATGAAGAACACCAGCTTCTCCTCGTACGACTTGGCCGCCAGCGCGCGCTTGATCCGGGTCTTGTAGTCGTCGTCAGAGAGCGGCTCGCTGTTCAGCTTGATCTGCCCGCTCTCGTCGATGCTCACCACCAGCTGGCCCTCCAGGTCGATCGGGTCGGTCTGTTGCTCCGTCTCGTCCGGAACGCGGACCTGGATGTCCTTCTCCAGGAGAGGCGTCACCACCATGAAGATGATGAGCAGCACCAGCACCACGTCCACCAGAGGGGTGACGTTGATGTCCGAGTTCGGTCGCCCCTCGCTGATCGCGTACCGCCGCTTCTTGTGGAGGTGGTACTTCGCGCCGAGGCTCATCTACTTCTCCTCCACGCCGAGCTTCACCGACTTCGCCTTGGCGTCCTGGGCGTCCTTGAGGACGCGGCGCACGTCGCCGAAGGTGAGCGACTGATCGCCCTTGACCAGGATCGGCTTCCAGGGCTCGGCAGCAAGCTTGCCGGCGAGCGCCTGCTTCAGCTGGTCGTCGGTCACCGGATCCTTCTCCAGCCAGATCCGCTTGTCGGGCGTGATGGAGACGATCAAGGGGTCCGGCGGTTCCGGCCCCGGCTCCTTCTGCTTGGTCGCGATGGGCAGCTTCACGTCCTTCCCGCGCTGGAGCATGGGCGTCACCACCATGAAGATGATGAGCAGCACCAGCACCACGTCGACCAGGGGCGTGACGTTGATGTCCGCCATGACCCCTCTCTTGCCACCTACCGCCATCGCCATGACGTGAATCCTCCGTCAGCGCGCGTGACGATCAGCCCGGACCGGCGGCCGACTTGGCGACCAGGTCCAGGAACTCGTTGGACGACTCGCTGATGTCCACCGCGCGCGCGTCCACCCAGCCCTGCAGGTAGTTGTACGCCATCACCGCGGGGATCGCGACGAGGAGGCCGAAGGCGGTGGTGATCAGCGCCTCGGCGATACCGGCGGACACGGTTCCGAGGCCGCCCGAGCCGGTGATCGCCATCGACTGGAAGGCGTTCACGATACCCATCACGGTCCCGAGGAGACCGACGAAGGGGGCGGTGGAGCCCACGGTGGCCAGCAGCCCCAGGCCGCGCTTGAGGCTCTGCACCTCGCGCTGCGCCTGCCGCTCGAGCGCCCGGGCCACCGATTCGACCTGGAGGTCCTTGTCCTTGTCGGTGGAGAGCCGGAGCGCGTTGAGCCCCGCGCCGATCACCCGGCCCAGGTGGCCGACCTTGTCCCCGATCTTGGTGCCGGCGACGGTCATGAGGTCGTTCTTCGCGAGGGTGTTGGCCATCTTCTCGGCGAAGTTGCGCGACTCGCTGCGCGACTTGTTGAAGACGATGAGCCGCTCGGCCATCACCACGAGCGATGCGACGGACATGACGCCCAGCACGGCGACGATGAGTCGCGCGAACAGGCCCATGTGATGCCAAAGGTCAGTGAGTGTGAATTGCATGGTTGTTGGACTGCGCCTCCGTGATGCGCCGAGAAATGAGGTGTCTGTACGGCCTGGACCGCTACTGGACCAGGGTGAGCTTGAAGTTGAAGACGTAGCTGACCTGCTGCGGTTTCCCCTGGAAGGTCACCGGCGTGTAGCGCGATGACTGCAGCCAGGTAAGGACCGCCTGCTCCATGTGAGGGATGGGCTTGATGATCTGGCAGTTCTGCACCTTGCCCTCCACGGTGATGACGCACTTGACGATCATCAGCCCCTGGATGCGGGCCTCGCGCGCCTCCCGGGTGTAGTCCGGGAACGGCTTGCCGTTGGGGCTCGACTGGAGCACCGGCCGGGTCATGCCCTCACCGAAGGAGAGGGTGGTGCTGCCCAGCTGGCCGCCGACCACGCCCCCCACCACGCCGCCGACGACCCCGCCCACCACGCCACCCGCGACGCCGCCCTCGACGCCCTCGGGCTCGTCGCTCGGATCAGCCTCCTTGGGCTTCTCCTGCGGCACTTCCTTGGGCTGGATGATCTTGTCCTTGGGACGGACCTTCTTCTCGACCTTGGTCTGCTTGGTGGTCGAGGCCGGTGGCGGCGGAGGGGGCGGGGGAGGCGGCGCCACCTTGAGTACCACCGTGACGTCCTTGTCCTCCTTGGGGGGAGGCCGGGTCGAGAACCACAGGGCGAAGCCCAGCAGCCCCACGTGGAGCAGGACCGAAACCGCCGCGCCTGATCCGAAGCGGGACTTGGGCGTGACACCCTTGCCCAGCACTGAATCGAACATACGTCTGTCGTCTCCTGTGACCGCCCTTTGAACGTCAGCGGGTGCGGTCCGGACCTGAGGTCTCCCCTGAAGCCGGAATGGGCGCGCCTACATCAAAACGGGGGAGTTGTACAAGCCGATCCGGGACGGAATTCCCACAGCCGGGCATGACGCGGGGGGTAAGCGGGGGTCTCCCCCGGGGCGTCGTGTCTACCGAGATGATGCAAACTTCTATTGACAGGTCGGAGTAGGCGCTATCAGCATCGCGATTGCTTTCCCGCTTTCCGGCCACATTGGAGGGGTCTCGGTGAGTCAAAGACAGAAAGTCGTCTGGAGGAATGCCCGCGCGGCGCTGCTCGGCCTCGGCTTGTTCTGCGGATCAGCAGCGCTTGCCCAGGGCGCCAGTTCGGTGCTCACGGGCAACGTCGTCGACGCCGCAACGAAGGCTCCCGTCGCCGACGTCGTGGTGACAGCGACGTCTCCCGGCCTGCAGGGCGAGCAGGTGGTCGTGACGGACGCGACAGGTCTCTACCGCGTGCCGCAGCTGCCGCCGGGAACTTACACCCTGCGCTTCGAGAAGGAGAGCTATCGGCCCTTCAGCCGCACCAACATCGACGTGGCTGCGGACCGAACTCTCCGTCTGAACGTGGAGCTGCTCCCGGAGACGGCCGGCGTCACCGAGATCTCGGTCGTCGGATCTCCCCCGGTGGTCGACGTCGGCTCCTCGGCGACGGGCACCACGATCAACACGGAGTTCATCAAGAACCTGGCCGTGTCCCGCCCGGGTGGTCTCGGCGGCGCGAACCGGTCCTTCGACTCGCTGGCCACGGTGGCTCCGCAGGCTGCCGCCGACGTCTACGGCGTCGGAATCAACGGCACCACCTCCCCCGAGAACGTGTACCTCATCGACGGCCTGTCGGTGGGCAGCCCCGCCTACGGCACCCTCGGCACGACGCTCACCAGCGAGTTCGTGGACGAGGTCAACGTCATCACCGGCGGCTACATGCCCGAGTATGGACGGACCACCGGCGGCGCGATCAGCGCGGTGACCAAGTCCGGCGGCAACGAGTTCCACGGCTCGCTCTTCGGCACCTTCGCCCCGGGAAGCTTCAGCGGCGCGCCCGGGACGGTCTCCGGCGCCACGGCCACGGTCGTCGGCAAGCGTGAGATCGGAAACATCGGCGACTTCGGCGCCACCCTCGGCGGCTACATCCTGAAGGACCGCCTGTGGTTCTTCGTCGGCGCCCAGTACTCCGCGCAGCGGTACATCTACTCGCGGTCGTTCCAGTACCGCCCCACCGGGACCGGCACCGTGTTCACGCCGATCGACAACTCCACGCAGCGGCGGCTCGCCGACGAGCACGGCTGGAACTACATCGGCAAGCTCACCTTCCTCATCAGCAGCGACCACCGGCTGAGCGTGTCGGTCTTCGGGACCCAGAACTCGGGCGGCGGTGGCGCGTACTTCGCGCTCCGCGACCAGAGCTCCGATCGTGCGCCCTTCGGCCAGACGCTCTACACCACCGGAACGTTCAACGCCCTCGCGTCCAAGACCAAGTTCGACACCCTCGACATCAACGGCGAGCTCAACAGCTCCTTCCTGGACAAGAAGCTGCTGGTCGACATCCGCGCCGGCTGGCACCACCAGGTGGACGAGTCCCTTCCTGGCGACGGGAGCGGCTACGACATCGACAACCTGAGCACCATCGCGGGAACCCCGCTGGTCCGCTCGCGCACCGCCAACACCAACATCACCCTGCTGGATGATCAGGTCCCGCAGTCGGTGAAGGACGCCTGTGGCTTCGGGACCACCCCCACCGACCACAACCGCTGCCCGGCCTCCACCTTCTTCTACGGCGGTGGCCCGGGCTTCATCCCCTCCCTCACCCTGGACAGCGTCCAGGCCAAGGGCGTCCTGACCTACCTGCTCACCGCCGCCGGGCACCACGTGCTGAAGGCCGGCGTCGACGGGAACTGGAGCCAGTACAAGTTCCAGTCGAGCTACAACGGCGGCGCCTCCTACCGGACGCTGGGCGTGGCGGCCGGTTCGAACGCGAACTTGCCAGGGGCCCCCACCTTGGCCGTCTTCGACTTCCGGCGCTACGGCTTCCAGAGCGACGTGGACACCGTCATCGACGAGGCGATCGCCTCGCGGACGACCAAGTCCTCGATCATCGGCGGCTTCATCCAGGACAGCTGGAGCATCGTGGACAAGGTCACCCTGAACCTGGGCCTCCGCTACGACGCGCAGACCTTGCAGGGAGCGGATGGTGTGACCCGCATCTCCCTGAAGGATCAGTGGAGCCCTCGCATCGGCCTGGTCTACGACCCGACCCAGCAGGGCCGGTCGAAGATCTTCGCCAACTACGGCAAGTACTACGAGTTCGTCCCTCTCGACATCGCCAACCGCTCGCTCAGCGCGGAAGGACAGATCGGCGCCATCCACGTGTGTAACCCCAACACGCAGGGGCGGGCCGTGTGTGACGCCAATGCCGCCCCCGGCCTGAGCTTCCCGTCTCCGAGCCAGTTCTGGGCGAACACCGGGACCCCGTACCCGTCGGCGGTGGATCCCGACCTCAAGTCGCCCTCCGTGGACGAGGTCGTGGCCGGCGCCGAGTACGAAGTGCTTCCAAACGCCCGCGCCGGCGTGAGCTACACCTACCGGAACCTGGGCCAGTGGGTGGAGGACATGTCCACCACCGATGGAAACACCTACTTCATCGGCAACCCGGGCGAGGGCATCGGCGCGACGTTCCCCAAGGCCAAGCGCACCTACCACGCGGTGACGGTGCAGTTCACCAAGACCTTCGCCGACCTGTGGCAGGCCCAGGTGAGCTACACCTGGTCGCAGCTGCGCGGAAACCTGGACGGCCTCTTCCGTCCCCAGGACGGTCAGCTCGACCCGAACATCAACTCCACCTTCGACCTGGTGAGCCTCCTGGCGAACGCCGATGGCCCGCTCTCGGCGGACATCACGCACCAGATCAAGATCTTCGCGGCGAAGGAGTTCCCGATCACCCCGGTGTTCAGCACCACCCTCGGTGGAACGTTCAACGCCAACTCGGGCCCGCCAATCGACGCCATGGGTGCGCACGTCATCTACGGCGACCGGCAGTCCTTCATCGTTCAGCGTGGTTCCGCCGGGCGGTTGCCCTGGGTCACGTCGCTCGATGCGAAGATCAACCTGAACTACCGGTTCAGCAAGGACATCACGCTCACCGCGGGGGTCGAGGCCTTCAACATCTTCAACTCCCAGCGGCCGACCACTGTCGAGGATCGGTACACCCAGTCGGCTGTCGGTCCGATCATCGGCGCGGCCAACGGAAGCATCCCGACCGAGTGGGCCGCTCAGTGCCCCCCCGGTGAGACCATCCCGGCGAACTGCGGACAGGGCACCGGTTCGCTGCCGAAGGCCGGATTCAACCCCGACGGAAGCCCGATCTCCGTGGTCCTTCCCAACCCCGGTCAGAACCCGATCATCGTTCCGACCCGGGCCAACTGGGGCCAACCGACCAACTTCCAGGCCGTGCGCCAGTTCCGGTTCAGCCTGCGGGTGACCTTCTAATGAACGCCACCCTCGAAATGTCCCAGGGAAAGACCATGAAGCGCGTCTCGGTCCTCACGCTCGCAATCCTCGTCACCGCCCTCACCGGCTGTGAGTCGGCGGTGCCGGCCGTCTGCCAGATCGGCTCCTCCTTCACTGGCGGCTACGCAGTTCACCTCACCCGGACCGGCACTCCGCAGGCCGGCTGCGACACGCCGGCCGGGACGCCGGCAGACATCGGAGACCTCTGGGTCTTCGACCCCTACGCCGGCGCGCAGGGCACGTTGATCATCGGGTACTCGGCCAACATCGGGGGCCCACTCACGGGGGTCCCTGATCCCCCCGACTCGGCGTCCCCGCTCTACGCGAAGGCGTACTTCACCTCGCTGTATCCCGACTCCGAGGACAACTGCACCATCGACTCCATGAACATGTCGAACGGCGCGGACAGCTACGCCATCACAAGTATGGTGTGGCTCAACACGGCCAAGTACCTCGGTGCCGAGATCAAGGGCAACGTGAGCGTGACCCGGGGCGGGTGCACCGCCGACTACACGGTGCAAGCGCTGTGGCCTCCGGTCCTCTGCACCGCGAACGCCGACTGCGATCCGTTCGCCCAGCCGGTGGGGTCGGGCATCAACCCGGACTTCGACCAGGGCTGCAACCTCGACCCGTGGGCCCAGGACGTCGGCGTCATCGTGAATGACCTCTTCCACGGCGACGATCCGGCTCCCGGACTCGGGATCTGCTTCCTCAACCAGGCATACCCGAGCCTGGGCGGCTTCACCCAGTAATCCCTGAAGCACGACGCTTCGGCGTCTCCAGAGCCCCGGTGGCCTTCCCAGGCCACCGGGGTTTTTGTTAACGGTCCCGTGGGCTTCCACCCCTGGACCTCCGGACTTGCCTTCCGCTCGCGACCTCCACCAGCAGCGCCTCGCCCGTCTCGCCGACGAGACCGGCACTCCGGCGAAGGTGGCGCCTCTCCGCGTCGCGCTCTGCTACCCCAGCCCGTACCACGTGGGGATGAGCTCGCTCGGCTTCCAGACCGTATACCGCGAGGTGCACGCCCACCCCGGGGCCTCGGCCGAGCGGGCCTTCCTGCCCGACGACGTGGACGCGTTCCGTGCCAGCCGGACGCCGCTGTTCACCCTCGAGTCCGGTGCACCCGTGGGCGAATTCCCGGTCCTGGCCTTCTCCGTGGCCTACGAGCTGGAGCTGCCGGGCGTGTTCACCATGCTCCAGCTGGCGGGGCTCCCGCTGCTGGCCTCGGAACGGGGCGATCGCTGGCCCCTCGTCGTCGCCGGGGGACCGCTCACCTTCTCCAATCCCGAGCCGCTGGAGCCCTTCGTGGACGTGCTGCTCCAGGGAGAGGCGGACGACCTTGTCCACCGTCTCCTGGACGCGGCGAAGGCGTTCCCCTCCCGGGCCGCGCTGCTCGAGCAGCTGGCGGCGATTCCCGGGTTCCGGGTCCCGGGGCGTGGCGGCCCCAGCCTCTTCGTCGCCCGGGCGGCCGACGAGCGGCTTCCGGCGCGCTCGCAGATCGTCACTCCCCACACCGAGCTGTCCTCGATGTTCCTCATCGAGCCGGAGCGGGGCTGCAGCCGTGGGTGCCACTACTGCGTGATGCGCCGCACCACCAACGGGGGAATGCGGACCGTGCCTCCGGAGCGGGTGCTGGAGCTGGTCCCGGCCCACGCCCGCCGGGTGGGCCTGGTGGGGGCGGCGGTCACCGACCATCCCCGCATCGTCGAGCTCTTGCGGGCGCTGGTCGACTCGGGACGCGAGGTGGGGGTCTCTTCGCTCCGCGCGGACCGGCTCACCCCGGAGCTCGTCGACACGCTCCGGCGCGGCGGGGCACGCGTGCTCACCGTGGCCTCGGACGGAGCGAGCCAGCGCCTCCGCGACCTGGTGGACCGGAAGCACTCCGAGGAGCAGCTTCTCCGCGCTGCGCGGTACGCGGCCGCCGCGGGCATGGAGCGGCTCAAGGTCTACTCGATGGTGGGGCTCCCCCTGGAGACGGACGGCGACATCGACGAGATGGTCCGCTTCACGCGCGAGCTGGCCGGGCACCTGCCGGTGGCGATCGGGGTGGCGCCCTTCGTCGCCAAGCGTCACACCCCGCTGGATGGAGCGCCCTTCGCCGGCATCCGGGAGATCGACCATCGGCTGGACCGGCTCCGGCGAGGGCTGAAGGGTCGGGCCGAGGTGCGGCCCACCTCCGCCCGATGGGCCTGGGTGGAGTACATGCTGGCCCAGTGCGGCCCGGAGGCGGGACTCGCCGCGATGGAGGCCTGGGCCGCGGGAGGAACCTTCGCCGCCTGGAAGCGTGCGTTCGCCGGACAGGGTTGCGCGCCCTCCCTCCAGGCGCGGGTGCCCGATGGGCGCCGGACTCCGACCGAGTGGCCGCGGGTGGACGGGCACACGGCGCCCCGGCCCGCGGCCTGAGCCCGGGGCGGACTCAGGGCGAGTGGGAGAAGAATCGCCAGATCTCCTCGCCGGCCCAGCTCGGCGCCTCGTGTCCACCGGGCCACTCGCACGCGTCGACCGACCACTGTGCCGGACAGTCGTAGGAGACGCAGTTCGGTCCGTTCGCAACCGAGGTGGAGGCGCACCCGTCCCGGTGGAGCGTCCGGTCTCGGGCGCTGCGGCCCTCGACGATGTTGATGGCCTGGTCCTCGGTCCCGTGGATGAAGATCGCGGAAATGGAACCCTTGCAGCACCGGAAGTCGAACCGGTTCTCAGTCCCCGCCACCGCCGCCATGCCGCCGAAGGCGTTCGGGACGTTGCAGCCGAGGTACAGTGCGTAGACGGCGCCGGCGCTGTGCCCGGCCACGAAGATCCGTTCGGGGTCGATGCAGTAGTTCTGGGCAACTCGCCCGACGAGGGCGTCGGGACCGTCGCCGGCATTTCGTCCCACGGGCCAGGTCCCACGCACCGCGCTGGGGTAGATGAAGATGGCACCGCCGTCGGCGGCGGCTTCGATCCCGAGGTTCTGGCGGACGAGCTCGCCCGAGCTGCCGGCGCCGTGGAACACGATGACCGCCGGGAGCGGCGTTCCGGCAGCCGCTGCGGGCGGGACGACGAGAACACCCCCTCCGCGGTTCCATCCGAGCTCCCCGAGGTCCAGAACGCCGGTGGGCTGACCGGAGAGGGCACAGCCAGGGACGGGCACGGTCAGACCGCCCGAGAATGCCCCCCCATCCTGCGGCTCGTAGCAGGCCAGCGGAACCTCGAGCACCCCGGGGAGCTCCTCGGACGCGCAGGCCGCCAGCAGGAGCAGGGGAAGGGCAGAGAGACGCATCGGACGGACTCCGGGCCGGGGGCTCCCCTCCAGGGCACGCTACCACTGGCGCCGGGGTCGAGGGGAGCGCTCAGCGGGCCAGTCGGGGGTTGCCCGGACGGGGCGAGCCCAGCTCCACCCGCCGCGCGCCGCCGACCTCCCGGAGGACCCGAGCGGCGGGAACCGCCGCGCCGACGGTCGTGTACCGCCCGGGCCCGACCCGCGTCTGGGCCCGCCGGAGCGGAAACTCGGAAGCACGGGCGACGAACCACTCCCTGACCGCGGGCAGAGGCAGGAGGTGCAGCTCCCGCCGGTCGAGGAACACGTAGGCCAGGAGATCGGCGGCGCTGTAGAGGAAGCAGCCCGGCGTCTCCTTCTCCATGTTGGAGACCAGCTCGAGGAAGTACGTCCCGCGCCGGGCCGCCTGGCGGTCTCCCTTGACCTCCACCCCGAGCAGGTCGAGGCCGGCGCGCTCCCAGAGCAGATCCACACCTCGGTGGCGGAAGCGCGGATCCTCCTGGACGTCGTGGACCTGCGAGCCGGGGGCTTCCTCGAGGAGGAAGCCGCGGACGAGCGCCACGGCCCGGTTCGCCGCGTGCTGCACGGCCTGGATGCTGTAGGCGCGCGTCAGAGCGGCCGTACTCTGCGATGGTGTGGCGCCACTCGCAAGCGCGTGCACGACGGCGAGGCGTTCTCGAACCCCGACGCGGGGATCCCATCGGCAGCGGCTACAACGCCGGGGCTTGCAGACGGCCGCGAAGCGCGAATCCCGCCGCCGCGGCCGTCGAGCGTTGTGGGCCCCGGGCTCGGGAGCCTAGGCTCCGCCCCTCCAAGGCACGGGAGGGGCTCGATGGAGGCTCGCTGTCCGCGGTGTTCCACCGTCTTCACCACCGACCGGAGTGGGATCCAGTTCTGTCCCAACTGCGGGCAGCAGGTGGACGTCCCGGAGCCGGCGGCCCGGCCCCCCGGCCAGGACCCGTGGGGCCAGCCTCCCGGGGGGGCCGGCGGTGGGGCCGGCGGCGGATTCGGCGCGGGCCGCTTCACCGGGGAACCTCCGCCGGGCGGCGCCGGCGGGTACCCCGGCGGGCGCGAGCTCACGCCCTGGGAGCGCCGCAAGGAGCTGGGGGTCTTCCAGGGCTTCTTCGAGACCTGGAAGCGCAGCGTCTTCTCGCCCCAGGCGTTCTTCCCCACGGTCCGTCCGGACGTGCCCTGGACCGAGGCGCTGTACTACGCGTGGATCATCCACGGGATCACCGTGGCAGTCGGGCTGCCGTTCGTCGGCCTGGGGCTGTTCCGTCCCAGCTTTCCGAGCAGCTTCGACGCCGACCCTCAGATGGAGAACGCGATGCGCGCCCTGTCGGGCGGGGTGGGCATCGGCTGGCTCCTGGCCTCGCTCCTGATCTACCCGCTGGTGCTCCTGGCCGGCGCGGGGATCATCCACCTGGTGGCGATGCTCTTCGGAGCCGCGAGCAACGGCTACGGGGCCACGGTCCGCGCGATGTGCTACGCCGCCGGTCCCAACCTCTTCGGAATCGTGCCCTGCTTCGGCATCGTGGCCAGCATCTACACGGTGGTGCTGTCCATCTTCGGCATCGCCAGCCTCCAGCAGACCAGCATGGGCAAGGCGGCCGGCATCGTGCTGCTCCCGATCCTTCTCCTCATCTGCTGCTGCGGGCTGCTGGCCTCGGTGGTCATCGCCGGCCTCGCCGGGCTGGTCAGCGGGATGGGCGGAGGAACGCAGTCGCTCTAGGACGACGATGACCCTGGACTGCACGCCACGCGAGCGACGCTTCACGCTCCTCCACGCGCTCGGGCTAGCGGGCGTGATGGGGCTGCTGGTGGCTCGCTTCGTCCCCGTGGCCCAGCTGCCCTTCTGGCGCTGCGCTCTCCGCGAGCACACCGGCTGGCCTTGCCCCGGATGCGGTCTCACCCGCGCCGCGGAGGGCCTCGCGCATCTGCGGCTCGGGTTCGCCTTCGAGTCGAATCCGCTCGGGGCGCTGGTGGGGTGCCTCCTGGCCGCGGCCGCGGTGCTCGGGCTCCTCCAGTGGGTCTTCCGGTTGCCGCTCCCGGTCCCCAGGCTCTCCCCGGGCGAGGCGCGGGCCGGCCGCGCCACGGTGGTGGCGGCGTTGCTGGCGAACTACGCCTTCGTCATCGTGCAGACCCGCCTCGGCTGGCGATGATCGCCGCCGGCCTGGTCCTGCTCGGCTACCTCTCCGGGAGCATTCCCTTCGGCTTGCTCCTGGTGCGCGCCACCCAGGGAGTGGACGTCCGCGAACGGGGGAGCGGCAACATCGGCGCCACCAACGTCGCGCGGGTCGCGGGCAAGCCGCTCGGCGTCCTGGTGCTGGTGCTGGACGCGCTCAAGGGTGCGCTCCCGGTGCTCCTGGCGAGGGCCGTCGAGCCCGGGCCGGTGGTTCCGGCCGCGGTGGGCCTGGCCGCGTTCGCCGGGCACGTGGCCCCGCCCTGGCTCGGGTTCCGGGGCGGGAAGGGGGTGGCCACCGCGCTCGGCGTCCTGGCGGTGCTCGCGCCCCGGGCCGCGCTCGCCGGTGCCCTGACCTACGGGGTGGTTCTCGCCCTCTGGCGCATCAGCTCGGTCGGCTCACTGCTCGCCGGGCTCGTCGCGGTCGCGGTCGCCTGGCTCGTCCCCGGGACTTCCGTCGCTTCGGCGGGGCTGGTCTCGGTGCTCTTCGCGGCGATGCTCTGGACGCACCGGGGAAACATCGGCCGGCTTCTCCGTCGGGGCGAGCCCCGGGTCTGACAGGCGGGGCGCGGCCGAGCCGGATCGACCGTGGTGCGGCGGCGCATCTCCGGGCGTCCGCCCGGCGCGGGGGGCGTACTCGAGGAGCGTGCACTCGATGGGGCCGTTCCAGAGAGGACGTCGTCGGAGCGGGCGGTGGTGGAACGCCGCCTCGAAGGCTGGGTTCCCGGAGAGGATCGCCATCCGGAACCCGGCGAGTCCGCCGAGCCGCTCCCCGAGCTGGAAGTAGAAGGTCTTCATCCCCTTCTGCCCTCCCTGCGTGAGCCGGTCGCCGTAGGGCGGATTAGTCACCAGGAGCCCGTGGTCGACCTCGCCGAGCGGAAGCGGGCGGGTCGCGTCGGCGGTCGTGAGAGTGACCTCCCTCTCCAGCCGCGCGGCGCGAACGTTGGCCCGGGCGGCTTCCACCGCCTCCGTGCTCCGGTCGAAGCCGCGGATGGGGAAGGGTGCGCGCCGCTCGTTCGCGCGCGCCTCGGCGCGGAGCCGCTCGAGGATGGCCCGGGCCTCGGGACCGAGCGAGGGCCAGCGCTCGATGCCGAAGCGGCGATGGAGGTTCGGGGCGCGGCGCACCGCGATGAGCCCCGCCTCGATCACCAGCGTCCCCGAGCCGCACATCGGGTCCACCAGCGGCTCGTCTCCGCTGTAGCGGACGGCATGGAGGATGGCGGCGGCGAGCGTCTCCTTGAGAGGCGCCACGGTGGGGCGCACGCGGTAGCCGCGCTGGTTGAGCGGCGCGCCGGCGACGTCGAGCGACAGCGACAGCCGGGTCCCCGCGAGGTGCGCAACGATGCTCACGTCGGGCCGGCGGGTGTCGACGTCCGGCCGCTCCCCACGACGCTCGCGGAGCCGGTCCACCAGCGCGTCCTTGATCTTGAGGGCGACGAAGCCCGAGTGGGTGTGCTCCGAATCGCGCAGCGTGGCCTCCACCGCGAACGTCGCGCCCGGATCGAGATGCTCCTCCCACGGAACTGCGTGGGCTGCGTCATAGAGTCCCTGCGCGCCGTGAGCCTCGGCCTCGGCCAATGGCCAGAGCAGGCGCATGGCGATGCGCGACCAAAGGGCGATGCGCAGCGCCTCGTGGAGATTGGCGAGGAACCGGACGCCGCCACGGTCGGCCCGGACCCGCACCGCGCCCAGCTCGGCGAGCTCCTCGGCGAGGAGCTCCTCGGTCCCGCGGGCGGCGGTGGCGAACAGGGGGAGGCGGCGGGGCATGCAAACAGGGGACTGTGGTTGACTGGCGACCGTCGTTCAATCGTTCAACGGAGGAGGACCCGATGCGCCGTACCATGCTGATGCTGGTCTGCGCCGTTCCGCTCGCAGCCTGGGCTTCCGATGGGGGAGCCAAGGCAGGAATCGAGGCGGGGCTCAAGAAGTGGTCGGAGGCCCTGGCGAAGGGCGACGCGGCCGCTGTCGCGAAGCTCTATACCACCGATGGGGAGATCCTTCCTCCCGGCTCGCCTCCCGTGAAGGGGCGCGAGGGGATCGAGAAGGCCTTTGCGAGCCTGGTCTCGCAATTCAAGAAGATCACCTTCAAGACCCGCGAGGTCCACGCGATGGGCAACCTGGCGCTCGAGGTGAGCAGCTGGAAGCTCGAGGACGCCTCGGGGAAGGGTCCGGAGGGCAAGGCGCTGGTGCTGTGGAAGAAGGTCGGGGGCACCTGGCTGCTGCACCGGGACATCTGGAACGAAAACAGTTCGCCCGCACCCGCCGCCGCGGAGAAGCCTGCCGCGACCCCGGCCGCACCCACGCCTGCGAAGTAGGAACGAGACGATGCTCGGAGAGGCGCTGATCACCGTCGACGTCGCGCAGCGGATGATCGACGAGAGCCCCTTCGGGCGGTGGTGGGGGTACCGGGTAGAGGAGGTCGGGCCGGGGTCCGCCAGCCTCCTGCTCCCGTTCCAGCCGGGGTTCGAGCGCCCGGGCGGCGTGCTCCAGGGCGGCTGCGCGATGACCCTCGCCGACGTCTCGTTCTGGATCGCCGGAATGACGGTGATGGGCGAGGACCCCTCGGCGATGACGCTCCAGATGAGCTCGTCGTTCCTGCGGCCGGCGACGCTGGGGGACCTCCGCTCCGAGGCGCGCATCCTCCGCGCCGGCCGGCGCATCCTCTACGGCGAGGCGTCGGTCACGGACGTGCGAGGCAACCTCCTGACGCACCACGTCCTCACCTACATGCGGCCAGACCCGCCCCCGCGCTGAGTCCGCGGATGCCGTGCCCGGTCAGGATCGTGCTCTGTTCCAGGGCATGAGCCCAGCCCTCGTTCTCGTCCTGTTGCTCGGCGCCGATCCCGCCGCGAGC
The DNA here is from genome assembly GCA_003818285.1 of Myxococcaceae bacterium. Classification (GTDB taxonomy): domain Bacteria; phylum Myxococcota; class Myxococcia; order Myxococcales; family Myxococcaceae; genus RPRB01. Next base: position 34,234 of record RPRB01000024.1, read on the forward strand.
CATCCGGAGCTCGCGGAGCAGCGCGCGGTGGCGCTCCAGCTGGTCGAGCTCGTGCAGCCGGAGCCGTCCTACCGCAGCGGGCTGCAGCAGATGATGGACCAGATGCTCCCTCCGCTGGAGGCGCAGGCCCGGGCGAACGGCAAGCCGCTTCCGCCGGACGTCCGGAAGCGCATGATGGCCGCTCTCCTGGAGGTGGTCCCCTACGCCGAGATGAGGCAGTGGACCGCGGAGCTCTACGCCCAGCGCTTCACCACCGCGGAGCTGAAGGAGCTCGTGGCCTTCTACCGGACGCCGCTGGGACGGAAGCTCGCCTCCAAGCTGCCGGAGCTCATGGGCGAGGCGGGCAAGAAGGTGAGCTCGGTGTTGCCCGAGCGGCTCCCGGCCGCGCTCCGGCGGCACGGTCTCGTCGGAGGCGGTGCGGAGGAACCCGCCCCGAAGAGCCTCGAGCCGGCGAAGCAGCAGAAGATGTGAGCGACAGCCCAGCGCGGGCACACGCCCGGCGTGCCGCCCGTGCGCCAGGACGCGTCCGCGCCCTCATGAGCCAGGGCCCCCGGAGGCGTCGGCGGGCTGACCTCTCCGCCGAGTCGCGCCCCTGAGAGTTCGTCGAGGCGTGCAGCTCGTGCGTAGATCCGGTCGAGGGAGCCGACCATGCCCGAGATCAGCCCGTCCGCCACCCCGACGACGTGGAACCTCGTGGCCTCCGCCTACGAGGCCGAAACCGTGCCCACCCTCCGGAGCTTCACCGAGGAGGCGCTGCGCCTCGCAGCTCCGCCGGCGGGCGCTCGGCTGGCGGACGTGGCCTGCGGTCCGGGCACGCTCGCGCTCCTCGCCGCGAGCGCAGGATTCGCCGTGGACGCGATCGACTTCTCCCCGCAGATGATCGCGCTCCTGGAGCAGAGGGCGCGCGAGCGCGGCGTGAGCGGCATCCATGCGTGCGTCGGCGATGGGCAGGCTCTCCCGTACCCCGATGGTACCCACGAGGCCGCCTTCTCCCTCTTCGGTCTCATGTTCTTCCCGGATCGGGCACGCGGTCTCGCCGAGCTCCGGAGGATCCTCCGGCCCGGAGCGCGGGCGGTGATCTCGAGCTGGCAACCGATGGAGCGGTCACCGGCGGTGAGCGCGCTCTTCGGTGCCCTCCAGCAGGCGCTCCCGCCGGACGGCGGTCCGCCGAGCCAGCCCCCGCCACTCGTCACCGAGGAGGCGTGTCGCGCGGAGATGGGGCAGGCCTTCGACGAGGTGAGGGTCCACCCGGCCTCGACTCAGGTCCCGTTCCCGTCGGCGGCCGCGCTGTGGGAATCCATGCAGCGCACGCTCGTGCCGGCCGTGCTGGCCCGCCAGCGGCTCGGGGAGGAAGCGTGGGCTCCCATCGCGGACAAGGTGGGTTCCACGCTTGCCGGGAAGCTCGGGACGGGCCCGGTGACGCTCGACCTCCACGCCTGGCTGACGGTGGGGGTCGCCCGGGAGCGGCCCCGGAAGGGCTCGTGACGTTCAGAAGCCCATCGCCGGCCCGGTGACGCGCCGGCCGTCCGCTGGAAGGCGCTGTCCGAAGGGCCCTCCCGGAAGAGCGCGTCCGCGTTGGCGACGGTGAAGCTCACCGGCGACTAGGCCCCGTTCCTCCGGAGACCGACGGGGTTCGACACCTGCTGCTCGACGGCGACGCACCGCATGCGATGCGCCGCGTCAGTCGGTCTTGCCCCGCAAGAGGGCGAGAGCGGGTCGTTCGGCACCCGCGTTCCGCCAGGTGCGACCGGGTGTACTCTCCGCGCCCTCTCGACCACAGTCCGGCCTCCCCGGAAGGAGGAGACGATGCGATCCCGCCTCATCGTCGCAGCGCTCGCGCTCGCAGCAGGCGCTGGCTTCCCGGGAGTTGCGCACGCGCAGACCTGCGCCGTCACCGTTCCCCATCTGACCGGCGAGTGGGTGACGCTCCCGTACCAGATGCCGATCAACCCGATCTCCGCCACGCTCCTCCGCTCGGGGCAGGTGCTGATCGTCGCTGGCTCGGAGAACGACGCGAGAAACAACTCGGAGGGCTCGGAGAGTTACCGCGCCGCGCTCTGGGACCCTACCGGGCCGACCCAGAGCAGCATCGTGGTCGAGGAGCTCACCTACGACGTGTTTTGCAGCGGCACGGCGGCCTTGCCCGATGGCCGCGCGCTGGTGGTGGGCGGGACCAGCGACTACTCGTTCACCGGAGAGAGCCGCGCCTCGTTCTTCGACCCGGTGACGAACCAGTGGGTGCAGTCGCAGAACATGGTGGACGGGCGCTGGTACGCCACGGCGACCACGCTGGCCGATGGGCGGGTGATGGCCTTCTCCGGTCTCCGCCAGACCGGCGGAACCAGCAACACGGTCGAGATCTACGATCTTCAGAACGCGGGCCCCGGCTGGCTCAGCCCGGTCGCGGCACCGTTCACTCCACCGCTGTATCCGCGGCTGTCGGTCCTTCCCAACGGCAGGGTCTTCTACTCGGGCCAGGGCAGTGGCGGCACCAACTCGACTGCCTGGATCTTCGATCCGGTGCCGAGGACCTGGACGGCCTCCACCGCCATCACCCGGAACCGCTCTTACGGGACCAGCGTCATCCTGCCGCTCCTCCCTCCCGCGTACACACCCAGGGTGATGAACTTCGGAGGTGGCAACCCCGCCACGAGCACGACCGAGATCATCGACCTCTCCGTCGCCTCACCCGTGTGGACACCAGGGCCCAACATGTCCACCGGGCGGATCCAGCTGGACGCGGTCATCCTGCCGAACGGCAAGGTGCTCGCCCATGGTGGGTCGGTGAACAACGAGGCCCCCGACGGGCCGGGGAAGGCGGCGGACCTCTACGATCCGACCTCCAACACCTTCAGCTCGGCCGGTGTCGCCTCGTACTCGCGGCTGTACCACTCGGCGTCGCTGCTCTTGCCCGACGCGCGAGTGATGAGCATCGGCAGCAACCCGGCCAACCGGGGCACCTACCTGGCGGCCATCGAGATCTACACCCCGGCGTACCTCTTCGATTCGAGCGACCGACTGATCACCACCGGTCGACCGAACATCACCGGCATCAACCCGGCGTCAGGAACGATCGGCTATGGCGCGCAGTTCTCGGTCACCTACACCGCCAGCTCGCCCATCAGCTCCGCGGCCCTGGTCAAGCCCGGCTCGGTGACCCACGCCTTCGACATGGAGCAACGGCTCATCGGGCTGTGTGGTCCGTCGCCTCAGCCTCCCTGCAGCGGCTCGGGGACGCTGAACCTCACCTCGCCCCCGGGCGGGGGGGTCGCCCCTCCGGGGTACTACATGCTGTTCCTCATCGACAGCGCCGGCGTGCCCTCCAAGGCACAGTTCATCAAGCTGACGACGTACGGCACCTCTCCGCCGCTCGGTGCCATCGCCTCGCCCGCCACCGACGTGACCATCCCGGCGGGTTCGTCCGTCTCGTTCGGCACCGCGACCGCGGCCGCGAAGTACTCCTGGGTCTTTCCCGGCGGCTCGCCGGCCACCTCCACGGCGCAGACCCCGGGCAACGTCACCTTCAACACCCCGGGCAGGTACACCACCTCGCTGACGGTGGTGGACGCGGTCGGGAACTCGGATCCGAGCCCACCGACGCGGATCGTCACCGTGACGCCCGCGACGCCGGACTTCCACATCTCGGTCAGCCCCTCAGGCAGGTTGGTCAATCCGGGTCAGTCGACGACGTTCACCGTCTCGGTCACTCCGGTCTCCGGGTTCACCGGCCCGGTGAGCCTGACCGTGGCCAGCGAGGCCCCGTTCCCGAGCGGCGTGACCAGTGGGGGATTCAGCCCCTCCACCATCACCGGTTCGGGCTCGTCCACGCTGACGATGAACACCACGGCCTCTGCCGTGCCCTATGCGCTGTCCCTCACGGTCACCGGGACCAGCGGAACCCTGACCCACACGGGTTCGACGACCCTGATGGTCACCCTCGCGCCCCCGACGAGCCTGAGCGCGGCGCCCGGGAGCGGGCAGGTGTCGCTGTCGTGGGTGGCCTCGGTCGGGGCGTCCGGCTACCAGGTGAAACGCTCGACCGTGAGCGGCGGTCCGTACGCGACGGTGGGGTGCTCGGCGGGCACGAGCTTCGTCGACACCGGCCTGACCAACGGCACGACCTACCACTACGTCGTCTCGGCGACCTACACCGGGGGGCCGGTCGCGGGCGGTGCCAGCGCCAACTCGAGCCAGGCCAGTGCGACGCCGCAAGCAGCCACGCCACAGCCGCCCACGGGTCTCACCGCGACGCCGGGCAACACCCAGGTGTCGCTGAGCTGGACCGCTTCCTCGGGAGCGACGAGCTACAACGTGAAGCGCTCGACCGTGTCCGGCGGGCCGTACACGACGGTGGGCAGTCCCA
>RPRB01000025.1 GCA_003818285.1 Myxococcaceae bacterium
TCGAGGATCGGACGGCCGAGGCATACCTCGCGCTCGGCGAATACGAGTTCCAGGACAACGACCTCGCCGGCGCCGTCGACACCTGGGAGCGCGGGCTGCGGCTCAACCCCGGCGACTTCGCGCTGACCCGGCGGCTGGAGCGTGGCCGTGCCGAGGCCGAGCGCCTGGGCGGGCTGGAGCGGGTGGCCTCGGAGCATTTCGTAGCGGCCTTCGACGGGCGGGCGGACGTCCCCGCGGCCCGTGCCACCCTCGAGGTCCTCGAGACGGCGTACCGGAGGGTGGGCGCGCTGTTCGAGATCTACCCGGATGGGCCCATCCCGGTGGTCCTCTATCCCGAACGCTCCTTCGAGAAGGAGGGGCACGCCTCGTGGTCCGCCGCCGTGTATGACGGGAAGATCCGGCTTCCGTCGGCCGGAGCGGACCTGCACTCGTCCTCCTTTCAGGCCACGCTCTTCCACGAGTACGCGCACGCGCTGTTTCACCGCGCCGCGGGTGGAGGCAGAGCGCCCACCTGGCTCAACGAGGGATTCGCCGAGGTGGCCGAGGGGGTCCGGGGACCAGAGGTCCTCTGCGGCTCGGACGCCCACGCCTTCCCGCTCCAGAGGCTGGAGGGCAGCTTCCAGGGGCTGAATCGGAAGGGCGCGTGGTTTGCCTATCTCGAATCACGCCACGCGGCGGAGCGGCTGATGAAGCTGCACGGCGTTCACGGAGTGCGGTCGGTCCTGGCCGAGATGTCCAGGGGTTCACCCTTCCCGGTCGCCTTCCAGCGAGCGCTCGGAGAGGACTACGCCGGCTTCGCCGCCGCGTTCGACGCCGAGGCGCGCCGCTGATAGGTCGGCGGCATGAATCTCGAGCTCGATGGAAAGCGGGCGATGGTGAGCGGCTCCACGGCGGGCATCGGCTGGGCCATCGCGGCCGGCCTGGCCGCGGAGGGCGCGGAGGTCGTGCTCAACGGGCGCACCGAGGCGCGCGTCCGGTCGGCGGTGGAGCAGGTCCGGGAACGGCACCCTCGTGCGCGGGTGCGCGGCATCGCCGCCGATCTGGGCACCGCCGAGGGATGCGCCCGGCTGGTCCGCGAGTTTCCGGAGGTGGACGTCCTGGTGAACAACCTCGGCATCTTCGCCGCGGTCCCGTTCGAGGAGATTCCCGACGCCGAGTGGATGCGGTTCTTCGAGCTGAACGTGCTCAGCGGCGTGCGGCTCGCGCGCGCCTACCTCCCGGGCATGAAGGCCCGGAACTGGGGGCGCATCCTCTTCATCTCCAGCGAGAGCGCGCTGCAGATCCCGGTGGAGATGATCCACTACGGCACGACCAAGACCGCCCAGCTCGCCGTCGCCCGCGGCCTGGCGGAAACCACCCGCGGCACCGGGGTCACGGTGAACGCCATCCTCGCCGGGCCCACGCGGAGCGAGGGAGTGGCCACCTTCGTCGAGGGCCTCGCCGCCCAGCAGGGCGTCCCCCCGGCGCAGGTGGAGCGCGAGTTCTTCTCCACCGCCCGGCCCACCTCCCTGCTCCAGCGCTTCGCGACGCCGGAGGAGGTGGCGGCCTTCACCGTCTTCGTCGCCAGCGGTCCGGCCTCGGCGGTGAACGGCGCCGCGCTCCGGGTGGACGGCGGCGTGGTGCGCGCGATCGTCTAGTCGAGTGCTCCGCCCGGTCGGAGCACTGGCGCTCAGCGGTAGACCAGCACCGGCACCTTGCAGTGGGTGAGGACCCGCTGGGTCTCGCTGCCGAGGAGCATCCCCGCCACGCCGCGGCGCCCGTGCGACGCCATGAACACCAGGTCGCAACCCTGGCGCTGCGCGGTCTCGATGATCGCCTGCCAGGGCGCGTCGTTCACCATCGACACCACCTCGCAGGGCACGCCGGCGGCGGTGGCCTTCGCCCGCGCGTCCCCCAGCACCTCCCGGGCGCGGCTCTCGTGCGCGCGCTCGTACTGGGTGGGGGTCACCGTCACCAGGAACGGGTCGTAGCCCGAGAGGTGGAAGGGCGGCGACACGGTGAGCGCGGTGATGCGGGCGCCGAGGGACCTGGCGAAGGCGATCGCCTCTCCCACCGCCCGGTCGGAGAGATCGGAGCCATCGGTCGGGATCAAGATGTGCTTGTACATGGCGCGCTCCTTCCCGAAGGGAATCTTGCACGGGGCGCGCCCGACGGCACCCAGGCGAGCGAGGTGCGCGCTGCGTCATGACGCCGAGTCTTCGGCGATCGGCGGCGCGTCAGGCGGAGGTGTGGCGCTCCTTGGCCGCGCAGCCCGAGCAGACAGGGGAAGCCGGATTCGCCAGGAGAACCTGGGCTCCGATCGGCTCGCCGCACTCGTCACACACCCCGTAGCGACCCTCGTCGATGCGCCGGAGGGCCGCCTCGATGCGGTTCAGCTCCGCTTCGGGGTCCTCGCTCCGGTCCCGCCCCGCGTGGGACAGCACCGCTCGCCTCATCAGGAGGCGCGCCCTCGCCCTCGTCTCCGCCGGTGTCAACCCCATCGCGATGAACTTCATCAGCAATGGTCGCGCCGACGGCGGCTTCACCCTGATCCGGCCGGCACCGGCCCCGTTCCCTGCAGGGTCTGCGGCAGCCCGTCCCGAGGGGCGCAAGGGTTGCGGCAGGGCGGGGTCCTCCGGCGCGATCAGGCCCGGGGAAGGCGGATGTGGAAGGCCGCGCCGCCGGTTTCCCCCCGGTCAGCCCACACCCGGCCACCGTGCTGATCCACCAGGCTGTGCACGATGGCGAGCCCGAGCCCTGTCCCGTTGGGCTTGGTGGTGAAGAAGGGCTCGAACAGCCGGTCGCGCACCTCGGGTGGAATCCCGGGTCCCTCGTCCGCGACCACCAGCTCCACCCCGTCCTCCACGGCTCGCCCCTGGAGCTGGACCTGCCCGCCTCGGGGGCTCACGTCCAGGGCATTGAGGATCAGGTTGAGAAGGACCTGCCGGAGAACGTCCTCGTCCGCGGCGGCAGCCGGAGTCCCGGGCACCACCTCCACCACCACCAGCTGCACCAGGCGAGCCTCGGCGTCCCCCGACAGCAGATCCGCCACCTTCCTGAGCAACGCCTCGAGTGGCACCGGCCTGCGCACCAGCTCGCGCGGCCGGGAGAAGAGGAGGAAGTCCTGGAGCGTCTGGTCGAGGCGGCGGATCTCGTCTCGCACCAGCACCAGCGGCTCGAGCAGCGCCGCCTGGCCGTCCTCGGGCAGCTTGCGGACGCGCCGCTCGAGCACCGAGAGCTGCAGCGCCGCCGCGTTCAGTGGGTTCCGGATCTCGTGCGACAGGCCCGCGGTCAGCCGACCCACCGCGGCCAGCTTCTCCGCCAGCTGGGCCCGGCGGGCCAGCTCCTCGCGCTCGGCCTGGAGCCTCACTTGCCGGAGCGCCTGACCCACGGTGAGCAGCAGCTCGGGCACGGCGCAGGGCTTCACCAGGTAGGCGCAGGCGCCCGCGCGGATGGCCGCCGCCGCCGACTCCACGCTGGCGAAGCCGGTGAGGAGCACCACCTCGGCGCCGGGAGATGCCTGGTGCAGCTCGGCAGCGAGCTCCGTGCCGTCGCCGTCCGGCAGCCGCAGGTCCACCAGCGCCACGTCGAATCCCTCGGCGGCGCGGGCCCGGGCGGTGGCGCAGCTGGTGGCGCGGAGGACCTTGTAGCCCTCGTCCTCGAGGATCTCGCCCAGGTTGTCGACCAGGTCGACGCTGTCGTCGACGAGGAGGATGCGTCCTTGGCTCACCCACCCTCCTCGAACTTCTCCAGCTCGGCGTCCAGCGCCGTGGCCAGCGCCTCCAGCGAGGCCAGAAGCCAGATCAGGTGCACGCCGGGGTGCGCCCGGGCCCAGGCTGCGGCCTCGTCCTCGGCGGTGTCGGCCAGCACGGCCAGGAGCGGTGTGGGCCCCGGAGGCGGGGCGTCGGCCGGGGTGAAGGGCAAGGGAGTGCAGCCGCGGTCCCGCACGAACTCCATCACCCGGTTCACCCGGCCGGAGGCGCCGCACACCACCCAGACCACCGCGCCGCGCCGGGCGTGCTCCAGCCGCTGCAGCAGGATCTCCACCGGGACCGGCTTGGGCAGCGTCGCCAGCACTCCCATCCGTTCCACCCGGGCGAGGTCCGCGTCACCGATGAAGGCGGTCACCACCAGCGCCGGAAGGGCGGGGTCGGCCTGGCGGGCCGCGGCCAGCAGCTCGGCGCCGCCGAGGCCGGGCATCCGCATGTCGGTGACCAGCGCGGTGTAGCGGCGCGCCTGGAGCCGGCGGAGCGCCGCCACCGCATCCAGCTCGACGTCCACCTCGGCCCCGCTGGTCTCGAGGATCTCCGCCAGGTTCTCGGCCAGCGGCTGGTTGTCGTCCACGACCAGGTAGCGTCGCAATCCCCGGCTCGTCATGAAGGCGCCCCCGGGAGGGTGAGGATGAAGCGCGCCCCCTGCGTGGGCGGCGTGACATGACCGATGGTCCCCCCGTGGCGCTCGGCGATGCGTTTCACCAGCGCCAGGCCCAGCCCCACCCCCTTGGACTTCGTGGTGATGAGCGGCTCGAAGAGGCGGGCCTTGACCGAGGCGTCCAGGCCGTGCCCGGTGTCCTCCACCGAGATCTCCACCTTCCCGTCCACCATCCGGGCCTCGACGGTCACCGATCCCGTCTCTCCGCAGGCCTCCACCGCGTTCTGCACCAGGTTGACGAACGCCTGCCGGAGCTGGGCAGCGTCGCCCAGCACTCGCAGGCCGGCGAGGGACCGGACGTCCACCTTGACGCCCTCCCGCCGCTGCACCAGATCGACCGCCCGGGCCACCACCTCCGAGAGCGCCAGCGGCAGGGGGTCCATCGGCCGGTCCCGGACCAGGTCGAGGAGGGAGGTGACGATGCCGTTGGCCACCGCGATCTGCTCGGCGATGCGCTGAAGGTGCTTCTTCGCGCCGGGGTCGGTCCCCACACGCTTCTCCAGCAGGAACACCGACGACTCGGCGACCCCCAGCGGATTGCGTAGGTCGTGGCCGATGCTGGCCACGACCTGCCCGAAGGTGGCCATCCGCTCGGTGCGCGCCTTCTGCGCCTCCAGGTCCTCGCGGTAGGTCTGGAGCATGATCGCCAGCTCCAGATCCAGCATTCGCGACAGCGCGTTCTGGGCCACGAAGTGCTCGGGCGACTCCGGGGCCAGGAGTCTCGAGACGCGGGCCGAGAGCTCGCGGCGGAGCAGGTTCATCGCTCCGAACATGTAGTGCTGGGGCAGGCCGATCCGGACGTGCACCCGGCCAATCCGCGCCCGTCGCTCCACGTAGTTCTCGTCCCACGGGCCCTGGAACAGCCCCTCCATCCACGCCACCAGTGAATGCCTGAGATGGCCCACCGAGCTCTCGCCCCGCTCGAGGACCGCCCGCGCGGGGGGGTACTCGAGGATCCGGGCATAGAAGAGCTCCGAGACCTCGGGGAAATCCGGGGCCAGTCCAGGGTGGAGCGCCCGGAGGATGGCCTGGTCCGCCGGGCCGAAGCCGACGTAGTCCTGCAGCTCGTGAAAGACGCCGAAGGGATTCATCTTCAGCGGACAGATAGTCCGGATTCCGGGCGAAGTGGGAACCACCCGGCGGCCTGGCTCTTGCTAAGCTCCGCACCCACACATGGCGTCTGCGCGCATCCTGGTGGTGGACGACGAGCCGAACGCCCGGGGCGCGCTCCGGACGATCCTTGCCGAGGAGGGGTACGGCGTCTCCGAGGCGGGGGACGGGGTCGATGCCCTGAGCGTGCTCAGGAATGCCGGGGCGGACCTGGTCCTGGCCGACGTGCGAATGCCCCGGATGGACGGGCTCACCCTCCTCCGCGAGGCTCGCGAGAGCGGCATCGACGCTGCGTTCGTGGTGATGACCGCCTTCGGCTCCATCGAGATGGCGGTGGAGGCGATGCGGGCCGGGGCGGAGAACTTCCTGGTGAAGCCGCTCGACGAACGCGCGGTGCTGGTGGTCATCGAGAAGGCGCTCGAGAAGCGGCGCCTGGCGCAGGAGGCGGCGAACCTGCGCGTCCGCGTGCGCGAGCGGGTCCGCTTCGACAACATCGTCGGGGACAGCCCGGCCCTGCGCGAGGTCTTCGAGGTGGTCCAGCGCGCGGCGCCCACGCGGGCCAACGTGCTCATCCTCGGCGAGTCCGGGACTGGCAAGGAGCTCATCGCCCAGGCGCTGCACGAACTCTCGCCGCGGAAGGACCATCCGTTCGTCCGCGTGAACTGCGGCGCCCTCACCGAGACGCTGCTCGAGTCGGAGCTCTTCGGCCACGAGCGGGGTGCCTTCACCGGAGCGGTGGCCCGGCGCGAGGGCCGCTTCGAGCGCGCCGATGGAGGCACGATCTTCCTCGACGAGATCGGCGACGTCTCCCCCGCGGTGCAGGTGAAGCTCCTCCGGGTCCTCCAGACGCGGGAGTTCGAGCGGGTGGGAGGCACCGAGACGCTCAAGGTCGACGTCCGCCTGCTCACCGCGACCAACAAGGACCTGGCCGCCGAGGTCAGCGCCAGCCGCTTCCGCGAGGACCTCTTCTATCGCCTCAACGTCATCTCGGTGACCCTTCCTCCGCTCCGCGCCCGGAAGGGTGACATCCCGGCACTGGTGTCGCATTTCCTCCGGCGCTTCACCGACGTGCACGGCAAGAAGATCCAGGGACTCGCTCCGGGCACGCTCCAGGCCCTGCTCCGGCACGACTGGCCAGGCAACGTGCGCGAGCTCGAGAACTCGATCGAGCGAGCGGTGGTGCTCGCCCAGGGTCCCTACCTGACCACCGATGACCTGCCGCCGACCGTGCTCGGTGCGCGGCCGTCGGATCGGCCGATGTCCAGCCTCATCCCGGGCGGGACCTGGCAGGAGATCGAGAAGCAGGCCATCCTCCGGACGCTGGAGGTCGTCGGCGGCTCCACCTCGCGCGCCGCCGCGATGCTGGGTATCAGCACCCGGACCATCCAGTACCGGCTCAAGGAGTACGCGCAGGAGCGCGAGGAGGGCGCGGCGCAGCAGCAGCAGCAGCCGGGCTCGACTCCGGGGAACGCACCGGAGACTTAGAGCTCGGATCTCGGGAATTCGAAGGCGCTGCCGGGGTCGGCGGGTCGGGGAGGGTGCACCGCTTGCAGCGCACCGGCTCCGGAACGCAAGCGCTGCGGCCCCGGCAGGTCGGTCAATGCGGACGACGTGTGTTGCGAGCTACACCTTGGCGACCTTCTCCACGGTCACGGGGATCTTCTTCGGCTGCACCGCGGGCACCTTGGGGAACACGATCGTCAGCACGCCGCTGGCCAGATGCGCCTGGACCGCGTTGAGGTCCGCGCCCTCCGGAAGCGTGAACGAACGGGTGAAGCGCCCGTAGAACCGCTCACGGGCGTAGTACTCGCCCTCCTCGCCCTTCTCCACCTTGTCGAGGCGGGTCCCGATGATCGTGAGCCTGTTGCCGGTGAGGAGGATCTCGATGTCCTTCACCTCGACGCCGGGAAGGTCCGCCTGGAACACGAACCGGTCTTTCATCTCCCGCACCTCGAAGGGGGGAATCACCTTCTGGACGTCCACCGGAAGCATCGGGGCCATCTCCTGGAACGGATCCCAGGTGAGCAGCTCGCGAAGCGTGCGGAGCGGATGAAGCGCGGAGAGCGCCGGTAGCTCGGTGCTTGGGGTCCTGCGTACGATCAGGTCGTTCATGACTGCCTCCATTGGCCCGCTGAAGTCTCGGGCCGCCCGTGGTGGCAGCATTTCCCGGGCCACCGACGTCTCCTCGGGGTGCGGTTCGTTGCGCACGCACCTTCTTCGCGAGCAATGCGCGCCGCGTCGCTCTCGACAGAGGAACTGCTTCGATCGATCGGCTCCTGCTCATGGGGCGAGCGCGGGTACGCCGGGTGCAAGCCGGATCGACGTGACCTGACGGAGAGGGACATGAGTCGCGCCTTCGAGGTGGACTGGGTGGGCACGAAGGAAGAGGGACCGGTGTTCCGCGCCGGGCGCGAGTTCGGCGTGAGCGAGGCGGCCGAGCTGCGCGAGCGGCTGACCGAGCTGGGCGCGCACGTTCCGGTCCGCGTGGACCTCACCCGAACCGTGGACCTCTCCGATCACGCCCTGGCCGAGCTGCTCGAGTGGGTGGTGGATCGGCACCGGGGGCCGGTCGCCTTCGTGGGTCTCAACGCGCATCACGAGCGGATGCTGCGCTACCTCGTCCCCCGGGCGGCGCAGGCGCTTCCGCTGTAGAGGGTGAGGTGGCGGCGAGCGCCTGTGGTGCCCATCCGTTCCGGCGTGGGCTCGGCGCGCGATGGCGTTCGTCCTCGAAGTGGGCCGGCGATACCGCGGAGGAGCACGTCTCGGCGCCGTCCCGTTCGGCCGTGAAGCCGTCCGCACCTCGGGCGTTGCGCTCGCGCGACCCCCGTGGATAGCTCCTCCAGCGTGAGCACCCGCCCTCGCGAGGCCCTCCCCCGCTGCAGCCGCCCGCCGCCGCACCTCCTCCCGACGGCGATCGTGCTCCTCGCGCTCGCCGCCTGCGCACACGCCCCGCCACCCGCGCCCGAGCCATCGCCACCCCCCGGGACCGAGGGCACGGAGATCCCCGAGGACGTGCGGAGGACGCTGGCCGGGACGTGGGTCTACGCGGGCGGTGAGGCCGAGCTCGCCGCGGTCGACCAGGCCGTGGACCGCGCCACGGCGGACATGGGCTTTCTCGCCCGCGGCTTCGCCTTCGAGGCTCTGCGGGCTCGCGCCCGTCCTCGAGACCGGTACGCGCTCTCCTTCGACGGGCGGACGGTGACCATCGCCTCGCCGGATCATCCGACCGAGCGCGGCGAGGTGGGCGGGCCGCCGGTCAGCGTCACCGACCGGTTCGGCGACGAGAACCAGACCACCTTCCGGCTCCGCGATGGCGCGCTGGTCGAGGCCGGAAAGAGCGCCGATGGTTCCGGCGAGACGGTGTTCACTCCGTCCGCCGACTGCCAAACTCTCCGCGTCCGGCGCCTGATGGAGAGCGGCCGCATCTCGGCCCCGGTGGACGTGACCCTGAGCTACCGCCGTCAGGACTGACCCGGGCACGCTTATCCCGCGCGTCCGTCCCGAGGGAGCCTCCCGCCCGGGCGCTTCACCAGGCGCTGATCCGGCTGCACCGGCGCCGGCCTGTGCTTGTCCCGGGGAGCGCAGTGCGCGAGCGTTCCTTCGACATGGACCCTTTCACCCCGCTGCTGGACCGCGCCCTGCTGCACACCCGCTCCTGGATCGCCTCCCTCGGAAAGCGGCCGGTGCGGCCCACGGCCTCGCTGGAAGCTCTGACGGAGGCCTTCGGTGGAGAGCTCTCGGAGACGGGGCAGGACCCGCTCGAGGTGGTGGACCTGCTCGGTCGTGCCGGCGAGCCGGGCCTCATGGCCACCGCCGGTCCGCGCTTCTTCGGCTTCGTCATCGGCGGGAGTCAGCCGGTGGCGCTGGCGGCGGACTGGCTCACCTCGGCCTGGGACCAGAACGCGGGCCTCTACGTCGTCTCGCCCACGGTGGCGGTGCTGGAGGACACCGCGGGGCGCTGGCTGAACACGCTGCTCGGTCTGCCGGTCGAGGCGGGAGTGGGCTTCGTCACCGGCGGGCAGATGGCGAACTTCACCGGTCTGGCGGCGGCCCGGTACGCGCTGCTCGCCCGGGCGGGCTGGGACGTCTCGGAGCAGGGGCTCTTCGGGGCCCCGGAGATTCACGTCGTGGTCGGCGAGGAGGTGCACGTCACCATCCTGAGGGGGCTGCGCTTCCTGGGGATGGGGCAGGCGCGCGTGAAGCGGGTGCGCGCCGACGGCCAGGGGAGGATGGATCCCGACGCGCTGCCCGGCGTGCTCGCCGCCTGCAGGGGGCCCACGCTGGTCTGCGTACAGGCGGGAAACGTCAACACCGGCGCGATCGACCCGATGGAGCCGCTGATCTCCGCCGCGCACGCCCAGGGGGCCTGGGTGCACGTGGACGGGGCCTTCGGGCTCTGGGGAGCGGCGAGCCAGCGGACGAGGGGGCTGCTCCGCGGCGTCGGCGAGGCGGACAGCTGGGCGCTGGACGCGCACAAGTGGCTCAACGTGCCTTACGACTCCGGGGTGACCATCGTGCGCGACCCCGCCACGCTCGCCCGCGCGGTGGGCACCTCCGCCAGCTACCTGGTGCGCAGCACCGGTCTGCGCGACGGCGTGGACTTCGTCCCCGAGTTCAGCCGGCGCGGGCGGGGAACGCCGGTGTACGCGGCGCTCCGGGCGATGGGGCGGCGGGGCGTGGAGGCGGTGGTGGATCGGTGCTGTGCGCTGGCCGGCCGGTTCGCCCAGCAGCTGGGGCGCGCGCCCGGGGTGCACGTGCTGAACGAGATCGTGCTCAACCAGGTGCTGGTCCGGTTCGACCCGCCCGGTGGTGGCGACGCGGACGCGTTCACCCGGGAGGTGATCGCGCGGGTCCAGGCCGACGGGACCTGCTGGCTCGGCGGGAGCCGCTGGAAGGACCAGGACGTGATGCGGATCAGCGTCTCGGGATGGAACACCACCGAGGACGACGTGGACCGATCCGCGGCAGCCATCCTTCGCTGCGCGGGCCGGGCCTGAGGGTCGCGCAATTGCGGGAGGGCGGGGCCGGGCTACGATCCGCTTGATGCGATTGTACGAGGCGAGCGTCGGAGGGCAGAAGTTCGGGTACCAGCCGTTCGGTGCGAAGAAGTAGACCCGTCGGCGGCGAATGTTTCTCCGCCACGCAACGCCGCCTTGTCGACGGACGGCGAACGACCGGTGGACTGGTGCGAGCGGCCCCATTACGTCCGGGCATGCGCTCCTCCATGTCCATGACTCTCCTCGTGCTCCTCGGAGCGGCCCCGGCCCTCGGCGCCAGCGACGACGCGCTGGTGTCGGACGCCAAGGCCACGATTCAGACCTTCAAGACGAAGGATCCGAAGATCGAGAAGCTCTTCTCCACCTCCTCCGGCTATGCGGTGTTCCCCACCATCGCCAAGGGCGGCTTCATCATCGGTGGCGCCGGGGGAGACGGAGTCCTCTTCGTCGGCGGGAAGCCGGTGGGCACGGCGAGCATGGGCCAGGGGAGCATCGGGTTCCAGCTGGGCGGGCAGACCTACTCGGAGGTCATCTTCTTCGAGAACCCGTCGACGCTCGCCGACTTCAAGAACGGCAACTTCCAGCTCGACGCGCAGGCCACGGCCGTGGCTCTCTCCGCCGGCGCCTCCGCGGACGCGAACTACACCAGGGGCGTGGCGGTGTTCACCATGACCAAGGCTGGGCTGATGTACGAGGCCGCGGTCGGCGGGCAGAAGTTCACCTTCCACCCGTTCGCCGACAAAAACGCCCAGCGTTGATCTCCGGAAGCGGCGGATGCTGCGCCACCGCTGGTGGCTCCTCGAGCGTCGAGAGCGCCGCCTACTTCTTCTTCCGCTCGGCCTCGGCAATCGGCTTGTAGTCGTAGGTCGGGTAGAAGTCGGTGCGGAACGCGCCCCAGGCGCTCTGCTCCAGGGCGAGGTTCACGTCCCGCAGCCGCTCCGCCGGGAAGCGGAGCGTGACCACCTGGCCGATGCCCATCATCACGTACCAGGAGACGACCTCCGCCCCCGCGGGCGGGAACTTCTGGAAGAAGCCGTTCTTCTCCAGCTCGGAGCGGATCTCGGCGAGCGTCTTGGATTGGTCGTGCCGGAGGAAGACGGTGAGCATCACCTGCCCGGCCTGGGCGGGCGAGGCCGCGGGCTGACCGCCGGCGGGACCTTCAGCGAGGAGGAGGAAGAGGGCCGCGAGCGGGAGGAGTCGAGGGCGCATGGACAGGAGGGTAGCGGGGGTCCTGCGACCTCGCCGCCGACTCCCCGACGGGGATTGCCCGGAGTGGACACGGGCCCGGACGGTTCTGCACCGTGCCGGGGCGCCGCTCGCCCTCGTCCGGCTCCAACCGGGGTCGGGGTGTCCGCCGGGGGTGCGTGGCTGGCGGCGCTTGACGCGCGCGAGCTGGAACCGCGTCGCGAGGTCGAGCGCCGGAGGAGAGGGAGGTGCGGGGCTTGGCCCACCCGAGCGCTTCGCGCGCGGGCCCGGGCGTTGGCCAGCAACGCTGCTCGGAGTCGTTCGGGCACGAGCCGGCGGTCATGCTCCGCAACGAGAGGATGGCGCGCGACCGTCGGCCACGCGCCGTCCGCTCCTATCCTGCGCTGAACGTTCCCTGAGCTGTTTCGGGAGGAGTGCCCCCGATTCAGCTCTGGGTCGCGCCGCACTGGGCGCGGAAGTCGTACAGCTTGCCCTCGGCCGGCTGGAGCTTCAGCGGGCCCTGGCTGTCCGAGACGAAGGCCATCTGCGACCCGTCCTGGCACTTGAGGTCGGCAGCGGGCTGCACCTTCAGGGTGACGTCCTTGTCCGAGGGCAGGTTGTCGATCTGGTACGAGCAGCGGCCCTTGCTCGGGCGGATGGCGGAGCGGCCCACCTGGGTGTCTCCCACGGTGGCCACGACCGCGAGGTTCTTGCAGACGTCGGGGTTGGCGGCGGCCTCGGGAACGGCGATCACGCCGTTCACGGAGCTGTTGTAGGTGTACTCCAGGCGCGGGTCGACTCCGGACGCGGAGGTGGCGCAGGCGACGGCGCCGAGGAACACGAGTGCTGCGATGACTGGCTTCACGGTATCTCCCAAGAGAAAGTGATCGCGGACGAGTCCACAGACGTGGTCCCTTCCGGCTGCCGGTACGAGCCCGGCGAGCAATCGATTGCGTCCCAGGATCGGACGGGGCAACCACAGTGTCGCGTGCGGAGCAGCGGCACAGTACTTACTGCGCGACCGACACCGCTCGCTGCACAAGTTGCTGCCGCCTGCAGTGAACAGACTGATGGAAGCAAGGAGCGCACGTGAGCCACACCTGGCGGTGGGTGCGAGTGCTCCTGGTGCTGCAACTGGTTCGCCTCACGGTGGGCTCGCTCTTCGAGCTCGTGCCTCAGGAGGCGTACTACGTCTTCTACGCGCGTCACCCGGCGCTGTCGTACTTCGATCATCCCGGGATGCTCGCCTGGGCCCTGGCGTTGCCGGCGACGCTCCGGCCTCCGCCCCCGGTCGTGGTCCGCCTGGTCCCGTTCCTGTTCGCGGCGCTCACGCTCCTGGGACTGGCGCGCCTGGCGCGTCGCCTGGTTCCGGAGGCGCCCGGCCGGGCAGTCCTCCTCTTTGCCACGACCGCGGCGTTCAGCATCCTGAGCGTCATCGCGCTCCCCGACGGGCCGCTCGTCGCCGCCTGGACGTGGACCCTCTGCTTCCTGTCGGATGCGTTGCTGGATGATCGGCGTGCGGCATGGCTTCCCGCCGGCCTCTGCGCGGGGCTCGCGTTCGACTCCAAGTACAGCGCGGTGTTTCTCCTGCTGGGGGTGGGTCTGCTGCTGATCCTGCTTCCGCGGGGTCGCCGGCAGCTCGCCTCGCCCTGGCCGTGGCTCGGTCTGCTCGTCGCGGGGCTGGTCACGGCGCCGGTGTGGATCTGGAACGCGCAGCACGGCTGGGCGTCCTTCCTCTTCCAGACCGCGGGCCGGGTGGAGCACGCCCGCGGGCTCTCACCCTGGAACCTGCTCGGGCTGGTGGGCTCGCAGCTGGTGCTGGTGCTTCCCCCGCTGCTCTGGGTGTGGGGCCGGGAGGCGGTGCGCGCGGCGCCCCGGATGCTGCGCGGCGAGCTCCCGCCCGAGGAGCTGTTCCTCGCTGCCTTCTCGCTGGTCCCCGCCGTGGTGCTGCTGGTGGTCAGCCTGGGCGCGGTGGTGAAGCCCAACTGGCCCTTCCCCCTGTGGGTCGCCGGTGCGCTCTGGGCGGCGCGGCGCTCGGGCCCCTCGCTGCTGCGCTGGAACGCGCTCGGCTCCGCCGCCCTGCACGTCGTGGTGCTGGTGGAGCTGTTCGCCTACCCGGTCCGGCTCGGCGACGACACCTGGGTGGGCTGGAGCTCGCTCCGGGAGCAGACCAGGGCCAGGCTCGCGCCGGGGGAGTTCGCCTTCTCCGCGGACGACTACAAGACCACCGCCGAGCTGCTGCTCGACGGGACGGTGGAGGCCTACGGCCGGAATCTCCTCGGACAGCCGGCGCTCCAGCTCGACTTCGTCGGGCTCGACGTCCGCGCGCTCGCCGGGCGCACCGGGCTGTTCCTCGACTCGGCGCCGGGGCGATTCGACGACGCACCCTCGGGCCCTCCGCCCGCGGCGCTCCTCCCGCGCTGCGCCCGGGTGGTGGAGGAGCCGCCGCTGCTGGTGCGCCGGGGGCAGCGCATCGTCCGCCGCTTCGGCGCCTGGCGCTGCGTGGAGTACCGGCCGCCGTGAGCGGCCGGGGCACAGACCGCCGGTCGTAGCGCTCAAACCCAGGAGTCGAACAGGTTGTTGAGCGACTCGGCCAGCCCGGGGTGGGGGAAGATGAAATCTCGGAGGACCGTCCACGGCAGGTCGCCGAGCATCGCGGTGTGCACCACCGACGCCAGCTCTCCGCCCTCGAATCCCAGGGCAGCGAACCCGAGGATGCGCTCCGTCTGGGCGTGGACCACGGCCCGGAGCACACCCCGCGTCTCGCCGGACTCGATGGCCCGCGCCACGTAGCTCATGGGCATCCGGGCCACGCGGATCGGCAAGCCGCTCGCGCGGGCCTCGGCCTCGGTCATTCCCACCCGCCCGAGCTGGGGATCGGTGAACAGGGTGTAGGGCACGAGCCGCCCCACCGGTGAGCGCGGGGGCCCGTCCAGCAGCACGGCGCGGAGCACGCGGTAATCGTCGTACGAGACGTGCGTGAACTGCGGAGCCCCGGTGACATCGCCGGTGGCATACACACCCTCGGCCGAGGTCCGCAGTCGCTCGTCGACCCGGATGAACCCGTGCGCATCGAGGGCCACGCCGCCGGCCGGACAGTCCAGCGCGTCGGTGTTCGGCGTCCTCCCCACGGCGATCAGGAGGTGGGTTCCCTCGAGCGCCGTCCCGTCGGCGAGCTCGAGCCGCACCCCGCCGCTCGCCGGGCTCACCCGCGCCGCACGAGCGCCGAGGTGCACGCGGATGCCCTCGGCGCGCAGGATGTCCGCGAGCTGGTCGGAGACTTCCTCGTCCTCCCGGGCGGCCAGCCTCGGCGCGGACTCGACGATGGTCACCTCCGCGCCCAGCCGCCGGAAGACCTGCCCCAGCTCGAGCGCGATGTACCCTCCGCCGAGGACCAGGAGCCGGTCGGGGAAGGGGCCCAGGGTGAGGATGGACGACGAGTCGAGCGCGGGCACCGAGTCCAGGCCCGGCAGGTCCGGCCGGCGCGGGCGGCCTCCGGCGTCGAGCACCACCACCGGCGCCTCGTGCTCCTCGGCGGTGCCGTCCGGGCCGGTGACTCGCAGCCGGCGCGGGGCCACGAACCGCGCCTGGCCCCGGAGAA
Organism: Myxococcaceae bacterium; assembly: GCA_003818285.1. Lineage (GTDB taxonomy): Bacteria > Myxococcota > Myxococcia > Myxococcales > Myxococcaceae > RPRB01. The sequence goes on from RPRB01000025.1 coordinate 15,304, forward strand.
GCGTGACGCCGGCCTCCCGCAACCGGCGCTCGCCCCCCGCCCGGAACTGCCGCACCACGCCCTGCTCGCGGTCACGCACCGCGACCCAGCGCGTTTGCGGCGGGGCGACCTCGATGCCGTACTCCGCGGCACGCGCGGCGAGCGCCGCCACCCTGGCGCTGGCCACCAGCGTCTTGGTCGGGGTGCAGCCGACGTTGATGCAGGTGCCGCCCACGTCGGCGCGCTCGATCATCGCCGTCCGGCGCCCGGCTCGCGCCAGCGCCACTGCGATCGGGACGCCAGCCTGACCGGCGCCCACCACCAGCGCATCCCAGGTCCCCATCGACCCCAGGTACCACGTTGCGGTCGTCGAGCACACAGCGGCGCCGTGACTGCGCACCGAAGCCACCTTGCCGGTGTCCGCCGCGTGGCGCTCAGATCTCGCCCGGCCTCGTGAGACCCCTCCCGGCTTCTATCCGCAGCGCGCTCCGCGTCCTCGTGGTCGAGGACTCCGAGGCCGACGCGACGCTGATCGTGCACGCGCTCCAGGCCGAAGGACGGCTGGTGCGGTTCCACCGGGTGGACACCGCCGAGGGCTTCCAGGAGGCACTGCTCTCCGCGCCCTGGGACGTCATCGTCTCCGACCACCGGCTCCCCCAGTTCGACGCGCTGGAGGCGCTCGCCCGCCTTCAAGAGAGCGGGCTGGACGTGCCCTTCATCCTGGTCTCGGGGACGGTGGACGAGACGAACGCCATCGCCGCGATGAAGGCCGGCGCGCACGACTACCTCATGAAAGACAACCTCGCCCGGCTCGCCCCGGCGGTGGAGCGCGAGTGCGCCGAGGCCGCCCAGCGCGCGGCTCGCCGCCGGGCCGACGCGGCGCTCCGCCGGAGCGAGATGGACCTCCGGGCGGTGATGGAGCACGTGCCCGACGGCCTCCTCACCGTGAGCGCCGGAGGTCTGCTGGTCTCGATGAACCCCGCCGCCGAGCGCATCTTCGGCGTGGAGGCCTCGGAGGTGGTGGGGCGCCCGGCGGACGAGATCCTCCCGCCCGGGTTCCAGGGCTACGTCGGGCAGGGCAGCCGCTCCAGCGAGGCCCGCCGTCGCGACGGCAGCATGGTGCACCTCGAGATGGCGGTGGCCGAGGTCCCCGGCGGCGACCAGCGGCTGGTGGTGAGCGTGCGCGACGTCACCGAGCGCAAGCGCCTCGAGGCCGAGGTGCAGCGCACCCAGAAGATGGACACCGTGGGCATGCTCGCCGGCGGCGTGGCCCACGACTTCAACAACGTCCTCACCGGCATCCAGAGCGCCGCCGCCCTCGCCCGGCTGGACCTGCCGGTGGACCACGCCGCCCAGACCGACCTCGCGGAGATCGAGCGGCAGTGCCAGCGGGCGGCCGCGCTGGTTCGCCAGCTGCTCGCCTTCGCCAAGCGTCAGCCGCTCGCCCAGCGCTCGCTGAGCCTCAACCAGGTGGTGCTCGACGTGGACAGCCTGCTCCGCCGGGTCATCGGCGAGCCGGTGAAGCTGGAGACGCAGCTGGCCGAGGAGCCGTGGACCGTCTCCGGGGACCCGGCGCAGCTCGAGCAGGTCCTGATGAACCTCTGCGTGAACGCCCGGGACGCCATGCCCGAGGGCGGCACGCTGACCGTGCGGACGCGGAACGTCGAGGTGGACGCCGAGTTCGCGGCCCGGCACTCGACCGTTCCGGGCAAGCGGATGGTGGAGCTGTCGGTCCGGGACACCGGCGTGGGCATCCCCGCGGGGACGCTGGAGCGCATCTTCGAGCCGTTCTTCACCACCAAGGCACCGGGCCGCGGCACGGGGCTCGGCCTGGCGGTGGTGCACGGCATCGTCCGGCAGCACCAGGGCGTGGTGGAGGTGTCGAGCACGCCGAGCAAGGGCTCCACCTTCCAGATCTTCCTTCCCGCCATCGAGGGAATGCCCCTGGAGATCGAGCGGAAGAGCCGCACCCCCGCCCCGCGCGCCGGAGGCACGGTGCTGGTCGTGGAGGACGACGCCGCGGTTCGCCAGGGGCTCGCGCGGCTGCTCGAGCGCAGCGGGTTCCGGGCGTTGACCGCGGACGACGCCGAATCGGCCCTGGCGCTGCTCGGGGGCGTGGCGGTGGACCTGGTCATCCTCGACGCGGTCCTGCCGGGGCTGAGCGGCATCGCCGCCTACCGCACCATCCACCAGCGCCACCCCTCGGCGCGGGTCCTGGTGGTGAGCGGGTACGGCGAGGGCCAGATGGATCCCGAGCTGCGCCGCGACCCGGGGACGAGCTTCCTCCAGAAGCCCTTCACCCACCTCGAGCTGCTCGAGGCGGTGCAGCGGGTGCTCGGCGGCCGCGCGGCGAGGTAGCGGCGCTCGTCGGCCCCTGCGTCAGTGGGTGAGGTCGGCGACCGGAGGCGTGACGGGCGCCGGCGCGTCGATCTGGGGAAAGGCGCTGCGCAGGTCCTGGAGCAGCTGCGTCCGCGTCTCGGAGGGAGGGCCGGAGCGGATGCGCTCCACCTGCTCCAGGCCGCGCCGGAGGTTCCCCGCCGCCAGATGGGCGCGCGCGCTCCAGGCGAGCAGTCGCACGTTGTTCGGGTCCGCCGCGAGCGCCTTCTCGAAGCGCAGGGCCGCGGTGGGGTAGGAGCGGGCGTGATAGGAGCGCATGCCCTCGTTGAAGTTCCACGCCGGCTCGTCCTCGAGCAGCTCCCGCCCCCGCGCCTCGAGCGTCTTCGCCAGCTCCTCGTCACCGATGTGCCGCGCGGCATGTACCGCGTTGGCGAACAGCGGGCGGAAGCGCGGGAACTGCTCCACCGAGGCCTCGAGCAGATCCAGCGCCTCGCGGTCCTTGCCGTTGTGGAGCAGCACCAGCGAGAGATTGTTCGGTACCTCCGGGGTGCGCGGCGAGTGGTGGTGGAGGAACCGGAACATCCGCTCGGCGGTGACCATGTCGCCGGCGAGCATCCGCTGCACCGCGACGTTGTTCTGGAAGAGAACGAACGCCTGCTCGTCCGGCACGTCGTCGTAGAGCGCGAACCGCCACGGCGAGGTGTGGATGTTGCCGAAGTCCACCACCACCGACTGGTCCCACGCGTTGTAGTGTCCCATGGCCACCGCCATGTGTGACGATTCGAAGAAGCGACCTCCCGCCTCCCAGGTCACCGGGAGCTCGGTGATGCGAACAAAGCGCACCGGCACGTCGAGCGTGCGCGCCAGTGCCACCAGGAGGTTGGCGTAGCTCATGCAATCGCCGCGGCGCGCCTGAAAGGCCTTCTCGGCGGTGAGGGAGCTCTGGGTCTGGTACTGGAAGGCGAGCCCGTCCATCTCGGCGAGGAACCGGACCAGCTTCAACAGGCGCGCCTTCTCGGTTCCGGCGTAGCCGACCTTCTCGCGGACCAGCGAGATGATCTGCGGTGAAAGGCGAAGCGGCGGCTCGAGGAAGACGCCCTCGGTCCCGGCCTGCTCGATCCAGTCCTCGGTCTGGGTACGGTGGTGCGCGCCCGTCGTTGCACAGCCCGACGCGAGCACCAGGACGACAGCGACGGCCAGCGACTTGGCCACCACGGAACTCCTCCGGCCACTCCCCTCCGGCTGCCGAGGAGTCTAGGTCCCAGGGGAGGCAGGAGGCCAATCACGCAGCCGGAAGGTGCCCGGAAGCAGGCGTTGACTCGTGGCGGCACGGGCGGTTATACGCGCGGACCCTCGCGCAGCCAGGCGAGCGGGAGCGTAGCTCAATTGGCAGAGCAATGGACTCTTAATCCATAGGTTGTGGGTTCGATTCCCTCCGCTCTCAACTGACGGCGGCGCGTGGCTTCCCCCCGGAACCACGTGCCGCCGTCGCCGTTTCGGGGCGCCGCGGCGCGTGACGGGAGGGTGACCTCGCAGTCGCTGGCGGGTGTCTAATCCCGTGGAATTCCCGGACGTTCCAGGCTGAGTGAACCGAGCGCGCCGTTACCGTTGGTAACGCTCCGTTACCCATCCACACGCCCGGAGCGGTTCCCCGGCCCGCAAGTGCTTGAGGGGCGCAGGGAAGTCCCCTGGAACGTGGATTGCCTACAGCGGGGCCAAAAAGTTGTTCGCGCCGTCTGGCCACACGAGTATCGGTGTGCCCTGGGGCAGCATTCACGTGGAGAGGGGACGAATGAGGTCACAATCCTGGAAGACGTGTCTCGGAGTGCTCTGCCTGATGGCGGCGGGCACGGCGAACGCCGCGAAGATCTCCTTCAGCGAGAAGGGCTTCATCGACGTCGGCGGTGTGGTTCAGGCGCAGTACCGGATCGAGCAGGATGCGGCGGGTTCCGGGAAGGACCCCTCGAACGACTTCCTGCTCCGCCGGGCGCGCCTCGTCATCGGTGGCCAGTTCAACGAGAACATCGGGTTCTTCGTCGACACCGAGGTGTCCTATGGGACCGGCCCCGGAACTACCACCAACGTCCCGGCCAACACCACTGCCACCAGCATCTACAACGCCATCTATGTCCTCGACGCGTTTGCCACCTACAAGTTCGGCAAGGAGCTCCTGCTCGACGCGGGGCTCATGCTGCTCCCGATGATGCACAACGGGCTGACCTCAGGCACGAGGTACGCCACGGTCAACAACTTCACCCAGTACTTCTCGCCGAACAGCCAGCGCGGGACCCGTGACGTGGGTATTGGAATCCGCGGCCTCCTCCTCGACGACCGGATCTACTACCGCATGGGCGTGTTCAACGGAGTCCAGACCCGCCCCACCGTGACCGCGGCGCCGGTGCCACCGGCGACGGTGGGAGTGACCACCCAGGGCATCAATCCTGGTGACGCGCCGCGAGTCGCGGGCACGCTCCGCTTCAACATCGCGGGCAAGGATGATGGGTACGCCTTCTGTCAGGTGTGCTTCGCCAAGAACGCCCAAGTGAGCATCGGGGTGGGCGCGGACTACCAGACGAACGCCTTCCGCGGCACCGCGCCGACCGGCCCAGGGACCTCCCAGACCACCGGGATGGGCAGCTGGACCACCGGCTTTGCGGACGTCTTCGCCGACATCCCCTTCTCCGAGAGCACCGAGCTTTCCTTCGACCTCGGCGTCACCAAGGTCTGGGCAGGCGAGAACACGCCCCAGTCCGGTCTTGCGGTCCAGGGCCTCCTCTCGTTCCGCTTCGGCATCATCGGGCCCTACTTCCAGATGGAGTGGTTCAACTCCGACGCCCAGTACGTCGGGCGGGGCAACACCACCGGTGACGTCACGACCTACCGCGGGGGCCTGAGCCTGTACGTTCTCCAGCACACCTACAAGATCTCCGCGGAGATCGCCTTCCAGGACAAGGAGAAGGCAGGCGAGACCGTCGACGGGACGCTCGTTCCGGCGAACCACTGGGTGCGCACGCTGCAGTTCCAGGCTGCCTTCTAGGCAGATCTCGCCAGGACGGTTTCTGCGGGCGGCACGGGCTCACCGGCCCTGCCGCCCGTCGTCTTTTCACGGTCAGGTCGCTGACCCGACCCGCGGCGTGCCCCGCGGGTCGGGGCCGACGTCCGCCGGGCGTCATCCTCGAATTCTTTGCTTTTCTGCTGTTGGGCCTCTCGCCGAAACTCCGCGGTTCCGCGAGGGGGGCTCCGGAGATGAGCTCCCCCTGCGCCCACACCGGAGGGACACTCGTCATGCTACGCCGCTGCGTCCGCCGCACCGCCCTGGTCACGATGCTCGTGCCACTTGCCGCCTCGGCCCACGGAGACCGCTGTGAGCAGGTGCTCCGGCGGCTCGGAGACCGCCTGGTCGACGTCACCTGCACTCCGAGCGCTGACCTGACGACCAACAACCCGGCGACCACCCCGGCCAACAACTCGATCCCCGGGCTTCCGGCAGGGGCGTTCACCCCGGAGACCGACCGGACCGTCATCGCGCCGGACCCGCCGAACAAGACCCCGATCACGAAGGCGGTGCCGGGGATCCAGATCAACGGGCGGATCGCCGGTGATCCGGAGGGGCAGGCGCGGTTCCTCCTCCGGCTCCCGGACGACTGGAACGGGCGGCTGGTGGTCGCCGGCGCCTCGGGGACCCGGAGCGAGTTCAACGGCGACTGGGCCTGGAGCGACTACGTCATCCAGAAAGGCTACGCCTACGCCTCGCAGAACAAGGGCGTGCTCAACCTCCGTATCGCCAACCCTTCCAGCCCCACCCCGCCGAACGAGCTCGCCTGCCGGCTGAACCCCGGTCCCGGCTCGCAGTTCTGGGTGAACTTCTACGACAACGATCCGGGTCAGCCCTTCGTCCGCTGGGCGCTGTTCATGGGGGAGGCGGCGCGGCTCGCGAAGCGCGGGGTCGAGGCTCGCTACGGCCGCGGCCCCAAGTTCACGTACGCGGTGGGGGCCTCGAACGGCGGCTATCAGGTGCGCCGGGCGGTGGAGCTCTTCCCCGAGCTCTTCGACGGCGGCGTGGACTGGGAAGGCACCGAGGTCGACCCGCGTGGGCCCAACCTCCTGACCGACCTTCCGCCGGCCGTCCTCAACTTCCCGGACTACGTCGCCTCGGCGTTGAACCCGGACAGCACCGCGGCAAGGAACATCCGCGGGGCGGGGTATCCGCCGGACATCGTGAACAGCCCGACCGTCTCGCTCTGGACCAGCTACTGGGCGCAGTTCTGGGAGGTCACCCAGTGCCAGTGGCAGAAGCGGCTCGACCCGACCTACGACACCTACGGCCAGGGGACCGGGACGTACAACTACTACGCCCGGCTCTCGGCCTCGGACGTGGGGGATCAGGTGGCGAGCTTCGCGACCACCGGCCGTATCCAGCGCCCGCTGATCACGGTCGCCGGCACGATGGACGCGCTGCTTCCCATCGACCGGCACGCCCGCGCCTATGCCCGGAAGGTGGAGGCGGCGCTCGAGGACGACGACGGGCACGGCCTCGGCTGGTGGTGGCGCAAGCGTGACCGCCGGCCGGACTACCGCCTCTACGAGGTCCAGAACGGGAACCACATCGAGACCTTCAAGGTGACCTTCCCGCAGCTGGAGTACATCGAGCCGCACGCGCAGCGTGCCTTCGACCTGCTGGTGCAGCACGTGGAGCAGGGTCAGACGCTTCCGGCGAGCCAGTGCATCCCCCGGGGTGGCGCCATCTCGGGCTCGCCGGCGCAGGCGGGACACTGCCCGGACCTGTTCGTGCCCTGAGAAACCCTTCTAGATCACGCCGATCTTGTGGTCCTTCGTCTCGCGCACGAAGAGCGAGCCGAGGACGAAGGTCATCGCGGCCACGATGATCGGGTACCAGAGCCCGTAGTAGATGTCCCCCGTCGCGGCGACCAGCGCCGTGGCGGTGAGAGGGAGCATCCCTCCGAACCAGCCGTTGCCGATGTGGTACGGCAGCGACATGGACGTGTAGCGGATGCGCGTCGGGAACAGCTCCACCAGGAAGGCCGCGATGGGGCCGTACACCATGGTGACGTAGATCACCATGATGACCAGGATCAGGAGCACCATCGGCCAGTTGAGACCTGCTGGATCGAACTTGGCCGGGTAGCCGTGCTGGGCGAGCGCGGCGGCGACCTTGGCCTCGTAGGCCTTGAGCGCGGCGGCGTCCATGTTGGCCGTCGCCGGGATCTCGATGTCGTTGATCTTCAAGTGCGGGGCCGCGCCGGGCGGGGCGTCGACGTTGGTGTAGCTCACGCTGCGCGAGGTCAGGATGTTCCGCACCCGGTCACAGTCGCTGTACCTGGTGGTGGGCAAGGCGAAGAGGTGCACCTGGCAGTCGCCTGCGGTCAGCGTCACCGTGTTGGAGGCGTTGAACTTCTCGAGAGACGGGTTGGAGAAGTGGGTGAGTGCCTTGAAGAGCGGGAAGTAGGTGAGCACGCCGAGGAGGCAGCCCAGCATCATGATCCACTTGCGGCCGATCCGGTCGGAGAGCCGGCCGAAGACGATGAAGAACGGGGTGCCGATCACCAGCGAGGCGGCGATCAGCAGATAGACCGTCTCGAAGGGGACCTTCAGCGTCGTCTGGAGGAAGAACAGCGCGTAGAACTGCCCCGTGTACCAGACCACGCCCTGCCCGGCGGTGGCGCCGAGGAGCGCGAGGATCACGATCTTGAGGTTGCTCCACTGGCCAAAGCTCTCGGACAGCGGGGCCTTGCTCCCCTTGCCCTCCTCCTTCATCCGGCGGAACATCGGCGATTCGTTCAGCTTGAGCCGGATGTAGATCGAGACGACCAGGAGGATGACCGAGAGGATGAAGGGGATGCGCCAGCCCCAGGTCCGGAAGGCCTCCACCGTCATCGTGTTCCGGCACATCCAGATGACCACCAGCGCGAGGAACAGACCCAGGGTGGCGGTGGTCTGGATCCAGGCCGTGTGGCCGCCGCGCTTGTCCTCCGGAGCGTGCTCGGCGACGTAGGTGGCTGCGCCGCCGTACTCGCCGCCGAGCGCCAGACCCTGCGCCAGGCGGAGCAGGAGCAGGAGCAGCGGGGCCAGCATCCCGATCGTGGAGAAGGTGGGCAGGAAGCCGACCAGCGCGGTCGACAGACCCATCACCGTGATGGTGACCAGGAAGGTGTATTTCCGGCCGACAAGGTCGCCGATGCGTCCGAAGAACAGCGCGCCGAAGGGCCGGACCAGGAACCCCGCCGCGTAGTTCACGAAGGCATTGAGCAGGGCCGTCGTCTGGTTCCCCGGAGGGAAGAACACCGCGGCAAAGAACGGTGCCAGCACGGCGTAGATGTAGAAGTCGTACCACTCGAAGACGGTTCCCAGGGACGACGCGAAGATGACGCGACGCTCTTCGCTCTTGTCGACCAAGGGCAGGGTGGACGCGGCGACGGCCATCGAGCTGCCTCCTTCAGTGTCACGGGTAGGCAACCTCCGCACCGCAACTTTTACGCCAAGGTGCATCGCCTCTGAATGGATGGAGGACCGTCAGGTCATTGACTCTGGGACCGCCGCGATTGGTAACACCTGCGTTACCGTCGGTAACACGGTGGAGCAGTGCTGATGCAACTACGATGCAAAAGAGTAAAAGTGCAATGAAGCTGCAGAGACGAAAAAGTGCAATCAATTGCAGGGATGGAAAGGAGGGTTCGGCCTCCTTCCTGCCTCTCAGCCCAGCAGGGTGCGGCTCACCACGTAGAAGAGCGGCAGGAGCGTCACCGCGCTGTAGCCCAGGTAGCGGAAGAACCCCGGCATCCGCACGCCGGCATGCTCGGCGATGGCCTTCACCATGAAGTTGGGGCCGTTGCCGATGTACGTGTTCGCGCCCATCAACACCGAGCCCAGCGAGATGGCGGTGAGGAGCCTCTCGCCGCGCTCGTGCGTCACCAGAGCTCCCAGGTCGGCCGCGTCGGTCCCCACCTGACCGCTCGCCGCCGAGGCGAAGGCAAGGTACGTGGGGGCGTTGTCGAGGAACGAAGAGAGCGCGCCGCTGGCCCAGAAGTAGTGCTGCGGCTCGTGAAGCGCGAGCTCGCCTCCATACGCGTTGAGGATCGCCAGCGGGGGGATCATCGTGGCGAAGATTCCGGCGAAGAGGACCGCCACCTCGGCGATCGGGTGCCACCTGAAGTCGTTCTCTGCGCGGAGCTTCCGCGGCGTGGTCTGCCAGCACAGCGCCGCCACCAGCAGCATCGCCCCGGTCTGGGCGAGGACCGGTAGCCGCAAGGTCCCCGAGACCAGAAGCACCGCGATGAGCGCCAGCAGGTAGCCCAGGCTCCCCCATCCGGCGATGTGGATCGGCACCTGGTGCGCGACGGCGATCTCGTCGAGGTCGCCCGGCCGTTCCAGATCCTCGCGGCGGAAGACGGTGGAATCCACGATGAAGAAGATGATCAGCAGCGCCGCGTTCACGGCCAGCCAGGCCTTCCAGAGGGTCAGGGGCCAGCTGAACGGCACGCCCCGGAGGTAGCCCAAGAAGAGGGGCGGATCGCCCAGCGGGGTGAGGAGGCCTCCGGCGTTGGCCACCACGAAGATGAAGAAGACCACCACGTGGGCCTTGCGGCGGCGGACGGAGTTGGCCCGGAGGAGGGGACGGATCAGCACCATCGAGGCGCCGGTGGTCCCGATGAACGAGGCCAGCACCGCGCCGCTCCCGAGCAGGACCGCGTTCACTCCCGGGGTCCCCGCTAGCGTGCCGCGGATGACGACGCCACCGGCGATGACGAACAGCGCCCCCAGGAGGACGATGAAGGCCAGGTACTCGCTGGCCGTGTGGAGCAATGCTCCGGTGTCGAGCAGTGCGGTCCAGAGCGCCACCGGTGCTCCGAGCACCACGCTGAGGAGAGCCTTGTTGCGGTTCCTCTCCCAGAACCCGCCCGCGACCAGCGGCAGCACGGCGATGGCCAGGAGCATCAGGGCAAAGGGGACGACGCTCCAGGCGGGGAAGCGGCGGCCGAGCTCCGAGGTCGAGGTGACTGCCACGACAAGCGGACCGTGCATCCGCCGGACGTTAGCCGGGGCGTGGCTCTTGCTCCATCGGGATGGCGCGGGGGGCGGGAACCTGGGAACCTCCCAGACCTGGCGCTCTCAACGATGCCGGACGCTCGCCTCGAAACCGGGCTTCACCGCCTGCGGGCCAGGGAGCTGGTGACCCGGCCCCCGTTCCTCACCGTCCCCACCGACGCGGTCGCCGCGGTGGCCCGCGCGATGACGGAGCGCCGCATCGGCTCGGCGGTGGTCGCCTCCGGCCGAACGCCGTTGGGCATCGTGACCGATCGCGACCTCCGCTCCAAGGTCGTCGCCGGCGGCTACCCGACCTCGGGGCCGGTGTCGGGCATCATGTCCGCACCGCTGAAGACCGTCCGCGCCGAGGACTGGGCCTTCACCGCGCTCCTGGAGATGACCCGGTCCGCCATCCACCATCTGGGGGTGACCGACGGCGAAGGTCAGCTCCTCGGGATCATCTCCAGCAATGACTTCCTGGCCCTGGAGAGAGGGCATCCGGCCTCGCTGGTCAAGGAGCTGGACTCCGCGACCTCCCTCGAGGGAGTTCGTGCCGCGGGAGCGCGCCTCCCCGCCCTGGTGCGCGGGCTCCTCCGCGCGGGTCTGCCGGCCATCGAGGTGACGCAGCTGGTCGCCGAGGTCCACGACCGCACCTTGCAGCGGGTGGTGCAGCTCGCCGAGGAGGGCCTGGCCAGCGACGGGCTCGGTCGCCCGCCGGGGCCGTTTGCCCTGGTGGTCGGAGGAAGCGAGGGTCGGCGGGAGCAGACCATGGTCACCGATCAGGACAACGGGCTGGTCCACGCCTCCGTCGCGGAGGAGGTCGCAGGGTCGGCAGGTGACTACTTCACTCGTCTGTCCGAGGGGATTGCCTCCCGGCTCGCCGCGCTCGGTGTTCCGCCCTGTCCGGGCGGCTTCATGGCGGTGAACCCCCGGTGGCGTCTCGACATCGGGCGGTGGAAGGAGCGCTTTCTCCAGTGGATGGACCAGCCGGAGGGCCACGCCCTGGTCGAGGCGAGCGTGTTCTTCGACTGGCGGTTCGTCGCCGGTGACCAGGCGGCTGCGAGCGACGTCTGGAGCTGGGCGTGCACCGAGGCTCCCCGGCACGCGCCCTTCCACCAGGCCCTGGCGCGCGAGGCCCTGCGCCGGGATCCGCCGCTCGGTCTCTTCGGCCGTTTCCGGGTGGCCCATCGCGGCCCGCATCGGGGGTGCTTCGACGTCAAGGCGCTGGGGCTCTTCCCCCTGGTGCACGGGATGAGGACCTACGCGGTCCAGCTCGGGCTGAAGGACACCGGGACGTCAGCCCGCATCGCCGGCGCGGTGGAGGCGGGGGCCCTGGGCTCGGGGGAGGGCCGCAACCTGAGTCACGCTCTGGAAACGCTGCTCCGCACGCGCCTCGATGCAGAGCTGGGCGCGACGATGGAAGGACATCCTCCCTCGAGCCAGGTCGACCCCTCCCGTCTCGACGCCATCGATCGGGCCGCCCTCCACGAGGCATTCCGGACCATTCGCCTGTTCCAGCAGGGACTGGCCGACCGGTTCCGCACCCAGCTCTCCTGATATGCCCGAAGCTCGCCTCCAGACTTGGCTGCACCGCCTCCGGACCCGCGAGCTGCTGAGTCGCCCGCTGGTGACCGCAGCCCCGACCGAGGCCGTGGCGGCCGTGGCCAGGGCGATGACCGAGCGACACACCGGCGCGGCGGTGGTCGCGAACAAAGGAACCCCGATCGGGATCGTCACCGACCGGGACCTTCGCTCCAAGGTCGTCGCCGGCGGGTATCCACCCTCGGGGCCGGTTTCGGGGATCATGTCCGCCCCGGTGAAAACGGTGCGCGGCGAGGACTGGGCCTTCACCGCACTCCGGGAGATGACCCGCACGGCGCTCCACCACCTGGCGGTGGTCGACGGGGACGGTCAGCTGATCGGCGTGCTCTTCACCGACGACTTCGTTCCGCTCGAAGCGGGGCATCCGGCCTCGCTCACCCAGGCGGTGGACGCCGCGGCCTCCCTGGACGGGATTCGCGCCGCCGAGTCGCGGCTCCCTCCGCTGGTTCGGGGCCTGGTCCGCGCCGGCCTCCCGGCCATCGAGGTGACCGAGCTCGTTGCCGAGGTCCACAGCCGGACCCTGCGCCGGGTGACGCAGCTTGCCGAGCAAGCGCTGGCTGCTGACGGGCACGGTCGACCGCCGGTGCCGTATGCCCTGGTGGTGGGAGGAAGCGAAGGCCGCCGCGAGCAAACCATGGTCACCGACCAGGACAACGGGCTGGTGTACGCCCTCGGCGCGGACGACGGAGCGGCCAGGGAGTACTTCACTCGACTGGCCGAGGGCATCGCCCAGAGACTCGCGGCACTGGCCGTTCCCCACTGTCCTGGGAGTTTCATGGCGGCCAACCCCCGGTGGCGCCTCGACGTCGGGCGGTGGAAGGAGCGGTTTCTCGGGTGGATGGAACGGCCGGAGGGCGAGGCTCTGGTCGAGGCGAGCGTGTTCTTCGACTGGCGGTTCGTCGCCGGCGAGGAGGCGGTGGCGAGCGAAGTGTGGACCTGGGCGTGCACGCAGGCTCCCCGGTACGCGCCCTTCCATCAGGGTCTGGCGCGCGAAGCCCTGCGCCGGGATCCCCCTCTCGGGCCCTTCGGCCGTTTTCGGGTGGCCCGCCATGGCCCCCATCGGGGGCGCTTCGACGTCAAGGCGCTGGGGCTCTTCCCTCTGGTGCACGGGATGCGGGCCTACGCGGTGCAGCTTGGCCTGAAGGACACCGGCACCTCCGCCCGTGTCGCCGGCGCGGTGGACGCCGGGGCCCTGGGCGCGGAGGAGGGCCGCGACCTGCGTCACGCCCTGGAGACGCTGCTCCGGGCGCGCCTCGATACCGAGCTGGGCGCGGCAATGGAAGGCCGGCCTCCCTCCACCCAGGTCGATCCTTCCCGCCTCGACGCCATCGACCGCGCCGCCCTCCGCCAGGCCTTCCGGACCATTCGCTTGTTCCAGCGGGGACTGGCCGACCGGTTCCGCACCCAGCTCTCCTGGTGAGCTGCCGTCGCTCGAGAGACTCAGTACTCCAGGCGCGCGGCCCAGGTCCGCTGCGACGCCTCCCGGGCCTCGCGGAGCGTCTCGATGCCCCGCGCCCTCAGCAGGGGGACCATCCTGAGGAAGATCTCGCCGGTCATGATCGCGTCGCCGAGCGCGGTGTGCCGCCCGAGCACGGGAACGCCGAACCGTTCGGCGATGCCCTCGAGCCCGGTGGGGGGGAGGTCCGGCTGGATCAGCTCGGCGAGGAGCAGCGTGTCGAGCACCGGGTGCGCGAAGCGGACCCCGGCCACGGCCTCCTTGAGCTGGAGGAAGCGCAGGTCGAAGGCGCCGTTGTGCGCGACGAGCACGGTGCCCTCGCAGAAGCGATGGAACCGGGGGAGGACCTCCTCGATCGGCGGCTTGTCCCGGAGGAGCGCAGGATCGATGCCGGTGATCCGGACCGTCTCCTGCGACACCGGCCTCCCGGGGTCCACGAACTGCTCGAAGGCCTCCTGGTGGAGCAGCCGCCCGTTCACGATACGCACCGCGCCGATGGCGATGATCTCATCGCCGTCGGAGGGGTTGAGCCCGGTGGTCTCGGTGTCGAAGGCGGTGAACTCGAGCGCTGTGAGCTTCCGCTCGTCCAGCTCCGGGGTCTGCCCCGGCTGGTGGAACAGGTCGAAATCGTAGAACTCGGGCCGGCCGCGCGTGACGGGGGAGGCGAGCGGGGCCTGCTCCGCCTCCGCCACCGGGAGGACCAGCCGGATGAATCCGGGCCCGGAGGGACGATCCCCCTGGGACCAGACCGCTCCGTCGTGGCGCTCGACCACCGCCCTCAGCGTGGGCGCCATGGGCTCCCCGTCGACGTCGGGGGGGTCGTCCTCCCAGCGAGCGATGATCTCGGTCGGCACGTCGGCGCCGGACCAGGTGACGTCGAGGTGCGCCCGCCGGCCGGCCGGCCGGAGCGCCAGCCGCAGCTCCCGGACGCCCCGGCGCTGGAGCCGGCTCCCGATCGAGACGACGGCCCGCACCAGGGAGTAGCTCTCCACCTTGAGCCAGAGCCCGGGATCGATCTCGTCGAGGGTCGTGGACAGACCGAGGGTGCCCTCGATCCGCGAGCGCGCCGCCGAGAGGAGGTCGGCTCCCTGCATGTTCTCGAGGAGCCACTCGGCCCGCAGCGAGGTGAGCTCGGGCGCGGCGCGATCGAGGGTGGCCGAGAGGGCCGACGCCTCGTCGTGGATGACCCCGACGAAGGCGGCCCGCCGCTCGGCCTCCAGGCCCGGGTGGGCTAGGAGCGTCTCCACCGCCGCCCGGATGTTGGCCAGCGCGCGCCGGCTCGCGTCGGTGAGCGCCTGGAGGGCGGCCTCGGTGCGGCTCCCCGCCTGCAGCGGCCGCGTGACGTCGTCGATGCGGAGCACGAACCCGGTGATGGCGCTCGTCCCGGCGCCGCGCGGAGCGGGGTCGCTCGCCTCCTGCGTCGCGCGCCCGCCGCGCAGGACGGGCGAGACGTGGACCCGCAGGAGCCGACCGCCCCCGGCGGTGACGAAGCTCGCCACGGGACGTTGCGCCCCCTTCTCCAGGCGCGCCTGGATCGTCTCCAGGGCGTGGGCGACCAGGGCCCGCTCGAGGATCACGAACACCGACCGTGCCAGCCCCACCAGACCGGCTCCGCCGTCCGGCGACGTCCCGTCGGTCGCCCTGCCGTGGAGCTCCCGCGCCTTCAGGTTGTAGAGGAGGATACGACCCTCGAGGTTGCAGACGAGGACCGCCTGCGACGCCTCGGCGACGATCGCGGCGAGCCGATCGCGCTCCTCCCCCAGCCGCTGCTGCGCCTCCGCCACCCTCGCCTCGAGCTCGCCGCCGAGCGTCTCGTGCTCGGCGGCGAGCGCGTTGATCGCGTCCGCCAGCTCCCGGAGCTCCGCTCCGCCGAGCGGCTCGAGCCGGTGGGAGGCGTTCCCGTGGGTGATGAGGCGGGTCCCCTGCGCGAGCGCGAGGGGGGCGGCCAGGTGCTGCTGGACGAGGACCCACACCAGGAGCCCGTACCCGGCGAGCAGGCCGATCCCGAGACCGACGAGCAGCGGGCCCCGCTCCATCACGCCGGCGGCGAGGGCGGAGCGCTCCTCGGGCCCGAGCGCGGCCCACACCCCGGCGCCGACCAGCGCGGCCGCGACGATCGCCAGGGCCTGGGAACCCACGAGGACGAGCGCGAACCTGGCCTTGGCGAACCTCGCCATCACGCGTCGCCGAGCAACGCCTTCACCGTGGCCACCAGCTCCTTCGTGGCGAACGGCTTCGTGACGTAGGAATCGGCGCCGAGGGCGAGCCCCTTCTCGGCGTCGATGTCACGCCCCTTCGCGGTCAGCATCACCACCTTGATCCCCGCCAGGGCGGGCGTCTCGCGGACGACCTGGCAGATCTCGTAGCCGTTCCGCTTCGGCATCATCACGTCGAGCAGGACCAGGTCGGGACGGAAGTCGCCGAGGATCTGGAGGGCCGTCTCACCGTCGGCCGCGGTCCGCACCTCGTACCCCTCGAACTCCATGAGGAACTGGAGTGACATGACGATGTTCGGCTCGTCGTCGGCGATCAGGATTCTCTTCTTCATCGTGGCTCCGTTCCGGTGGCACCGGCCTCCGTCCCGGGCGCGCCGAGCGCAGCGGCGCGATCGTCCGGCACGTCGCCACCGCCCACCTCCGCCTGACGGCGGAGCGGGATGACGAACGAGAAGGTGGCTCCTCTCCCGGGCTCGCTCTCAACCCACAGGCGCCCCCCGAAGTGCTGGATGATCTCGCGGCTGATCGGGAGCCCCAGGCCGGTTCCCCTCGGCTTGGTGGTGAGGGTGTCGCCCCCCTGGCGAAACTTCTCGAAGATGAGCTCCTGGTCCTTCGCCGCGATCCCCATCCCGTTGTCGCGCACGTCGACGCGGACCACCCCCGGCTCCGCGCGCAGCGAGATGGAGACCCGGCCGCCCGGGTCGGCGCAGAACTTGGCAGCGTTCGAGAGGAGGTTGATCACCACCTGCACGAGGCGGTCCCGATCGGCGAGGATCGGTGGGACCTCCTCCGGCACGTCGACCTCCAGCGTGGCCGCCTTCTCGGCGAAGAGCTGGCTCGTCGCCGCCACGGCGTGCTCGACCACCTCGCGCGGGCTCACCACCGCGATCCGCCAATCGACCCGGCCGGCCTCGATCTTCGAGAGGTCGAGTACCTGGTTGATCAGGCGGGTGAGCCGCTCCGCCTCCTGGATGACGACGGACAGGTACTTGGTGCGGGTGGCGGCATCGAGCTGGGGATGGTCGTGGAGAATCTCGGAGAACGAGCGGATGGAGGTGAGCGGGGTGCGGAGCTCGTGCGAGACGTGGGAGACGAAGTCGTCCTTCATCCGGTCCAGCTCCTTCAGCTGCTCGTTCGCGCTGCTGAGATCCGCGTACGCGCTCGTGAGCTCCCGCGACGTCTTCTCCAGCTCCCGGCTGTACTTCATGATCTGCGAGGCCTCGTCGAGGATGGACATCACCTCGTCCATGGTGAGCGGGGCCTCCTTCACGACCGACGCCACCATCGCGTGGGCCGACGCTCCGCCGATGGCGCCGGCCAGCTTCGTCTCGGCGAACTGGATGAGGTTCGCGTCGGCCTCGACCTCCCACGCCGACCGCAGGCGACGATCGCGCGCGTAGCCCTCCAGCACGTCGTCGGCCTTGTCTGCCCCGAGGAAGCGCGAGAGAAGCGCGCGCAGCTCCTGGACCGACACGCCACCCCGCCAGAAGAGCGATCCGGTGCCGGCGGCGGAGTGCTTGAACACGTCCACGAAAAGCGTCGCCTGGCTGTGCTCGACCGCGCTCTGGGTGGTCGAGAGCGAGAACGCGACGTAGGCGCCCACGTTGGCGAGCATGGACCAGATCATCCCGTGGGTGATCTGGTCGAGGCCGGTGAGCCCGAAGAGCTGCAGGGGCCTCAGGGCCTCGATCCCGAACGGCCCCGCCTCGACGATGGACATGGGCACCCAGCCCGACTTCGCGAACGCCGGGACGAGGAGGGTGTAGAGCCAGACCAGGAATCCGGCGGAGAGGCCGGCGAGGGCGCCGGCGCGCGTACCGCCCTTCCAGAAGAGCCCACCCAGGCAGGCGGGGGCGAACTGCGCCACCGCGGCGAAGGAGATGAGGCCGATCGACACCAGCGCGTAGGCCTCCCCCGCGATCCGGAAGTAGAGGTAGCCGAGGAGCAGCATCACCAGGATCGCTCCGCGCCGGATGCCCAGCAGGAGTCCGGTGAGATTCTTCCGCTCGTTCAGCCGCAGCGCGGGCCAGCGGAGCAGCAGGGGCATGGCGAGGTCGTTGCAGACCATGGTGGAGAGCGCGATCGTCTCGACGATCACCATTCCGGTCGCCGCGGAGAGCCCTCCGATGAAGACCAGCAGCCCGAGCCCGTTCTGGCCCCTGGAAAGCGGCAGGGTGAGCACGTACGTGTCCGGATCGACCGGGGTGCCGGCGAAGTGGACCATCCCGCCGAAGGCAATCGCCGGCACGAAGAGGTTGATGACCAGCATGTAGAGCGGGAACAGCCAGATCGCGGTCTTCACGTGGTTGACGTCGACGTTCTCGACCACCGCGACCTGGCACTGACGGGGCAGGAACATGATCGCCAGCATGGCGAAGAAGGTCGCGGAGTAGAGCGAGGCCAGGACGCCCGTTTGCCCATCGCCCGTTCCCCCGATGACGAAGAGGGCCTGGACCCCGGGCAGCTCGCGGGCGCGGGTGAAGACGTCCCGGAACCCGTCGAACATCCCCCAGGTCACGAACCCGCCCACCGCCAGGAAGGCGACGAGCTTCACCAGCGACTCGAAGGCGATCGCCGCGACCATCCCCTCGTGCCGCTCCGAGGCGTCGAGGTGGCGGGTCCCGAACATGATGGTGAAGGCGGCGAGGATGAGCGCCGCGTACAGCGCGGTGTCGCTGAGGAACGGCCCGCCGTGGCCCGCGCCGACGACCTCCACGTCGTGCGAGTGGACGATGGTGAAGGCGGTGGAGATCGCCTTCAGCTGCAGCGAGATGTAGGGCAGGATCCCGATCACCGCGATGACGGTGACGAGCCCCGCGACGAGGGCGCTCTTGCCGTACCGGGAGGCGATGAAGTCTGCCAGCGACGTGATCCGGTGGACCTTGCTGATGAGGATGATCTTCCGCAGCAGGATCCACCACAGGAGGCACATGATCGTCGGGCCGATGTAGATGGGCAGGAACCCGATGCCGGTGGAGACGGCGCGCCCGACCGAGCCGTAGAAAGTCCACGCGGTCGCGTAGACCGCGAGCGACAGTGAGTAGATGTACGGGTTCGCGATGAGACTCCGCCCGCGGTCGGCGCGCCGGTCGGCGTAGTAGGCGATCGCGAAGAGGAGCCCCAGGTAGGCGCAGGCGACGGAGATGACGACCCAGTCCCGGAGCACGTGTGCGCCTCAGCGTGGCGGCGGCGGCCGTCGCGCCCCTCCTTGCCCGCCGCGGAGGGTTCCGTCGTCGGCTCCGCTCACCTGGAGGATCAGGGCGGCTCCCGAGATCACCACCGCCCAGGCGACGAAGAGGTACAGGTAGAGCTTCGGAATCCCCAGGACCAGCGTGGGGGCGTTGAACATCTGGAGGAGCGGGTAGTTGAAGAGGAGCAGACCGAACAAGGCCAGGGCGACCAGGCGTTCGTTCCTGACATGGGTCCGCTTCAAGTGGCCGCTCCCGCCATCGCGTGGCGCATCGTAATCCCCTCCCACATCCTCGCGTCCACTCGCCCGAAAGACCGCGGGCGGAGGGTTCCATCGCCCGGCGCGGCGGGTGCAGGCGCATCTCCTCGGAGTGCACCTGCTCGAAGACGACCTCGGCGACGAGGACCGAGCCGAAGCGCTGGACGAAGGCGACGGCGCCGGTGAGCGGCCGGGCAACCCCCAGCCGCCGTTCAGCGCGGAGCCGGCGCCCCAAACTTGACGTCGAGCACCACCGTCACCACCCACACTCCCACCGCCAGGGCAAACGCCACCCACCGCACCTTCCGCTCCGACGCGCCGGAGCCGGCGAGTGCTCGGGCGGGCCGGAGAAGCGGCGAGGCGACCAGGGCGAAGAAGCCCAGCAGCTTGTTCTCGGGGTTCTTGGTCAGCCCCGTCGCCGCGATGTAGAGGCCCACGTAGCAGACGGCGATGAAGGTCACCGTGCGGAGGATCAACAGCACGCCGGGCAGCAGTTCCATCGGCGAATCCCTCCGGCAGACGGCCGAGGCCCCGGGGCGGGCCGGGGGCCTCCGGACGTCGACCAGGGTGCCACCGGGGAGTGCCCGGAGGCACCTCTGGCCTTTGCCGGTTAGTGGGCGAATTCCGCCGAGGAGACGGTCGCCTTCGGGTAGCGGACGCTGCTGACGAGCTCCTGGACCCGCTCGGGAGGCGGAGCGGTCAGGAGTGAGACGACGTAGATGGTGACGAAGCCGAGCGGGATCCCGAAGACCCCCGAGGCCACGGTGGCCGTGCCCCACCAGGTCATTCCGTAGAAGCGCGAGCCGACCATGTACAGGAGCGTGGTTGCCAGGCCGATGACCATGCCGGCCACGGCCCCTGGGCGATTCGCCCGCTTCCACCAGATGCCCATCACCAGCGCCGGGAAGAAGCTCGCCGCGGCGAGACTGAAGGCCCAGGCCACCAGCTCGACGATGATCGCCAGCCGGAAGGTGGCGACGCTCGCCGCGATCAGCGCGGTGACGATGAGGAAGATTTTGGTGATGGTGAGCCGACGGATCAGCGGCGCCTTCGGGTCGATGATCTTGTAGTAGAGGTCGTGGGAGATGGCGTTGGCGATGGTCAGGAGCAGCCCGTCGGCGGTGGAGAGCGCCGCGGCGAGGCCGCCGGCCATCACCAGCCCGGTGATCACGAAGGGCAGGCCGGCGATCTCCGGCATCGCCAGCACCACGAAATCGGAGCTCTTGATCACGAAGTCCGCGAGCTGCACCACCCCGTCCCCGAGCTTGTCCACCACGTCGAAGAGGCCGGCGGGTTTCCACAGCGTCACCCACCGCGGAAGGTCGGCGATGTGCGTTCCGACCAGCCGGGTGTAGACCACGAACCGGGCGAAGGCGGCGTAGGCCGGGGCCGTGAAGTACAGGAGGAAGATGAAGAACAGGCCCCAGGCGACGGATCTTCGCGCTTCCTTGACCGAGGGGGTCGTGTAGTAGCGGGTCAGGATGTGGGGCAATCCGGCCGTGCCCACCATCAAGCAGAAGGTGAGCGCGAGGAAGTTCCACATCCCGATCCCCTTGGGCACCAGCAGGTAGTTGGCGACCGTCGCCCCGGGCGCTGCGGGGGGCTTGGCCTGCGCTGCCGCCGTCTTCTGCTGGGCGCTCAGCTTCTCCCGCTCGGCGTCCGACAGCGCCGGGTCTTTCAGCTTCGCCGCGGCCGCGTCGGCCTCCTGTTTCCACAGTGCTCGCGTGGCCGCCTCCTTCGGATCGTTGGTCACCTGGATCGCCGCCGCGCTGTTACGCTGCAGCAGCTGGCCGTAGACGAACTGGGGGAAGGGGAAGGTGAACAGCTGCCAGCTCAGCACCACCACCGGGACCAGGTAGCTGATGATCAGGATGATGTACTGCGCCACCTGGGTCCAGGTGACGGAGCGCATGCCCCCGAGGACCGAGCAGAAGAGCACGCCCACCAGTCCCACGAAGACCCCGACGTTGAAGTTCAGGCCCAGGAAGCGGCTGACGATCAGACCCACGCCGGTCACCTGGGCGATGAGATAGGTGAAGGAGCAGAGAACGGCGGCGAGCACACCCACCAGCCGCGGCGCGGTCCCGCCGTAGCGGCCCCCCAGGAAGTCAGGGATGGTGTAGGCCCCGAACTGCCTGAGGTAAGGACCAAGGAACACCGCCAGGAGCACGTACCCGCCGGTCCAGCCCATCACGTACGCCAGCCCGCTGAACCCCTGGACCGACAGCGCCCCGGCCATCGAGATGAAGGACGCCGCCGACATCCAGTCGGACCCGGTGGCCATGCCGTTGTAGAGCGCAGGCACACCCCGGCCGGCCACGTAGTACTGGTCCGAGTCCGAGGTACGGGTGATGACCCCGATGACGATGTAGATGCCGAGGCTCAGGGCCATGAACAGCCAGCCGATCCATCGGTTGGGAAGGCCGAGGAACTGCTCGGCGAGCCCGATGAGGACCGTGACGCCGAGGAAGGCGACGGTGTAGAGGCCGAAGATCTTGCCCAGGCTCCACCGGAACGGTTGCTGGGTAGCCATCACGCAGCCCCTTCATCGAGCCCGAACTCGTGGTCCTTCTTGTTCATCAGTCGCGCGTACACCGCGATCTCGATGACGAAGACCGCCAGGGAGCCCTGGGCCGCCACGTAGTAGCCGAGCGGGAACCCGAGGACGGTGACCCTGTTGAGCTCGCCTGCGAGCAGCCCACCCAGGACGTACCCGAAGAGGGCCCAGATCACGAGCAGGATGACCGTGAGGCGGATGTTGTATCGCCAGTATTCGTTCTTCTGTGTTTCGGTGAGCTCGGCCATGGGGTCCGGTCTCCGGGGGCGAAACGGGGGTTGGCTCCGCGCACCCACACGGCAAGACGCGTACCCATCGACTGCACCGGCGAACTCATGGACGCGACTGGGATTGCGTATGCCGGGGTGCTACGAAA
>RPRB01000026.1 GCA_003818285.1 Myxococcaceae bacterium
ACGAGAGACTCGGGCGGACCGAGCCGGGTGCAGAGCAGCGCCTTCATGACGGACTCCTTGGCAACGCGATCGAGAACGATCATGGAAACCTCCCTGGGTTTCCCGATAGCAGGGCCGCGAAAGCCGCGAATGGCCCGGACGGGCCATCCTTCAGCGCACCAGCATCGCCACTGCCTGCGCGCGGGTGCGAGCCCCGAGCTGGGCGAGGATCTTGGCTACCTGCCGTCCAAGGAAGAACAAACCGGGTTCTTGCGCCGGAGACCAAGGCGGGGCGTGTCGTTTCAGCCGGGAAGGGGAGAGTGACGGTACCAGGAGGGCCCGGCGTGGCTGCTCGCCGCTGCGGAGGTAGAGCAGTCGGTACGCACACCTTGGCAGGAGCGATCTCCTCCAATTTCGTGGGCGACCAACCGCAGTTCCGCGAGCCCGTGATTCGCCATCGTGGGCTTCCGGTGTCCTTGGCGGACGTCCCCCTCGCACGCTCACGTTGGGCCCGAGATCGGGTGGCGAGCCCGGGAGCAGGTAGTACGGGTGTGGCGCCGCCGGAGCTACGTGCGGGGCGGAGGCATGGACCAGCCTGACCTGGTGGCGAGCGTCTCGATCTTCTCCCACACCACCGCGACCACGTCGCCCGTCGCGGCGGCGGCGTAGGGCACCCAGTCGCCCCGTGAGGCGTCCCACCTCACCGGGATAGTCGAGATCTCCATCTGGACCGGCCGGCCGACAACAACTACCGCGGTCAGGACCACGCCTGAGGCGGCACCGATGCCGGGCGGCTGGACCCGGATCCGGGCGCGGTCCTGGGGAAAGAAGATGAGGAGGTTGCCGTCCGGCTCGCGCGTGAAGGGGAGGACGGCCGCACCCAGCTGCCCCCTGCGGCTGCCGTACTCGATGAGGCGCTCTCGGACGGCCAGCGCCTGGGTCTCTTCGATGGTGAGTGTCTGTATCTCTTCGCGTGTCCTGATCATCGTGTCCCGTTCCATTCGGCCGGGGCTGCGGGTCCTGCTCTCCCGGGGCGAGATGCAGCGGGACACTCAGCCAGCGAGGTCCACCGTAGCTGGTGAGTACGACAGGTCAGGACTCTAGGTGCTAGCCGGGCAAGTACCCTCGGGCAAACAGGCGTTGGGCGAAGGCGGACGCACGGTGCGAAGGGGCTGGGAGGCGTCTCCCGCGTCTGTTTGCCTTGTGCCGCGACTTGTCGCGGGCAACGGGGGACGCTGAAGGAAGGTGGGCTCGACTGGGCCTCTTCGTGCACCGCGTGAACGGCCTGGCTCCGGGGCTCTACGCGCTTGCCCGCGATGCCGCAAAGCTGGACGCCCTTCGAGAGATCATGCGCCCCGATTTCCTCCGAGGCTCAGACGTGCCGTCGGCCTGAGCGATTCGGCAAGGGAAGCGGAGCCCGCATTCGCGCGGCCTGCGCAGCCAGTGCGGCGGCGCGAATTCGATCGATGCGATTCTCACGGCTGGCGGGCGTCGGCGCGCACCGAGCGCAGTGGGTCGCGCTCTGACCGTCGACGCCGATGGGTTGGTTGATGGGATCGCGGCAGCGCATGCAGCGCACCACTCGCGAGCCTTCAGGGAGGGTCTTCATGTCGGGCCTTCCGGCCGAGGCGGAGGTGCCGCGGACTTCCTTCACGGTACGCTCCTTCAGCTTTCTCTGCCCAAATCCCGCTCCAAGGAATCGGCGCGACGAAGAGCCAAGGGTCTTGCGCTTGGGCGAAAAAGTTCTGGCGAGGAGGGCAGCTGCCAAGCGCGGGGAGTTGCGTAAGAAAGCGCGCGCCGATTCCTCTGTGTGGGAATGCCGGCGGGTGGTGAGAACGTCCATCCCTGCCCCCTCTACGATCGCCGGGCTGCCGGATGTAGGCTGCCCCGATGAAGCTCACGCTGTCGGACCTGCACGCCGGGAACTGGCTCAAGTGCGTTCGGGCCTTCAGTGCGCACCCAGAGGGCGCCCCGACGGAATCGACGAGGGTGTCGGTGGGGTCGCTCTGGCAGGTCTCTGCGGTGGAGAGCGAGAGCGTTCTCCTCGACGGCCAGAGCAGCCCTCAGACCATCAGGGTCCATCGCTGACGTGCTGAAGATTGCGTAAACCACGGCCTCGCCACGCTTGGCTTGATCCGCTGACCCCCAGCGGCACGTTCAGTTCTTCGCCCCTCTCGCGTTGCTCGGCAGGCTCTCCAGCCACCCGAGGACGATCGTCTGCAGCGCGATCCGGCGATCGGAGAAGTTGTGGTCGGTCTCCACGGCTGCGTGCTGGAGCGCAGCGGAGCCGTTCTTCCGCAACGCCGCCGCCAGGGCGTCCATATCCGTGCGGTTCTGATCGTCCGCTATCACGATCAGCAGCGCACGGCCGCGCAGGGCGCCGGTCCAGCGCACGTAATCCCAACCGGTCCCATGCCGCGCGGCCTCGGCGAACAGTTCCGACGCTGTGACGCCGCGGACCGGGTGCAGCTGCGTGCTCCACCGCTTCAACCGGATCTCCCGTTCTCTCGGGTCGGCGTTCAGCCTGCCGAGGTTCACCGCGGAGATCATCGCGATCCCGGCGAGATCCGGGTTCCGGCTGCCCTCGTACCCCGCGAGGAACCCTCCGAAGCTGTGGCCGATCAGAATCACGCGGCGCGGGTCGATGCGGTACTTCGTGGCGGTGGCCGCGTCGCGGAGGAAGCGAACGGCCTCCGCCGTGTCCTCGATCGCCGATGAGAACGAGAACGCGCCGCCCGCGCCCCACATCCCGCGATAGTGGAACAGGAGCACGTTCCAGCCCGCGCGGCGTATCGCCTGTGCGAGATCGCCGTTCACCTCGTAGCCGGGCAGGCCGTGGAGCAGGACGACTGCTCCGTGCGGGCCGCGGCCGCTGGCCAGATAAAGCGTCGCGTCCAGATCGACGCCGTGGCTCGAGAAACTGACAACAGCCAGCGCGGCCGGGAACTCCTTGTCCGCCAGCGGATCGGCCACGATCGCCGCCGGCACTTGCTGCGCCAGCGCCGGGTCTGCTGCGAGTGGCCCGAGACCGAGGATCGCGGCGACGATGATGACGTGGGTCACAGACTCACCTGGCGGTTCCTGACAACGTCCGTTCGAGTTCTCGCGCCAATGTCGTCGCAACGGGCAGCGAATCCTCTGCGCGGTAGCTGACGAACAAACCGGGGGCCCGTGCCCACGCGAGGATTGTGGCACAACCCACGAAGAATCAGTGCCGATCATGAGGTACGTCGGATCGTGAGGTGAGCGATGCGCTGCGCCCGTGAGGCCCCCAGCGCCGACCGCACCGCGAACTCCCGAGCCCGTGCCTTCTGGGTAGGTCCTGGCCACGGTGTAGACGAGGGAGTCACCCACGAGGATGCGAGCGGTCACTTCGCTCCCCTGCGGATCGGTGCGTCTGCGGGCGGCCCGGCAGGAGCGTGGAGATGGACGAGCTACTTCTTCCGGCAGTGGTCCTCGCCCATCTTCTGCCAGGCGCCCTTGTTCTCCACCTCGGTGAGCACAGTGAACTCCTTCGGGCTCTTCCGGGTGACCGTTGTCCGGCTCTTCATCGGCTGACCCATCATCGAGCCCTCCTCGGCCCAGACCGTCGTGCCGTCCTTCTCACCGTCCGAGGTCCCCTGCCAGTAGCTGCCCACGCTGTCGAAACCGACCTCGACCAGCTTCTGGCGCGCCTGGTCGTAGCCCCAGTTGATCGTCATCTTCACGCCCTTGGGGAACGCGGCGTTCTTCTCGATCCGGAAGACGCCGGAGTAGGCGAAGCCCTCCACGATCGGCGTGAAGCGCACCTCGCTCTTTGTCTTGACCGGCGTGCCCGGCGACTGCGGGTTGTCCATGGACCCGGTGCAGCTCCAGGTGCCGGCCGCTCCCTTGAACGCCTCAGTCAGCGCCGGGGCCGGGTGCGGCGGGCCAGGCTTCTGACCGGACGGGCCGGTGCCGGCGTCCTGTGCCAGCACGGGGATGGCTGCGACGAGCGAGGTGACGACAATGAGCGTTCGCATTGGATGCTCCTCCAGAGGGGGACAGAAGCCTGCCAGCCGTCGACCGCGGTGAGAACCGAATCCTGATCCCAGTGTCGACGTCCGAGCCGAGCTCCTCCGCGCCCGAACGTCGCTCTTCACCCCCGGGGCATCATCGCCGGTATGATCGCAGGATGCGAAGCGGCGCGCTCTCCCATGTTCGCGTCCTCGACCTCTCCAGGGTCCTCGCCGGACCCTGGGCGAGCCAGCTCCTCGCCGACCTCGGCGCCGAGGTGGTGAAGATCGAGCGGCCGGGGGCGGGGGACGAGTCGCGGAGCTGGGGCCCTCCCTGGCTCGCCACCCCGGACGGCGCCGAGACGCGCGAGTCCGCCTACTTCGCCTGCGCCAACCGCGGCAAGAAGTCCGTCACCGTGGACCTCGCCAGGCCCGAGGGCCAGGCCATCGTCCGCCGCCTGGCTGAGCGGTCGGACGTGCTCCTCGAGAACTTCAAGGTCGGCTCGCTCTCGCGCCTCGGGCTCGGATGGGAGGACCTCTCTGCGCTGAACCCGCGGCTCGTGTACTGCTCCATCACTGGCTTCGGGCAGTCGGGCCCGTACAAGGACCGGCCCGGCTACGACTTCGTGGTGCAGGCCGTGGGCGGCCTCATGAGCGTGACGGGCGAGCCGGACGGCGAGCCCATGAAGGCCGGCGTGGCCATGACGGACATCCTCACCGGCATGTACGCGGCGACGGCGGTGCTGGCGGCGCTGGCCCACCGCGAGCGGAGCGGCGAGGGGCAGCGCGTGGACCTCGCGCTCCTCGACGTTCAGGTGGCGACGCTCGCGAACCTGGCCGAGAGCTACCTCGTCACCGGTCGCGCGCCGGCTCGGCTCGGGAACGCGCACGCCAGCATCGTGCCGTACCAGGCCTTCGCCACGCGGGATGGGCGCTTGGTCGTGGCGGTGGGGAACGACAGCCAGTTCGCACGCCTGTGCGAGGTGGCGGGGCGGCCCGAGCTCGCGGCCGACCCGCGCTTTGCCACCAACGCCGCGCGCGTCGAGAACCGCGCGGCGCTCGTCCCCATCCTCCAGGCGCTCCTCGCCGAGCGGCCCACGCGGGAGTGGGTCGGCGCGCTCGAGGAGGCGGGCGTGCCCTGCGGGCCCATCAACGACCTCGCGCAGGTGTTCGAGGATCCGCACGTCCGGGCCCGGGGGCTCCGTGTCGAGGTGCCGCACCCGCTCGCCGGGAGGGTGCCGGTGGTAGCCTCGCCCATCCGCCTCTCCCGGACCCCGGTGCGCCACGGCACGCCGCCGCTCCTCGGCGAGCACACGCGCGAGGTGCTGGGGGACGTCCTGGGCATGGGGGAGGCGGAGATCGAGGCCTTGCGGAGGGACGGAGTCATTTGAGCGAGACGACTTCCAGCCGCACCGACGCGCGGCGCCTTCGCGGCGTCCTCGCCCCGGTGTTGACGCCCTTCCAGGCCGACCTCTCGCCGGACCCCCGGCGGCTGGCGCGGCATTGCCGCTGGCTCCTCGCGCACGGGTGCACGGCGCTGGCGCCCTTCGGCACGACCAGCGAGGCGAACTCGCTCTCGGTGGACGAGCGCGAGAGCCTGCTCGACGCCATCCTGGAGGACGGCGTCCCGGCGGATCGCCTCCTCCCCGGCACGGGGGCCTGCTCGCTCACCGACGCGGTGCGGCTCACGGCGCAGGCAGTGCGCCGCGGCTGCGCCGGGGTCCTCATGCTCCCGCCCTTCTATTACAAGGCCGTCGGCGAGGATGGGCTCTTCCGCTTCTTCGCCGAGGTGATCGATCGGGTGGGCGACGATCGACTGAGGCTGTACCTCTACCATTTCCCGCCGGTGGCGCAGGTGGGCTTCTCCGCGAAGCTCGTGGAGCGCCTCCTCCGCGCCCACCCGCGCACCGTGGTGGGCATGAAGGACAGCTCGGGCGACTTCGGGAACACGAAGACCATGCTCGATTCGTTCGCCGGGGCCGGCTTCGACGTCTTCGTGGGGAGCGAGCAGTTCCTCCTCGCCGGCATGCGAGAGGGCGGCGCCGGGTGCATCTCGGCCACGGCCAACGTGAACGCCGGCGCCATTGATCGCCTCTACCGGGAGTGGAGGTCGTCGGAGGCGGAGCGACTGCAGACCGAGCTGAACGCCGTGCGCGGCGCGGTGGAGAAGGTGCCCCTCATCCCCGGTCTCAAGGCCGTGGTGGCGCACCACGCCGCGGACCCGGGATGGCTCCCCGTCCGTCCGCCCCTCGCGGACCTCGCGCCCGCGCAGCGCGACGCACTGCTCGCGGACCTCGCGGCCCTGAAGTTCGCCATGCCGGAGCTGCGGGGCTGACAGCGGAAACCGACTGGGTTGATCGGTCCTCGCTTGCCCTCGCGGCCGATCCCGTCGTCGCTCGTCGGTTACGGGACCCGAGCCCCGCGCCCTCCTCGCTCCTAGGCCTCGGCCGCGATGCCGGCGCGATCCTCGCGATCAACCCAGCCGGTCTCCGCTGTGAGCGAGTGGCTCGCCCTCACCCGGGGGCGGGAGTGGCCGGGGGCAGGCGCCGCTTCCACCACTGGATGCCGACCGCCACGAGGACGAGGGCGATGCCGGCGACGTCCGCCGCGCGCGTCGGGTAGACGAGCAGGAGCCCCGCGAGGATGAACAGGACGCGCTCGATCCGCCCCGCGCGCACGAGCATCCACCCCTGCACGCCGCAGGCGAGCGCGGCGATGCCGATGGCCGCGGTGACGGTGACGTGGGCGATGTCGAGCCAGTTGCCCTTGAGGAGGAGTCCCACGCCGGAGGGATCCAGCACGAAGCAGAAGGGC
The DNA here is from genome assembly GCA_003818285.1 of Myxococcaceae bacterium. GTDB lineage: Bacteria > Myxococcota > Myxococcia > Myxococcales > Myxococcaceae > RPRB01. The sequence goes on from RPRB01000026.1 coordinate 6,768, forward strand.
ACGAGGAAGGCGGGCAGGGTGTACTTCCAGGCCTGCAACGTCGTCCTGTAGGGATCGCCGCCGGTGATGGCGGCCGCCGCGAAGGGCGAGAGCGCGGTGGGCGGCGACACCTCGGAGAGCACCGCGTAGTAGAAGATGAACATGTGCGCGGCGAAGTCGGGGACGCCCAGCTTGGTGAGCGCCGGCGCCGCGATCACGGCACAGATGATGTAGCTCGCAGTCACCGGCACGGCGAGGCCCACCACCCAGACCACGAGCGCCGTGAAGATGGCCGTGAGGAGCAGGTTGCCGTGCGCGAACTGGATGACGATGGCGCTGAACTTGAGCCCCAGGCCGGTGAGCGTCACGACCCCCACGATGATGCCGGCCGCGGCGCAGGTGGCCGCCACCGCCAGCACGCCGACCGAGCCTGCCTGGAGCGCCGTGGCCATGCGCGTCCTGTGGAGCGGGACGCCGCTCGGCCAGAAGCGGAGCGCCGTCTCCTTGCGCAGGAAGGAGAGCGCGGCGGCGAGGAGGATGGCCCAGAACACCGCGATGTTGGGGCTGAAGCCCCAGAGCATGAAGGCGACGATGGCGATGAGCGAGGTGAAGTGGAACCCACGCTGCTTGATCATGGGCCAAAGGCCCTGCTTCGGCCTGAGGTCGACGTCCTTGACGCCGAGCCGTCGCGCGTCGAGCTCCACCATGAGGAAGAGGCCCAGGTAGTAGAGGCAGGTGGGGATGGTGGCCATGAAGATCACGTCGAGGTACGAGATCTTCAGGAACTCGGCGATGAGGAAGGCGGCCGCGCCCAGCACCGGGGGCGAGATGATGGCGCCCAAGCCGCCCGCGGCGAGCAGGCCGCCCGCGGCATTCTGGGGATAGCCCGCCTTGGCCAGCATGGGCCAGGCCACCGAGCCGATGGTGACGGTGGTGGCGACGCCGCTGCCCGAGGGGCCGCCAAGCAGGAACGAGGAGAGCACGATGGTCCGGCCGGCGGCGGCGCGCTTGCCGCCCGTCACCGCGAGCGAGAAGTCGATGAAGAACTCGCCCGCGCCGGAGTAGGCGAGGACCGCGCCGTAGATGGTGAAGAGAATGATGAACGTGGCCGACACGTCGAGGGCCGTGCCGAAGATGCCCTCCAGCGTCATGTAGAGCTGCCCCACGAGGCGCTCCACGTCGTATCCACGGTGCGTGAATGGCGCGGGGATCCACGGGCCGGCAAAGGCGTAAACGATGAAGGCCGTCACCACCCCGGCCAGGATGAGCCCCGAGGTGCGGCGGACGCCCTCCAGCACGAGCAGGATGAGGATCACGCCGAAGACGAGGTCGAGCCGGGTGGGCTCGACCGCCCGCTCGATGAACTCGTCGAAGTCGAAGAGCAGATAGGCGATGGTGGCGACGCCGAGCAGCGCCAGCACCACGTCGTGCCAGCGGATGCGGTCCCGCTGCGAGCGCACGGCGGGGAAGAGCAAGTAGAGGAGGAAAAGCACGAACCCGAGGTGGGTGGCGCGCAGGATGTGGGCGGGGATGATCGCGTAGGCGGCGTACAGGTGGTAGAGCGACATGGCGATCGCCACCACCGCCACGAGGACCTCGGTCCTGCCGGTGAAGCGGCGGACCGCGCCCTCCTCCTGCTCCACGAACTCCTCGGCCTTCTTCCTGGCCTCCTCACCGACGACGACGTCCTGCGGGACGGGCTCGCCGGAGGTCGAGGTGGTCATGGTGGATGGGCCCGCAGGACGAGCCGGTCGCCGTGCTCGCCGAGCTCGAGGAAGGAACGCTCCACGCCGCCGGCGCGGAGACGTTGCGCCGTCCCGGTGGCGATGCGGAAGACGATCTCGGTCATGGTGCGCGCCATGGCGTGCCGCTCGCCCGCGGAGGTGATGCCGAAGTACTCTCGCACGGCCGCGCTCGGGCTCGTCACCGCCCGGAGCACGATGCGCCCGTCCTCGTCGAGCACGAAGTCCTCCGTGACCGGCTGGTCGTAGATGGAGTGGTGGTACACGACGGAGAAGATTTCGCCCGGCTGGAGCCGGACACGGAGGACCGTGCCGCGCTCGGGGTTCTCGACGAGGAGCTCGCGCTCCGCCCCGCGCGCCGTGCGGGGTGGCGCCGCCGAGACGGGGCCCGCTGCCGCGACGAGGAGGGCAACGAGCGCGAGCGTGCGGCTCCGCGGCGACATGGGCTACTTGGGCTTGAGCCCCTTCTCCTCGAAGTACCGCTGCGCGCCCGGATGCCAGGGGATGGGCGAGCCCACCTCGTACTGCTTGGCCAGATCCAGGTTCGCCGCCTCGGAGTGGACGGCCTGCAGATCGGCCTTGTGCTCGAAGGTGGCCTTCACCACGTCGTGCACGAGCTTCTCGTCCATCTTGGCGTTCACGATGAGGAGATTCCAGACGTCCACCGTGGTGGCCGGCTTCTCCTGGCCTGGATAGGACTTCGCCGGGATGGAGCCCTTCACGTACAGCGGACCGTACTTCTTCACCAGCGCCGGGATCGCGTCGGCGTGGTCGATGAGCTTCATCCTTTGCCCCGGGGTGGCGGCCAGGTCCGTGAGCGCCGCGGTGGGCACCCCGCCCGACCAGAAGAAGGCGTCGATCTTCCGGTCCTTGATGGCGCTGACCGACTCCGCCACGGACAGCTTCTCGCGCTTCACGTCCTTCGCCGGGTCGATGCCAAACGCCTCGAGGATGCGGATGGCGATGACCTCCGTGCCGCTGCCCGGCGCGCCGGTGGCGATGCGGCGGCCCTTCAGGTCCTGCATCTTCTCGATGCCGGTGCCCTCGATGGTGACCCACTGGCCCTTGTTGGCGTAGAGCACGGCGATGGCGCGGATGGGCTCCTTCTGCTTGAACTTGTCGACGCCGTTGTAGCCGTCGGCGGCGGTGTCGCCGAGGACGAAGGCGATGTCGGCCCGGCCGCTACCGACGAGCTTCACGTTGTCCACCGAGGCGCTCGTCACCTCGGCGGTGGCCTCGACGCCATTGAGCGACTTCGTGAGCATGTTGGCGAGGCCGCCGCCCAGGGGGTAGTAGACGCCGCCGGTGCCTCCGGTGGCGATGGAGAGGCGGGTCTGGGCGAGCGCGGGCGGGGCGGCGAGTGCGAGGGCGAGCAGCAATGTCTTCTTCATTCGGTCCTCCCGGGGACACGCCCAGTCAAGCACGCCCGCACCGCGAAGAGTCCAGGAAGAACAACCGAGTGTTTCGGGAAGGGTGTGAGGACGACCGGCGCGCTCGGATGGAGCAACCCGCTCCGGCCCCGATCGACGGGGAGGGGAGCCGCAGAAGGAAGCTCCGGCGGCTCCGCAGACCCAGCGGGCGGGGCGCGCACCCCCATCGGGGGGTACTGGCGATAGCCCGACCGACATGCCCGGTGATCCGTTCCGGCGCGGGGGGCGCGCTCAGGTCGGTGCGCTACCCCGAGACGTACGTGTCGTAATGGGGGTCGTACATTTGCCCGCGGACGTACGCGAGCAGATCGGCCGGCCGGACGATTCCGGCGAGATCGCTCCGGAACGCGACATCGGCGACGGCGGCGGCGATCCGCGCAGACACCTCGCGGATGTTTTCGAGCGGCGGATAGAGGCTGCCCTGCGCGAGATCGGCTTCGCCGACCTGAGCGGCGAGCGTCTTCGCGGCGGCGAGAAACATCGACGTGGTGATCCGCCGCGCGCGGCTGGCGATGGCGCCCAGGCCCACTCCCGGGAAGATGTACGCGTTGTTGCCCTGTCGCGGGACGAAGGTCCTGACCCCATGGGTGACGGGGTCGAACGGGCTGCCGGAGGCGAACAGCGCCCGCCCGTCGCTCCATTGATAGGCCTGCTCTGCCGTGCATTCGGATTTCGACGTGGGATTCGAAAGCGCGAAGACGATGGGTCGCTTGTTGAGTCGCCCCATCTCCGCGACGACCTCGCGGGTGAACGTTCCGCAGGTGGCGGCCACGCCGATGATGACCGTCGGCTCCAGCGCTCTGACCGCCCCGAGGAAATCGGGGGTCGGCGCGTGCTCGTGGGCGTATGGACGCTTGTGCTCCGCGAGGTTGGCGCGGCCTTTCACGACGAGCCCCTGCGTGTCAGTGAGCCAGCAGCAGCCGCGCGCGGTGGGCCCCGGCACACCGGTGGCGGCCATGGCGTCGACGACCAAATCGGCGATGCCGGTTGCGGCTTCGCCCGCGCCGCAGAAGAGGAGCCTCTGGGCCGCAAGCGTGCCCCCGGTGACGCGCAGCGCCGAGATGATGCCCGCGAGCGCGACGGCGGCCGTGCCCTGGATGTCGTCGTTGAACGTGCAGATGCGGTCGGAGTACTTCGCGAGCAAGCGGAACGCGCTGTGGTTGGCGAAGTCTTCGAACTGGACCAGGACGCCCGGGAAGACCTCCTGCGTGGCAGCGATGAATTCCTCGACCAGCTCGTCGTAAGGTGCCCCGGTCAGCCGCGGCTGCTGCAGCCCGACGTAGAGCGGATCGCTGCGCAGCGCCTCGTTGTTGGTGCCGACGTCGAGCATCACCGGGAGGCAATGCGTTGGATGGATGCCGGCCGCGGCCGTGTAGAGCGCGAGCTTGCCGACGGGGATCCCCATGCCATTGGCGCCGAGGTCGCCCAGGCCGAGGATCCGCTCACCGTCGGTGACGACGATGATCCGCACATCGTGATAGGGCCAGTTGGCCAGCACCTTGGCGATGCGCCCGCGATCGTTGGAGCCGATGAAGAGCCCCCTGGGCCGCTGGAAGATGTGGCCGAACTGCTGGCAGGCGAGGCCGACCGTCGGCGTGTAGATGATCGGCAGCATCTCGTCCGGGTGGTCGACGAGGGTGCGAAAGAAGAGCGCCTCGTTGCGGTCGTGCAGGGCGTTCAGGTCGATGTACTTCTCGAGGTCCGACGCCTTGCGGCGGAAGTTCTCGAGCACCCGCGCCTCCTGTTGCTCCTGCGACAGCACGCTCGGAGGGAGGAGACCGCGCAGTCCCAGCGCATCACGCTCGGCCTCCGTGAATGCCATGCCCTTGTTGAGCGTCGGCTCGCGCAGCAGAGACACGCCGTGCGGCAGCCACGCCGGCGCCCCGGCGGGCGCGTGGCCTGTGAGTGGGTCGTTCATGTCCGTCTCCTCCAAGGCGCCTTCGAGCGGGGGCCGCCGACGCGCGCGGGCCGCGCGAGAGGGTGGTCGGGTCCTCATAGTCAAACTCGAAGCGCCAGTCCAAGCAACCAAGGAGCAACCGTGTGCCGCGCTCCCCGACGGCCCCTTCGGCGGGGAGCCCTGCCGGCGCTACCAGGCCCAGCCGGGCAAGGCGGCCGCCTGCTGGAGCCACGTCGCCAACTGCGTCTCGTCGAGCTGGTCATCCTCGTGGATGTCGAGGTAGCGCACTTCCTTGTGCTTGGACTCGCCGGGGGGACAGGACGCAGCGATGTGCCTCGGAAGAAAGCCACCTTGACGTAGTTCGTGAAGGTATGGAGGTTGAGGAACCAGCCCTGACCGGGCCCGTGCAGGGCGTGTGGCGCAGCCGGAAGAGTTTGGCGCATCAGCCTGAAATCCCCCTACCGGTCACCGTCATCATTGTCGCCAGCATGATTGCGATGGCTTTCGGCCCGTCCTCGGTTTCTGCGACCACGTCACCCGTGGCGACCGTCAGCATCCGACCAGGCTTTGTCACCCGCCCGTACGCGAAGAATCTGCGACCAGCGGCGGGCGCGAGAAAGTTGACTTTGTACTCCGCCGTCAAAACGGCGGCGTCCACAGGCATCAGCGTATGTGCGGCGTAGCCGCATGCGCTGTCAACGATGGCCGTGATGATCGCCGCGTGGAGGTACCCGTGTTGCTGCGTAAGGTCCTCTCGAAACGGCAGCTCGATGACGACCTCGCCTGGCGATACTGAAGTCAGCTCTGCGCCGATCGTGTTCATGACGCGCTGGCGTGCGAAGCTGGCGCGAATGCGCTGCTCGAAGCCGGTGTCAGCTGGCGTGAATACCTGCGGCCTCAACGGTGTCCTGGCAACGCTCATCGCAGTGCTCCGGCCCGAAGGAGTTCGGTTCGATCGAAGTGTAACCGAACCTGATCGGTCTCCACTCCCTCGCGACCTGCGAAGCCACCGCATCGCCTCGCCGAGGGGACGGTGAAGAACCACACCTCGAGCATCCTGGCCAAGCTGGGAGCGCGCGACCGTACACGCGCGGTGCTCAAGGCCATCGAGCTGGGGTATCTGCCCAGAGAGATCTTCGAGCCGCGCTCCGTCGGCGCGCTCCCAGCCGAGGAGGGACCACCTCCTCAGCACCCGGGGAAGCAGGCGGTGCCCATCCGCTGAGCGGCCTGTGTTCGGGCGGCGGCGGCGATCTCGAGAACCTTGGCCACTGCGTTCCGCGCCGCGTGCTGAAGCTCTGGCGTGGTCGCATACTTGGCCAGCAGCCGATGGCCGAGTTCCTGGTGTGCGCGCTCGTCGGGCTGGATGTACTCGCGATAGATCCGGACCGTCTCGGCGTCGCCGCGCCGGTCACAGAAGGTCATGAAGTTCTCGTTGACCGCATAGGCGATGGACTCCAGCGTGAACAGCCCCGCGGCGATTCGCTCCACCGTGGTGGAAAGGCCCTTCAGGTACTGAAAGAGCGGGCTTTCACCCGGGGTCCGGAAGCCGGCGACGTCGAAACCGAGGGCCGAGAGGCGTTCGGCGACGAGTTGAAAGTGCCCGGCCTCATCTCCGGCCTGTCGAGCGAACGCGAGCTTCACCTCGATCTCCGTCGTGCTCGGCATCCACGCCGCGGCCAGCTCGCTGACGCTGATCTCGTTGGCCAGCGCAACCTGCAGCATCTTCTTCGCGTCGCCGGGCGCCCCGTCTGCCAGCGATGTCCGGCCCGCTCCGACGATAGGCGTGAGCCGCTCTGTCTTGAAGGTCTCCAGCTCCTGCACGAAGGCCATGGCGTCCATCGAGTCTCCCTCCAAGGCATCGGTCCATCCGCCAGTCAAGGCTGCCACGCGTAGGGAGGCAAGGTGGTGAGCCGGACGTCCTCGACGGGTCCACCGACGGTGAAGTGATAGAGGCTCTGCCAGTCGCGCGACTTGATGCCAAACACCTCGTGAACCGGATCGTCGAAGTAGCAGCCAATTCCGGTCGAGCGAATGCCTGCCTCCTCCGCTTCGAGGTACAGCACTTGGCCGACGAGCCCCGCTTCCCAGAAGAGGTTTCGGTAGAACGCGGCCCCATGAGCGAGCAGGCTGTCCAGGTAGTCGGCGATCATCCCCAGGCTGAAGGCCCCATCACCGGCGATGTCCTGACCACAGGAGACGCTGGCAGCCAGAGCGCGGCAGTCCCCTTCCTTGAGCAAGTACAGCGAGAGCCCGCGGGGACAGGAGGCCGGGCGCTGCCAGAGGAAATCGGGGCCCATGATCGCTCGAAGTTCGTCCAGCTTTGCTGCATCACGGACGAGCGCGTAGAGGCCCGGAGCCAGGCCGTTCACCCGGTGCACGAAGAGACCCAGATGGATGCGGGGGCGCCATGGGATCGCATCCCACGGTATCTGCCTTTCACCTCGCGTGGGTACGAGTCGGCCGAGCATCCGGAAGAAGGTCACCGCCGAGATCGCGGTGGATCCGTCCATGCTCACCGCGCTCCTGCGCCCCAGGATCACCCTCTCGGCCACGAATGACCCCGAGCGAACGGGTGACTCGAAGAGCTCTCCCTCGGAGGGATACCCGGAGGAATCCTCTTCGAACGCGGTCCCAGGATTCGATGTGGCACGCGCCACCTCGTCGATCACTGGCCACTCGACAGTGTGATCGGGACTCAAGACGTTTGCCGTCCCGTACCATTGGGCGGCCGCCACTTCACGGACAGCCACCTCGGGCAGGGACAGCTCCTGTGGGTCGGCCGGGGCGCGCGGCATGACCACGGCCAGGAGCTCCGGGTGCTCTCGCTCGGCACCGGGGTAGTCGGCATCACGATCGAGGCCGAGCAGCCGTGAGGCTGCCGAGTCGCTCGTGCGGTCGAGGAGGCGGAGCTTCCATCCCAGGGCAGCCGCGGCGAACCGCAGAGCCCCGAGCGCATGCCCGACATCGTGCTGGCAGTATCGGAACGCCCGCTCGCCGTACTTCCAGGCTTCCCGCCAGAAGACGGACGTGAGGCCCACCAGGAAGGAGCTCTCGGGAAGCGAGCGGGTCAGCGCCGTCCAGACAGCTGGGGCAACCTCTGCACGACGTTCGAGGCCATGTTCCCTCGGAGCGTAGTGGTAGACGCCGGGACTCTCGTGAAGGCCATCGATCGCCGGCAGGACCGCGTATCCCTCCGTGGGGTGCAGGTTTCCGCTCGACGGATTGGCGCGCAGAGACCACCGGGTCCCCTGAGCGCTTTTCCATGCGGTCAGGGACAGAGCGTAACGAAAGAGGATCGAGATCGAGTCGATGGCCAGCGGGGCCGGCTTCACGCTCTGGTCGACGTAGAGCTGCCAGTAGGCCAGCTCCCGACCCGACTCCGGGAGTGGGAGCCGAACCAGGGCGGCGCCGTCGTAGCGTCGGAACGGATCCGGCTGCGTGGCCCAGTCCATGTAGCCCAGCGACGCGGCGAAGCGGTGGAAGTGGTGCTTCGTCCGCTCGTGGTAGGCGACGACGATCTCTTCGGCGGACATCTCGGACCAACCCTACTCATGTTTTCGAAGGACGACGATGCGCCCCTGCTGCGGGCACCCCAGGCTCAGCGGTGCAGGCGTCAAATCAGCCTCCAAACGCGTCTAGACGGCAAGTGCTCGGGGGCGGGGCGGTGCCTCCTGGGGCAGCGGGAACCACGACCTCGTGGGGAGCGTGTCTGAGCACTTCCATTCTTCGCCTGGCCGCCCGGACTGTGGCTCGGGGGTTAGCGGTTCAAGCCCGGCAGTGCAGGGCGTGCCGGCGCCTCTGAATCGCAGGCGTCCGTCGGACGAAGAACCTGGTCGCGGCGCGCTCTCCGTCGTCGCAACCGATCCAGTGCCGTGCGCCCAGCCGTTCTTCACAGAGAACGTCGACCTCTACGGCCGGATTCGCCGCGACTCACTCCCATCCAACTTGTCCCTTGGCCCTGGCGATCAGCGTTTTCGGGTCGTAGGCGATCCCATTGGTAAAAACCATCTCGACATTGTCGATGTCCTCGATCCGCTCCGCCGGGTTACCCCGGACGATCAGCAAGTCGGCCTCCTTGCCCACCCCGATGCTTCCGGTACGTTCCTGGATGCCGAGAAAGGCGGCGCCGTCCAGAGTTGCAATTCGAATGGTTTCCAGTGGCTGGAAGCCTATCGCCACCATGTTTCGAATCGCTTCGTGGTCCGCGACGCCTGCGATGACCGCGCCACCGCAACATCCGGGGTCCGCGCCAAGCACGATTCGGCCGCCAGCACGAGCGAAGGCCAGGAGCAACTGTCCACCGAGCTTGGGTGCAGGCACCGAGGGAGCCTTGCGTGCCGCGAGCCCGCGGACGTAGCGATCACGCGCAGACGGATCGAGCAACTCGCCCGCAACGCGTGATAGCGGTTGCCAGATATTCACCGGCGTGGCCGTCAACACCACTTTCCGCTCCACCAGGGTGCGAATCAGCTGTTGATTCCTGGGCCCATTGGGGTCCGGCTCCAACCCGTCGGCAGTCCTGTTGATGCATGGACCGAAGCCGTGCTCGAGGTTGTCGATACCCATCTCGGCAGCCTCGCGGCACGTCACCGACCGTAGGTGCGCCGTGACCGGGAGCTTCAGACGGTGGGCTTCCTCGATGAGGGCGGCTAGGGCCTCCTTGGAGATCCACTGGTACGCTTTGAACGAAGTGAAACCTTCCGCGGCCCAGTAGCGCATGGCCCTTCTAAGGTCCTCTGCATCGCGGACGATCTTGGCGCCAAGGGATGGATCCTCCGGCCCGGAGAAGAAGGGGCTCGTGAGGTGAATCTCCGGACCGGCGACCACACCAGATCCGATACGTCGTTTGAGATTCAAATCAAAATAGGGGAAGTCGGTCCCCGCCGTTCTGATCGTGGTGACCCCATGTGCGAGGTACAGCCGTGGGAAGCTGACATGTCCGGGGTGAGTGAGATCGCCTGATACTTCCTCGAGAAACAAATGCTCGTGGAGCATGACCAGGCCGGGGACCACGCTTCGCCCCGTCAGGTCGAGCGTGCGCGCATTCTCTGGTGCCTTGATCTCACCATCGATTCCCAGCGCGAGAATCTTGTCCCCTCGGATCACCAGGGCTTGATCTTCCTTCGCAGGCGCTCCTGTTCCATCGATAACCCGGACGTGCCTGAGGATGACGACCGAAGCATCACGGAGTGCGGGGATCGCCTCGTTCTTGGCGCTGGGCATCCGGGTCGGAGGGCCTTGCCCGAGCGCCACGGTTCCAAGGAACAGAGCTAAAGCAGCGACTCGCAGCTTCAAATGCATGTCCGACCTCCTCCGCTCGCCACTGGCGCAACTCTACAATGCCCCCCGAGGCACCGGCGGCCGCCTCGGGCAGTGCGGCATCGTCCCGGTAGAGAACGCGCCCGCGCCGGCTCAGAACATCGGCGCGGTAGGCTGGCGGCCCATGAAGACCCGACCGGCGTCCTCCCACACGTAGGGGGCCACGGTGAAGTGGTGCAGGATCGCCTCGGCGTCTCGCATGTGCCGCTGGAGCGCCGAGTGGTTGTAGATCGAGCTGCCTCCCGCCAGCACGTCGACTGTCCGGGTCACCGCAGCGCCGGTCTCGGCGGCGTAGGCGGCGGCGATCCGGTGGAGCGCGATCTGCCGCGGCGTGGGCTGCCCGCCGTCGCGGACTGCACGCCAGAGGTCGGCCACCGCCTCGTAGAAGAAGCACCGCGCCGCTCCCAGGGCGGCCTCGACACGCGCCAGCTCGACCTGGGCCACCGGCTTGTCGGCCATCGCCGCGGTGCTGAAGGTCGGCACCTTGGTCTGGGCCAGCTGGACCCACTCGTCGAGCGCGCCCCGGGCGATGCCCAGGCTCACCGCGGCCACGTGGGAGACGAACGCCCCGACCACCGGCAGCCGGTAGAGGGGCTCGCGCCGTTGCCGGGCCGGGTCGCCGATCAGAAAGACCCGGCGCTCGGGGACGAACACGTCCCTGGCGCTGATGTCGTTGCTGCCGGTGCCGGAGAGCCCGCTCACGAACCAGGTGTCGTGGATCTCCACCTCGCTCGATTTCAGATACGCATGGAGCATCTCCGGGCCCATGGGCGTCAGGTGCGGCTGCCCGTCCACCATCACCAGGCACCCCACGAAGACCCACTTGGAGTGGTGGATGCCGCTGGCGAACTGCCAGCGCCCGCTGACGCGGACACCCCCCTCGACGCGGACGGCGGCTCCGCTCGGCGCGAAGATGCCGGCCGAGGGCGCGTTCGGGTCGGCGAACACCTCCTTGCCCCCGGCCTCGCTCATGAAGGCGACGGCGCCCCCCACGGACAGCGCCAGCGCCGCGCACCAGGCCGTCGATCCGTCGGCGGTGGCCAGCGTCTCGATGGCCCTCAGGCCCTCAGAGAAATTCCCCTCCTGCCCGCCCAGGACGCGGGGCAGCTCCAGACTGAACAGCCCGGTCTCCGACAGCCGGTCGACCAGATCGCGCGGCAGGCGCCGAGCGCGTTCGATCTCCTCTCTCCGCTCGCGAATCGCGGGAAGCAGCACGCTGCAGCGCTCGATCAATCCGGTGGTTTCCATCGCCTGACCCTCCTCGATTCGAGATGGCGTGAGCCCGCCCAGCGGTCGTCCGGCTCGAGAGGCGTCCCGCGCCCTCCGTGAAACGAACGGCTGCGGACGCTGACCCGTGCCCCCCCCCGTCGGCCTCCGGGGCAACCCACCCGTACCAATGAGTGGGTCGCGGAGATCCCGGCAAGCCCCAAACTCGCGGACGCCCGGGGGCGTTCACCGCATGACGGAGGCCAGTGGCCCTGGGTCCGACCGCGGTGCCATCTCGGAGCCAGGCTGGACTCGAGGACCCGAGCAGATAAGACCGACGCGTCGAATGAAGGTACAGCTGGAACGAACCATTGGTCTGCGGACGGCGGTGGCCCTGTACACCGGCGCGGTGCTGGGGACCGGAATTCTGGTCCTCCCCGCGGTGGCGGCGGAAACGGCGGGGCCGGCATCGATCGTCGCCTGGGCGGTCTTGTGCCTGCTGTCGTTGCCGCTGGCGCTGACCTTCGCCGCGCTTGCCAGGCGCGAACCGGTGGCCGGCGGATTCTCGGTGTACATCGAGCGCGCGTTCGGGCGTCGGTGGGGGGGCGATGGCGGGGTGGCTCTTCCTCGCTCAGGTGCCGACCGGAACCGTCATCGCCGGGTTGATCGCCGGCTCGTACCTCGCCGCTCCGCTTGGCCTGGGACGTGAGGGAGTGTTCCTCATCGGGGGGAGCATGGTCGTCGCTGCCTTCGCGCTCAATCTGCTGGGGCTGCGCATCGCCGGAGCGGTTCAGGGGCTCGTCACGGCAGGCGTGCTGGGGCTCGTCATCCTGATACTCGTCTTTGCGGCTCGCGACGTGCGCTGGGACGCATTCACCCCTTTTGCGCCCATGGGATGGTCGGCGGTGGGCGTTGCGGCCACGCAGCTGTTCTGGGCCTTCGTGGGATGGGAGGCGATCACCCCCCTGGCGGAGGAATTCCGGAACCCGGAACGTGACCTGATGCGAGCCAGCGTCGTCAGCGTCGGTCTGGTGGCAGCCCTCTATCTCGCCCTCGCCGTGGTGACCATCGGGACGCGGGCCTACGGCGCGGGGATGTCGGCAGGGTTGCCGCCCTTCGCGCTCATGGGAGGGAAGGCATTTGGCGCCAGGGCCCTCCCGATCATCGGCCTGGCCGGTGGAGTCCTCACCTTCCTGCCGCTCAATGCGTACGTCGCAGGCACGAGCCGACTCGTCTATGCCCTGGCACAGGCAGGGGATCTGCCGCTCTGGGCGGGCGCCCTCCACCCGAAGACGAAGGCTCCGCACCGGGCGCTCCTGGTGGTGGGCGCGCTCTGTGTCGTCGCGATCGGCCTGGCTTACCGGTACCAGCTCGGGATCAGCTCACTCTTGCCTCTTTCGACATCGTCCTTCATCGCGACGTACGTGATGTCAATGGCTGCCGCGGTGCGACTGCTCAAGGGAATTCCGGCGGTTCTCGCCGCGGTCAGCCTCGTCGGCTGCGTGGTCATCCTGCTCTTCGTCGGGGCGCTCGTCCTCTGGGTGGCGACCGTGGCACTCGCTTCAGTGCTCTACGGCCTGGCGGCGAACCGGAGAAAGCTGGTGCCCCCGACAGGGCGATGAGCCAGAACCCGGGAGGGCGACGGCGAGGCATCGCCTGGCCGAACGACGCGGGCTCGCGCGGCGCCCGAACTCATTGCCGGCCGATCGCTGTACGCCAACTTTGGGACGGGTGGTCGGGCGCCCCGTTTCGGGGAATCATCACTGCCCATGAGCCGATGCACGGGCGCCTTCTTTTTCATGCTGTCGGCAACCGTCCTTGCCGGGCCGCCTGCCGCCCGCATCGACCAGATGGCCTGGCTCGCCGGCCAATGGCGCGGAGAAGGAACCCCCACCGACCGGATCGATGCCTTCGTGCTTCCACCCTCGGGCGGAGGCATGGTGGGTGTTTTTCGTCGGGTCCGCGGCGGTGAGGTCACCACCCACGCCATTGCCTACGTGACCGAGGAGTCCGGATCGCTCGTCCTGCGGTCGAAGCTCTTCGACAGCGCCCTTCGAGGTCGTGAGTCCCAGGACGCTCCTCGTCCGCAGGCGCTCGAATCCATCAGCCCAACCGAGGTTCGCTTCGAGAAGGCCTGGGTCATCCGACGCGATGCGGGGATCCAGCTCTTTGCGAGCGTGTTGAACGTCCGAATGTCCCGCGTTGCAAGCCCAGCAACCTCTGTCGTCGCCGGACCGCCCCGGGGGGAGCCAGTCGTTCGTGCCTCCCCCGGCAGCACTCCTCCTCCTGCCCGCATCGGTTCCGGTGCCTGGCTGGAAGGCGCCTGGGTGGGGACCGGCCTCGGTGGAACCTCGGAAGAAGCCTGGCTCGCGCCGCTCGCCGGAAACATGGCCAGCGTCCACCGGGGCATGCGCGACGGCCGGGTCACCTTCCTCGAGATTGTGACGCTGGTGGAGGCCGGGCAATCCCTGGCCATCCGGCTCAAGCACTTCGGCCCCGACCTGCGGGGCTGGGAGCCGAAGGAAAAGACCGTCGATTTCAATCTGGTTCGGACCGAGCCCGGCGCGCTCTACCTCGACGGCATGACGTACCGGAGAACTCCGGAGGGCCTCGAATCCTGGGTCCTCGGCCCTGGGGACGGCGGGGTGCGCCCCGAAAGGTTTCTCTACCAGCCGCGGTCACCATGACCGGCGCCGAGTCAGCGCGCAGGTCGGGAGAATTCGTGAGGGATCGAGGGGATTGATCCCTCGAGAAGGCGCTGCCGCGGCTCCGGGACGCTGGACATCCTCGGCTACCTCCACGCGCGCACCGAGGGTAGAGCAGTCCCGGGGCCGTGGTCGGGCCGGGGCGAGTCTCGAACGTCGGACGGCACTCACCAGAGGCCGAGCTGGGGAGGGGAGGTGGCCGGAGCGAGGGGGAGGGGCCTGGAGGGGAGCCGCAGGTGCTCGAGGATGGCCTGAGCAGTGGTGGAACGGAGGATGACGGCGACGACGCGGCGCGTGCCCCCGCAGCGGGACAGGTGAGGACGTCGGTCTGGAACGTCCGCTTGAGGAGCTCAGCCCAGGGCTCGACTTCCCTGGAGGTCACCTCCACCGCGTAGGACCATGGTCCGATGGTGCCGCGGCCACTGGGGCCGGAGGCTCCAGGTCCTTCCTCGGCGGAGGTGACACATGGTCATCCGGAACGTGATGGCGCTGTCCTCCCTTGTCCTCTTCATTGCTTGCGGGGCGGCCCCGGAGCCCGAGACGAGCGCACAGTCGGCTCTCGCCACCAGCTCGGACGAGCGAGGCGTCGGCCGGGGGCCGGTCGAGGTCATGACGCGGAATCTGTATCTCGGTGCTGCGCTCGACGACGTCATCGCCGCCGGATCGCTCCCGGCCTTTCTCGCCGCCACCACCCGGGTCTGGAACACCGTCGTGGCGAACGATTTCCACGCCCGCGCGGAGCTCCTCGCCGACGAGATCGCGATGAACCGGCCCGATGCGGTGGGACTGCAGGAGGCGTTCCTGTGGCGCACCCAGTCCCCGAGCGACCCGGCCACACCGGCGACGCATGTCGTGTACGACTACATCGCGGAGCTCCTCGCCGCGCTCGAGGCCCGCGGCACGCCCTACGAGGTCGCCGAGTCCATCGAGCTCCTGGACATCGAGACACCGACGCTGATGGGCATCGACGTGCGCGCGACCGATCGCCAGGCGATCCTCGTCCGGAAGGGGACGGAGTTCCGCAACGCGCGGGGGGCGAGGTACTCCGTGCTCCTTCCGTTGCAGATCCTGGGCAGCCCGTTCCTGGTGCCGCGGGGCTGGACGGCCGTCGACCTGAAGATCGGCGGCGAGTGGCTCGCCTTCCTCAACACCCACACCGAGTCCTTCTTCGCCCCGGTCCGGGTACTCCAGGGGATGGAGCTCGCCGGCATCCTCGCCGCGACCCCGGGGAAGGCGGTCCTGGTGGGTGATCTCAACTCGCTGCCCGGCACCGAGGTGGCTGCCTCCGTCGCCGGCGTCGGATTCACCGACTCCTGGGCAGACGTCCATCCGAAGAAGGACGGGTTCACCTGCTGCTTCCCGGAGAGACTGACCGAGACCGAGCCCGGGCGCGACCAGCGCATCGACTACGTGTTCGTCCGGGACCTGAAGCCGCTCACCGGGAAGATCGTCGGCGCTCGACCCTTTGACCACCGGACCGGTCTCTGGCCCAGCGACCACGCTGGCCTGGTGACGACAGCGAAGCCGGAGCAGGGAATGTGGGCGCACGCAGCCAAGTAATCTTCGCCCGTTGCTCGGCTCGGAGGTGAAAGCGCCGATCGGCTCTCAGTCGCGCCGCCTACCGTCTCCTGAACCGATGGCAGGAAATAGAACCTCTTTGTCACTCCTGCCAACCGGAGTGCCCGTAGGACGTGCCACTGGAGGTGGCACCTGGCGAAGTAGGACGTGACGTGGTGGTTGACCAGGGCACGGATCGGGGCCGTGTTCGTCGGAGTTCTCTCTGAGCTCCTGATTGGTGGCCCCGTGATCGGGGCACAGCTGGCGCGCCTGAACCCGGAGGCCGAGAGCTTCGAGGGTGGAGGGGGCAGCCCGAACCCGGCCCTGTTCCCACCGCAGTCTCACCCTGACGGCCTCAGCCTGGAGACGTGGTCGGAGAACTGGTGGCGATGGGTGCTCTCGATCCCCTCGGCCCAGAATCCCATTCTCTCGGTGACCTCGGATTGCAGCGCCGGTCAGGGTGGGCCGGTGTTCTACGTTCCTCCCTTTCCCGTCGGCAGCAAGAACCTGACCCGCTCGTGTGTCGTCGAGCAGGGCAAGGCGGTGGCGATCACCCTGTCGAGCGTCCTGAACGACTATCCGTGCCCCGACCCGGCCTTCCAACCCGCGCCTGGGCAGAGCCTGTTCGATTTCCTCCTGGCCGGTGCCGTCGCCTTCTGATGTTCTTCAAGGGAGACCTGAGCCTGCAGAGCACCGTCGATGCTTGCATCACCGGTACGTTCCAGCCCGCGGTCGTGGACTCGTACTTCATTCTCTTCAAGCCGCTCCGCCCCGGCCACCACACGATCACCCGGCGCATCATCACGACCAGGGGGACCGTCTCGGGGCCGAACACCACCGAGATCGAGGTCGTCGGCGAACACGCGCACTGAGTCGGACAGTCCTCGTCGTGGCTGCCCGAGGCCCGTGTGGCTCGCTAGCGCCGAGGCTCCGTGCTCGCAGGGCTCGATGTCCCCCCGGAGTCCCGAAAGAACATGAGTCGGTACGCTCCCGGGGTGACTCCGAGCGCACGCTGGAAGGCTCGGGTCATTCGCGGCGTCGAGCCGAAGCCTGAACGCGAGGCGACGACCTTCGTGCCCAGCCGCGTGGTCGTCAGCAACGAACGTGCGTGCTCGACACGGAGCTTCTCGACGAGCTTGGCGGGGGTCAGGTCGAGCGCGTGCAAGCAGGTGCGATGGAGAGTGCGCACCGACATGCCGGCCCGGTGCGCCACCGTGGCGACGTCGAGCGGCGCGCGGAGGTTCGCTCGCATCCACGCGATGACCGGCCCTAGGGGGTCCGAGGCAAGGGTCTGCGCCACGAGCTCCTCGCTGAACTGGGACTGGAATCCCGGGCGGCGGGCAAACAGCACGAGGTGAGAGGCGACCGCGTCGGCGAGCCTCCGGCCGTGGTCTTCCTCGACCATGGCAAGCGCCATGTCGATCCCCGTGCTGACACCGGCGGCGGTCCAGATCCGGCCGTCCCGGACGAAGATCGCTTCGCGGTCCACGTGGACCTTCGGATACAGGCGCGCGAGTCGCTCGCACGAGTACCAGTGGGTCGCCGCCCTCTTCCCGTCCAGGATCCCGGCGCTCGCGAGGATGAAGGCGCCGTCACACACCGAACCCATCCGGCTCCCCGTCCGGGACGCGCGCGCCAGCCAGGCGAGCAGCCCGCGGTTCGTTGCCGCAGCGTCGGTCGCCTCGTCGGCTCCGCCGGCAACGATCACGATGTCATTCGGTTGCGGGCGGATGTTGGTGAGGTCGGCAGTGGCCACCGAGATCCCGGAGGTCAGCGTCACGGCGCCGCCTCCGACAGCGCTCATCACGACCTCGTAGACCGGAGCTTCCAGCCGCCGAACGGCCTCGGCGAAGACTTCGGCGGGCCCGAACAGATCGAGCCCGTCGGCGTCCCGATATCCCACGAGCAAGACGCGCCTGCGCGCCCTCGCAGAGTAGGACGCGCCACGGAGAGGAGCCAGCCATCCCTGGCCAGACCGAAGCGTTCCGGGATGGGGAGCGAGAACGGGGCGGCTCACACCCGCGTCACCCAATCCCCCCCCAATGCCAACCTCAGTGACCCTGGTCGTGCGGGACGGTCACGGTCGAGGAGCCGGAGGTGGTGTTGCCCGACGCGTCGGCGCAGGTGGTGTCGATCCGATAAACCCGGCCCGTGCCACCCCCCGCACGCTCGGCACGCAGCTCGACGCCGAGCACCGCTGGACTCACCTTCGGCCCGGGATCGGTGATGATCCAGTCAGGGTCGGTGTTGCCGCTGCCGGGGCCCAAAACGGGCTCGTTGGCGGTCACCGAGACGATCCTGCAGCTCAGTGACGGGTCGCAGTTGTCGGTCGGGGAGGCGGTGATCGAGATCGGCACGAGCTTGTGATTCGGCGGCCAGAGAGTGCCGGGACTGGCCACGAGCGAGTCGATCACGGGTGGTACCGTGTCGGTCACGGTCACCGTGAAGCTGCAACTCGCCGAGAGCCCCGACGGCTCGGTGACCGTGCAGGTGTCCGTCGTCGTCCCAAGCGGAAACGCCGTGCCCGACGGCGGAACGCAGACGACGCTCGGGGAGCAATCGTCCGAGAACGTCGGCGAGAACGTCGTCACCGCCGTACACGCGCCGGGGTCTTGCGGCCTGGTGATGTTTCCCGGGCAGGTGATTTGCGGGGGAGTGGTGTCGACGATGAGGCCCCCGTCTGGCCCAGGCGGGCAAAGCGGAACATCGCAGCCAGACAAGCCGACCACCGCGAGCATGACGACGGTTGGGCCCCGGGCCAGAGCAGGCATTGGCACCCCAGGTTCAGCGATGCGGGCGTCAATCAGCCTCCAAACGCCTCGAGACGGCAAGCGCTCAGGGCGAGGCGGTGCCTCTTGGGCCACGCGATGGTTTCGAACTCGACGTGCACGCCGTTCGACGTCACGCCGCTCGCGTGGTGAGGCCCTCGAATCGCGAGCGAGCAAGACCACTCATCCGGCGTTGAGCACCACGATCGCCGCCGACCACGCCAGCAATGCGATGCCAACGGGCGCCGCGAGCCGCCGGCCCGAGGGCAGATTCTTCTCTGCCGCCATCACCGCCGTCAGCGCCAACATCCATCCCAGACTGCCCATGCCCACCGCGAACATCACGAGCATCAGCGCCCAGCAACACCCGATGCAGAACAGACCATGGTCGACGCCGATTCGAAAAGCCTCGCGCGTCGGCCGGCGTCCACTCCAGCGGGAGTTGACGAATCCGAAGGGCGTGCGGCAGCGGTCGAGACAGCGGTACTTGAGCGCGCTGAACTGGAAAGCCCCGGCGAGCGCGAGGATCACCGCACCGATGACCCAGCCGTCCGTCGCCGGCCAGCCGAGGCGACCGGTGACGAGGTGAACCCCGGAATCGGCTGCGTGCGCAGCGAACCCGAACCCGCCCCAGGCGGCCAGGTAGCCCAGCATCAGCAGGGCGAGCAGCAGGCCGGCTTTTGCGCGCCCGGCGGTGATCCGGGCGAAGACGTTCAAGAGCGGCAGCGTGGTGGGGAGCATCATGGCGACGATCATCAGCAGCCACGCTCCGGAGTGGAGCACCGCTGGCACGACCACGTTGCCCTGCGGGACGGCTTTGCAAGCCGCGCGGATCGCTGCGGCATCGAGCCAGCCGCCGTGATCGAGGTATCGCGCGTAGGGGCTGGCGCTCCACAACGCCATGCTCGCCCAGGCCATCGCCGCGAGGAGGGCGACGAGTGCCGGAAGCAGGTAGCGCCGCTCCGCCGCAAGCGCCAGAGCCATGGTCGCCGCCAGCGACGTCAGCCGTCGAAGACGAACGTGCTTTGCAGCGCGTTGTGGTCGCTGATGTCGAGATTGATTCCCAGCTTGTCGTTCTTCGAGCGGTAGTGGGGGGATTTGCCGACGAAGACCGGCGCGCCGGGAACCGTGGAAAAGACCGTGTCCGCCAGCGTCGTCGTCGCGCCGGTCGCGTTCTTGAACGGCTCGAGCTCGGCGTAGGCGGCGTTGCCCACACTGAGAGTTCCCTTTCCGCCCTGCACCTCGAACTGGATCGGGGTCTTCTCCACCGACACGACCTCTCCGATCAGCTTCACGAGGTCGGCGACCGGGCCACCCAGCTTTCCCGTGTACACGCCCAGAATCGCTTCCTCCTGCTTCGCGTTCACCTTGTCGTCGAGGTAAACCGCCGCCCGCCAGTTTCCCTTGAGGATGTTGCCGGGAATGTGTGCCACAAGGGCGATGGTGCGTCCTGCAACATCGACTCCATTGATCGTTCCCTTGTCGAAGCGCCAGGCCATGAACGTGTCGCAGGTGCCAAAGTCGGGATCCTCCCCGATCCAGCACGGGCACAGCACGCGACAGTTGCAGACTTCGAGGAGACGTCCTTCGAGGTGATAGGCCATCGTCGACTCCTCGGAAGGTGAGCTTCCTGAAACGCAAACGCTACGCCCGGGCCAACCGAACTGCAAATGGGCCACGGCTCGAGACCGGAACCTTCTTACGGGCCTCTAGTGCGCGGCCGGCGCGGCCGGTTCGAGCCCGGGCTCCTCGTCCACCCACTCGAAGAGGTCGAACGACTCCACGTCCTCGTTTGCGCTCAGCTGGCGCACGGGCCGGGCCGGCGTTCCGAAGGCCAGCGTCCGCTCGGGGACGTCCCGGGTCACCACGCTCCCGGCGCCGAGGATCGCTCCGGCCCCGATTGTGACACCCGGAAGGATCATCACCCCCGCGGCGATCCACACCCCGTCGCCGATCACGATGGGCGCCGACTTGCCTGGGCCGGCCCGGCGGGTCGACGGACCGAACATGTGGCTGGCGGTCACCAGCACCACGTGATGTCCGATGGTCACCCGGTCGCCGATGGTGATGCTTTGGGTCAGGTCGGCGAAGAGCGGGGCATTGAGCCAGCAGTCACGGCCGATCGTCAGCCGCCCCTCGATCCGCCCCGGGCCGATCAGGTCCAGGCGTCCGCCGAGCAGCGTGTGCTCCCCGATGGAGACGCCTGCCAGTCGATAGAGCGAGGTGCGAAGTCGCGGGAACGCCAGCTGCGGCAGGAGGCCGACCGGGAGCCCGGCGAGCCAGAGGCGAGGGTGCAGCGCTCCGAATTCCGAGCGCAGCGCCCTCCGCGCACGGGCGCTGAAGCTTCCGACGACCCCTTCCCCCGGAGGAACGAGCGAGCTGTAATGAACGACCGGCAAGGGCGGCTCTGAATAGCACAGCCGAGTTCCTCACTCGGCACCGGGGGTGTGACGCCGCTCCAACCGCGATCGGCGAGAGCAACGGAAATGCTCCGATTCTCGCCGCGCAGCAAACTCACGCTCCGGTCGCGACGATTCTGTTCGAAACCAAAACCGGTGCTCCTCCTCCCGATCGATCGTCCACTGAACTGCATCTCGCATTCGAGCGGGACGAGGTGGAGCTCTTCCGCCGGCCGGCGCGAGCGAGGCGGCAAACTCCTCGATCGCGCTCAAGGCGCCCTGGGTGGCGGAGGAGGCTCGCACGGGCTCGACGACGGCCGGGAGCCGGATGAGGGAACCGCGCCCGGAGCCGAGCGGACATCGATGCGGCCGCCGGCGCGCCCCAGGCCAGTGTCAGGCCGAGGCCGCTGGACGCACTCACTAGAGGCCGAGCTGGAGCCGGGAGGTGGCCGGGGCGAGGAGGAGCGGCCTGGAGGGGAGTGCCTCCGACTCACTTCCTGAGGCCGGTCTGCTTCAGCGCGTCCTTGCAGCTCTGGCTCACGTCCTTGTCGTGCTTGTTGAGGCAAGCCAGCCCGCGTCCCTCGCCGAGCTTCACGTCGGCGCAGAACTTCTGGAGGTCGGCCTTGCACTCGTTCGCTGCAAACTTCAGGGCGGCGACGGCCGCCTCGAGCTGAACGGCCGCGTCGTACACCGCCTGGACGCACTGGTCCGAGACCTTGTTCTCGAAGGCGTAGAGACACGCCAGGACACGTCCCTCCCCGGGTACCACGCCCTTGCAGAAGGTGGTGAGCTCCTTGTTGCAGGACTTCTTGATCTTGTCGGAGACGGTGTCGGCGGCAAGCGCCGGCCGGCCTGCGAGCAGCAACGCCCCGAGCACCATCGAGGTGACGACGTTCTTCCGCATGGGTTTCTCCCTCGAGCCGATGGTCGGCTCTCGTTGTCGAGCGCCTGACGAGCTCGCTCGGAATGGCGGTGGGAGAATCCCCCGGGTGCCCAGGTGCCGGCCATGAAAATCTTGGGCAGGGAAGGGAGGGTCAGCCGCGGGGGCGGGAAGACCCTGTTCCGCCCTGGTGTCGGTGACGCCGGCGCGCGGCCTCCGCCAGCAGGGCCTGGATCTCGTCGATCGAGGCCGGCTTGGCCAGGTGCGCGTCGAACCCCGAAGCCAGCGCCTCCTGTCGATCCCGCGGCTGGGCCAGGCCGGTGAGGGCGATGCCGAACAGCCCGCGCGCCGCCGGCAACCGGCGGATCGCACGGATGACCTGGTGGCCGTCCATGTCCGGGAGGCCGAGATCGCAGATCAGCACGTCGGGCATCCGCGCCGAGGCGGCGTCAACACCGGCGCGTCCGGTGGAGACCAGCTCGACGTGATGCTCGAGCAGATCCAGCACGTCGGCCAGACTGGCACCGGCATCCTCGTGGTCCTCGATGACCAGCACCGAAAGCCCGCTGGAGCCCTTCTGGCCGGAGGCCTTTCCCGGCTGCTCCGGCGCGCGCGCGCCGAGCGGAAGGGAGAGGACGAACTCGGAGCCGCGACCCGCGCCGCCGCTCCGCGCTCGGACCGTCCCCCCGTGCCTCAAGGCGAGCTCTCTCACCAGCGCCAGACCGATCCCCAGTCCCTGTCCACGGGTTCGGGCGGACTGAACGAATGGCTCGAAGATCCGACCCAGGTCGCCGCTCTCGATGCCGATCCCGGTGTCCCGGACGAGGATCTCACACCCGCCGTCCCCGGGGCCGACCTCCACCTGGATCCGCCCTCCCCGGGGGGTGAACTTCAGCGCATTGGCCAGGAGATTCCCCACCATCTGCGCGAGCCGGCTCGCGTCCGCATCCACCCAGACCGGCGAATCGCACAGCGAGAGCTGCAGAGCCAAGCCGCGCTGGTCGAAGACGGCGCGCATGTCGTCGCAGCTCCGCTCCACGACCTCGCGGGCATCGAGCGAGGTCCGCTGGAGCTCGACCTTCCCGTGGGTGATCCGGTTGATGTCCAGCAGGTCGTCCACCAGCCGGGTGAGGTGCTCGGTCTGTCGATGGAGGACCTCGCTGGCCCGCCGCGCCGCATCGCTCCCCGGCGGGGACCGGTCGAGCGTGAACACGCTGTTCCGGATCGGCGCGAGCGGGTTCCGGAGCTCATGGGAGAGGACGGCGAGGAAGTCGGTCTTTCGCTGATCTCCCTCGCGGAGCGCCTCCTCGACCTTCCTTCGCTCGGTGATGTCAATGAACGTGGCCACGGCTCCGTTCGGGCGTCCCTGGTCGTCGCGGAGGGGGGTCGCATTGGCGAGGATGTGGCGCACCGTCCCGTCCTTGAACTCCAGAGCGAGCTCGTAGTTCCGGACCTCCACCCCCTGGCTGGCGGCGACCTGGATGGGGAGGGCCTCGGGGGGAACGGGGACCTCGTCCTTGAGCAGCCGGAAGTGGTCAGGCGGCTCGGGCGCGGTGAGCGAGATCGCGCTTCCCCGAGGGGCTCGGAGCATCTCGTAACAGAGGTCGTTGCCCTCGATGCTCCTTCCGGAGGGGTCACGGGTGATGAAGACCGCGGCGGGGACCGCATCGAAGAGGGCCTGGAGCTCGGTCGCCCGCCGCCGGGCGAGCTCCTCGCTCCGACGCAGCTCCTGCGACCGGAAATGCTCGGTCAGGTCGGTGGCGATGATGCAGAGAACCGGCTCCTCGTCGACCAGGGCGCTGATCGACAGATAGAGCGGGACCTGGGTTCCATCGGGTCGCTGGATCGCCACCTCGCCCTTGCTCTCGCCTTCCCACCCCCTCCGGCAGAGAACGTCGAACCCGGCCAGATGCTGCGCCGCGACGTGGTCGCGCAGGGATCCGCCCATCACCTTCTCCAGGGGATGGGCCAGGACCTCGGCGAACCGGCGATTGCAGTAGAGGATGGTGCCGTCCCGGGTGACCGTCGCGGCTCCCTCGTTCATCTCCTGGACCAGCACCCGGTAGGAGCTGTTCGACCCCTCCAGCGCGTAGACCCGCGGCCCGTCGGGACCCTCGATGACCAGCGAGTCCACCTCGCCGGCGGAGAGCGCCCGCAGCGTCTCCTCGGCCTCCTCGAGACGGAGTCGCAGCTGCTCGAGCTCCAGCTCGACGGCTCTGGGCGTCCGGCGGGGCTTCATCTCTTCTCCCGGAGATCGAGACCGAAGAGGACCTTCTCGACGTTGGCCAGGTTCCCGATGAACCGTCGCAGCGGCGCAGGAAGAACCTTGATCAGCGTGGGCGTGGCGAGGATCTGCTCGTCCCTCGCCAGCGCCGGCTTCTGGTAGATGTCGACGACCTCGAGCTCGTAGCGGCCCTGGAGGTGTGTCTCGCATACCCCTCGCACCCGTTCGATGGCCAGCCCCGAGGCACGGTTCAGGCCGGTCACGTAGAGCTTGAGGACGTATTGCAGCGCCCCGGCCCTCCGGACGTCGCGTCGGGCGGTCGCGCGCCACTTGCGGCTTCGTGTTCCAGGGGAGGCTGGCCTGCGCACCGGACTCATGTCCCTTCCCGTCCGAGGGGGCGCAGGTCGAGCCCGATCAGCACCCGCTCCTCGTTCGACAGGTCGCCGATGATCTTTTTCATCGGGGCGGGCAACTTCCGGACCAGCGTGGGCAGGGCGAGGATCTGGTCGCCCCGGGCCAGTCGCGGGTTTTTGAGCAGGTCGATGAGCTCGATGTGGTACTGGCCCTTCAGATGCTCCTCGCAGATGCGCTCGAGGTTGGCGAGCGCGATCGCGCTGCGGGCGGTCTGCCCGGCGACGTACAGGCGTAGCTCCCATCGCTCCGGTGGGGCCGACACGGCCTGCTTCTGCCGCGCCGTGGCTGAGGTTCTTCGCTTCATCGTCTCTTTCGGACCCCGGGACCCTTGGCCTTGCCACGGTGACCCCGCGCGACAAATGCAGGTCTGCTCTTCGCCATCCGCAGCGTCTCGGCTTGCAGCCGCACGTGGCCCTCCTGGATGGCGCCGGCGAGATCGGCGTCGTCGGCGTCGAGACCCTCCCGAAGCAGGAGGATCTGTGCTTCGACCTGCCGCCGGCGGCGTTCCCGCTCTCCCTGCTTCCGCACGATCGCCCGATCGGCGACCCGGGCCGCCGCCTCGTCCTCGGCCTCCTTGGCCAGGCGGGCCGAGCCGGTCAAGACCCCGCTCACCCCGAGGTAGGTGTCGGCGATGCTCACCCCGCGGGCGCCGAGGATGTACTCGCTGGTCTGATTGGAGTGCGCCATCCCACGTGACTTGACGATCGCCACGGTGCGATTGCGCTCCCCTCCGTTCTTGACGACTTCCAGGTTCAGCCAGGTGTCGATCAGTGAGGAGATCCCGATGTCGGTCTGCTCCAGATCGTCCCCGCCTCCGGTCAGGCTGGTGAAGAAGGTGGTGATGCCGCGTGCCTTCAGGAAATCGATCAAGCGGATGATCATCGCCTGCGTCTCGAGGAGGGTGCCCACCCGGACCAGGTTGTTGACAGGATCGACGATGACCACGTCTGGCCGGCGCTGGTTGATGACCTTGTGCATCGTCACCAGGTGACGCTCGAGGCCGTGGGTGCTCGGCCGCGCGGCGTGAATCTCGAGCGTTCCGGACTTCACCGGGCTCTTCAGATCCACCCCCACCGATCGCATGTTCCGTACCAGCTGGTCCGGCGACTCCTCGAAGCAGAAGTACAGGCAGCGGTCTCCGCGCTCGGTGGCTGCCCGGGCGAGGATCGCCGCGAAGGTGGTCTTCCCGGTACCGGCGGTTCCGGAGACGAGGATGGTGCTTCCCTTGAAGTAGCCCCTGCCGCCCAGCATCTCGTCGAGCCTCGGGATGCCGGTCGAGACCCGCTCGTTGGTCACCCGGTGGGCGAGGCCGAGCGAGGTCACTGGGAGGATCGAGATGCCGCCCTCGTCGATGAGGAAGGGGTACTCGTTGGTCCCGTGGGTGGTGCCGCGATACTTCACCACCCGGAGCCGCCGGGTCGACGTCTGGTCCGTGACCCGGTGGTCGAGGAAGATGACGCAGTCGGAGACGTACTCCTCCAGACCTTGCCGGGTCAGCGTCCCCTCGCCCTTCTCGCCGGTGATGACCACCGTCATCTTCCGATCCTTGAGCCAGCGAAAGAGACGGCGAAGCTCCGCACGGAGCACCGCCGGGTTGGGCAGTCCGCTGAAGAGCGACTCGATCGTGTCCAGCACGACGCGCTTGGCGCCCACGCTGTCGATGGCGTACTGGAGGCGGACGAAGAGGCCTTCCAGGTCGTACTCGCCGGTCTCCTCGATCTCGCTGCGCTCCACCCGCACGTAGTCGATGGCCAGCTTCCGCTGCGCCACCAGCCGCCGGAGGTCGAAGCCCAGGGAGGCGACGTTGGCCGCGAGCTCCTCGGCGGTCTCCTCGAAGGCCATGAAGACCCCCGGCTCGCCATGCTCCGTGGCGCCCCGGACCAGGAACTCCATCGCGAAGAGCGTCTTGCCGCATCCCGCTCCGCCGCAGATCAGCGTCGGGCGGCCGCGGGGAAGCCCACCGCCGGTGATCTCATCCAGACCGTGGACGCCAGAGGGCACTTTCGGCAGCGGCTGGAGGGGCAATCGGCCTCCCGGGGGCCAGGGCAACCAGACCTTCTTGCTCACTCCGGGCCCCTTGGAGGATTGACCGGCGAAGGTATCGTCAGGCCGTCGACATCCTGCCCCCCAAGCCGGAGGCGTCACGTGCTGAAGACCATCCGCTACCAGAAGCGCGACCGGATCGCGTTCGTCACCCTGGACCGACCCGAGGCCAAGAACGCGATCGACCTCGAGATGCACGACGAGCTGTGCCGCATCTGGCGGGACTTCCGTGACGACGACGCGGTCGACGTGGCCATCCTCTCCGGGACGGGGGACAGCTTCTGCGCCGGCGCCGACCTGCGGACCTGGGTGCCCGCGAACTACGTGGACGCAACCCCGAGCAGGGTGCGCGAGATCGTCGACCTGGGGTTCGGCGGCATCACCCGCGGGCTACACCGGATCCACAAGCCGATCATCGCCTCCATCAACGGGTGGGCACTGGCAGCGGGTCTGGAGCTGGCGCTGGCCTGTGATCTCCGCGTTGCTTCGGAGCGGGCGATGCTCGGCTCGTTCGAGGCCCGGCGCGGGTTCCACCACGGCGACGGGGGGATCGTCCGGCTGGTGAACACATGCGGGGTCGGGGTCGCGATGCAACTGGTCCTGACCGCCGAGCCGGTCGACGCGCAGCGAGCGCTGCAATGCAACCTGGTGACCAAGGTGGTCCCGCACGATCGTCTGGACGAAGAGACGGAGCTCCTCGCCCGACAGATCCTGCGGAACTCCCAGCGCGCAGTCCGGTCCGCGAAGGAGACGATTCTCGAGGTGATCGGCAAGGGCCTCGACGATCAGCTCCGGACCGAAGCCTGGAACTCGTACACCTGCCTCGACCGCGACGAAGCCCGGACGCTGTTGGAGAAGTTCTACCAGAAGGAGGACGCGGGGCGCGCCGGCGGGTCACTGGCGAAGCGGTGACCGTCCTCGACTGGGAGCTAGAACTTTTCCGAGTCGGTTTCCGCGACGCGGACGACCTCTTCGAACACCTTGAGGACCCGCTGGGAGCACTTGTCGCAGAGCTCGCCCCGGACCTTGTCGAGCGCCTCACCGAACGCCAGCCACGCCTTGAAGCCAGCCGGGTAGAGCTTCCGGTCCCGGACCATCGCCTCTTCGATGTAGGCCCGGTCCAGCTCGCGAATCATCGCCAGCTCGCGCTCGACCACCGCGATGGCCTCGGCGTGTGTTTCGGGGTCCTTCTGCATGCTCCGGAGCCCGAGGCGCATCGCTTGCTCCATGTAGTGGGCTTCCTTGTAGGCCCTCTGACTGGCGGCCCGCATCTGCCGGAACGCCTGGTCGCGGGCCCGGAGGACCTTCTGCACTCGCGTCTTCATCATGTGTGCACCCACCTCTGGCTCGGAGACGGGATGCTAACAGGAGGGGCTCGGACAATCCGGCCTGCGCCAGCCAGCAGCGGGCCCCGCGGGCCCCGCCAGGCGTGCCTTCCACCCATCGTCGTCTCCCCTCGAGTCCGGGTGCGGATTCCGGGGGGTCGAGCCATTTCGAAAGTCGTGCGAACGGGTCACGGGTCGTTATGCGGCCTTCGGCGCAGGAAACTGCGGTCGCTGTACTCGCAACGGCGTCCGTCCGGTGGTTCTTCGGTACCGGACCCACTCTCCCGAGGAAGTCGATGCGCCGTCGCCAGGTCGCCACCGCCCTGTTGCTGGTATCCGTCCACGGTGGCGCCGCGCTCACTGCGTGCGGGGGAGCCGCCCGGGGCAGCGGACCCGGGAACGAGGCGCCTCCTCCCGCGACGCCTTCGATCACCCGCTTTGCTGCCACGAATGACTCCGTCTTCGTCGGAGATCGCACCCAGCTGACCGCCGAATTCTCCGGCGAGAGCGCCGAGATCGAGGGGCTCGGGTCGGTGGTGAGCGGCACCCCGGTGGACACGCCCATCCTTCCCGCCACCCGGACGTTCACCCTGACGGTCCACGGAGCCGGGCAGACCGCCCACGCGACCGTCACCGTCGCCGCGCACTACCGGGATCGCCTCCGGCGGCTGGCCGATGCGGCGGTCGCCCGAAAAAATCACGTCGCGATGAGCCTTTCCGACGGGAGCGCCCTGGTCATGGGGGGCAATACCTCCGAGTCGATCAACGTCCCGGACACGAACACCTCCTCCCGCTTCGATCCCGTCTCCGAGACCTTCGCGCAAGGCCCGGACCTGGCGTTCTCCGCGGCCATCGACACCGGCTTCACCACCGTGCTGCCGCTGCGGACCGGGTTCCTTCTCGCCGGCGGGGGACCCAACGCCGGCGTCGGCCTCCCGACCCCCGGCCCCCTGCTGAGCCAGACGTTCGATCCTGCCGCGCAGCGGTTCACGCGGGCGGGCGACCTGAGGGTCCGGCACCAGGGCACCGGAAGCGGCGCGCTCCTCGCCGATGGTCGGGTCCTCCTGACCGGCGGCGGGTTCTTCGGGGGCGGCCCCGGGACCGAGATCTACGACCCGGAATCCCGAGTCTGGAAGGAGGGCTCACCGATGGGCACTGCGCGGCGTCTGCACACCGCGACCCTGCTCGACGACGGCCGGGTCCTGATCGCCGGCGGCTTCGTGTGCTGCGTCGTCGACGGCAATACGGTGAGCGAGACCCCCACCGGCTCTGCCGAGCTGTTCGATCCGGCGACCGGCACCTTCACCCCCACGGGGTCGCTGGCCGTTCCGCGGGGGCTCCACCGGGCCACCCTGCTCCCCGACGGCCGGGTGCTCGTCACCGGTGGCTTCGGGCTGCCGCCCGCCCCGGACACCCCGGGGGCCGAGCACGCGGAGGTCTACGACCCGGCGACGGGAACGTTCGGCTCTGCCGGAGACCTCCGTGTCGGCCGCTTTCTCCACGCCGACGTCATCCTGACGGACGGCCGGGTGGTCGTGGTCGGAGGAGTGGCCGACCTGGGCAACCGCGGCGCGGTCGCGCAGACCGAGATCTACGATCCCCAGAGCAACTCCTGGGCTCCGGGCCCGACGCTCCAGCCGGCGTGGCTCAGCCCGACCGTCACGTTGCTCGTGAACGGAAAGGTCCTGGTCCACGGGGGCGAGAACACCGCCGGGTTCCCCGAGGCGACCACGTTCCTGTTCGAGTAGCGCCGAGCCTACTTCGAGGCGATCGCACCGGGCCGCAGGAACGGGCGGCTCCAGTCATGCGCGTCCGGTCGCACTTCACCCCGCTCCCAGTTACCTTGCCGGGCCATGAGAATCGCCATCCTGGGTGCAGGCGGAGTGGGCGGCTACGACGGTGCGGTGCTCGCCAGGGCCGGCAACGAGGTGCAGCTCCTCGCGCGGGGCAAGCACCTCGAGGCCATACGGACGGGTGGGCTCCGGATCACCGAGGCCGACGGGAGCTCCTGGGTCGCCCGCGTCACCGCCACGGACGATCCGACCGCGTTGCGCGGCGCGAAGCTGGTCCTGGTCACGGTGAAGAGCTACGACCTCGACGCCA